>JBIIRG010000035.1:0-17838 GCA_044341665.1 Phycisphaerales bacterium | reverse complement strand
CTGAGCGGCGTCACCTCACCGCGCGAGCGCGTAGGTGATCGCGGGGCACTCGACACCCGCGCGCGTCCGCCGGATCCAGGTCCGCCACGGCGCCATGCCGAGCTTCTCCATCACGCGCGTCGACGCGCGGTTCTCGACCATGGCCATCGCGATCACGCGCGGCGCGCGCAGCGTTTCAAAGGCGTGACCGAGCAGCGCCCGCGAACCCTCGGTCGCCAGACCCATGCCCCAGAGCGGGCGATGCAGGCGGTATCCGAGCTCCATGTCGCCGGGCTCCATCGGCTCTCCCTCGCGCGGGGGCCTCATGTGGAACCAGCCTGCGAAGCGGTCCTCGTACTCGGCCATCCAGAAGCCGACGGAGTCGTCCGCGGCGTCGATCGCCAGCACGCGCGCGATCGCGGCCTCCATGAGCTCAAGCGTCGGCTCCTCGGGCTGGTCGACGAACCGGCGAACCTCGGGGTCCCGGTCGAGCGCGAGCAGGTTGTGCGAGTCGTCCGCGCGCGCGGGGCGCAGCACAAGCCGCGGCGTGTGCAGCGTGGGCTTCATGGCGCGGGAACCAATCGCACCGAGCGCACGTTCACGACGGCCTCGCCGGGCTTCGACGACGCGCGAAGCGACACGGTCTGCGGCCCCGCGGGGATCTCCACCACGCCGAGCTCGAACTCGCGGTAGTCCTGCCAGCCGCCGGTACCCTCGACGGTGAATTCGATGCGCGCTCCCCCGCAGCCGAGCGACGCCTTCGCGCCCGCGGATTCGGTCTTGCAGGCGAGCTCCGCGAGCACGCGGTACTTGCCCGCGCGATGCCACGCGATCGGCCAGGACGCCGAAGCGGCGGGATCGAGCCAGTAGCCGATGTTGTGCTTCACATCGCCGATCACGCCCACCTGCTCGACCTTGATCGACGGGCCTTCCAGCGTCGCGTCGTGCGGCAGCAGGATCAGCTCGCCGCCCTTCGACGGATACACGGCAAACGGCAGCGGATCGAGCGCGCCCTCGTAGCGGACGCGCACGACCGTGCACAGCGGATCAATGGGCTGCTTCGGAAGATTGAGCACCGTTCCGCCGCCTGCCTCGTCGCGCGCCATGCGGAACTTTGCGTCCGTCCCGAGCACATCGACGATCTTCACCTCGTTGCGGATCGGCACTCGGACCACGCCGTCCGCGGGCCAATCGAACACCATCAGGTAGAGCTCGCCGGGCTTCTGCGTCGCACGCCCCCACGAAAGCCGCGTGAACGGGCTCGCGGTGGTGCCGTAGATCGCCTCGCCGTTCACCTTCATCCACGCGCCGACCCCGCGGAGTGTTTCCTGCGCCGCTTCAGGCACACGGCCGTTCGCGTCAGGCCCGATGTTGAGCAGGAGATTCCCGCCCTTCGACACGATGTCGCACAGGAGCCGCACGACGGTCTTCGTGTCCTTCCAGTTGACGTCGTGCGCGCTGAAGCCGTACGACTCGTTCAGCGTGTGGTTGACCTCCCAGTCCATGCCGGGAAGGCCGGTCGGCGGCACGTACTTCTCAGGAGTGCCGTAGTCGCCGTTCTTGTTCTCGAGGCCGTTGAACAGGCGGTTGTTGACGAGGATCTGCGGCTGCCGCGCGCGCATGTCGGCCATGAGCTGCGCCGCACCCCACGCGGCGCCCTGGCGCGTCGCATCCGAGTAGTCGAACCAGATCGTCGACAGCGGGCCGTAGTTCGAGAGCAGCTCGCTCACATGGCCGCGCATGTACGCGATGTAGTTCGCATGGTCGCGCGCGTGGCCGTCCTTCGGATAGCCGGGCAGCGCCATCTCGTAGGCATCGGGGTGCTGCCAGTCGAGCAGCGAGTAGTAGAAGCCCGCCTTGAGCCCGCGCGCGCGCATCGCGTCGGCAAACTCACGCGCGACGTCGCGGCCCGCGGGCGAGATGTTGGTGCCGCCCGCGACGCTGTTTCCGAGCGAGTACGGCTGCTCCGAGTTGAAGAGCGTGAAGCCGTCGTGGTGCTTCGAGGTCATGACGGCGTAGCGCATGCCCGCGGCGTGCGCGAGATCGGCCCACTTCTCGGCGAAGCCGGCGTCGGGCTGGAACTTCGGCTTCATCTGCCGCGCGTACTCGGCGCACGGCACGGCGGCCCAGTGCTGGATCCACTCGGCGTAGTGCTGCTCGTAGCGCTTGCCATCCCAGAATCCGCCCGCGGGCGAATAGAGCCCCCAGTGGACGAACATGCCGAAGCGCGCCTCGCGCCACCACGCCATGCGTTCGTCGCGGTCGCTTGTCCAGAGGGCGATCTGCTCCGACTCCGTGGGCGGAGCTGCGAAGGCGATGGACACCGAGACGGACGCTGCGAGGATCGCGCTGAGCATCCGCGCACGTTAGCGCATCTCGGTGCGGATCAGTTCGAGTTCCTCGCGGCTGATGACGCCATTGCGGCGGCACGACGCGTGCAGATGCGGCGACAGCGCGAGCCACGCGCGGGCGTTCGCGGCGCGCACGCCGCCCGCGGGCACGACCTCGACGGGCGCGCGGCCGAGGCGCTCCGCCTCGCGGCCGGCGTTGGCGATGTCGCGGCGCACGACCTCGACGCGCTCGTCGAGCGTTGCGACCGACGCGTCCCACCCGAGGACGCCTGCCGTGATGAATCGCGTGAAACCGAGCGCCGACACATCGCGCATGCCGCGCTCGCGGTCGACGAGCAGGTCGAAGGTGCGCAGGAAGGCGACGACCAGGCCGAAGCCCCGCGCGAGCTCGATCAGACGCGCGTTCGCCTCGATGTCGATGTGCCCGTCGGCGGTCAGCATCGAGATCGCGACCGAGTGCGCGCCAGCCCGCGCGCTTGCCTCGACCTCGCGCATGCAGGCGTCGAGCAGCCGTGGTGTCGTGGCGAACGCCGCCACATCGAGCGCGCGCGAGCCCCCGGGAAGCTCGGGACGGATCATCGCGACCACCGTGCAGGGCGTTCCCTCGACGAGGTCGCGGCAGGCACGTACCAGTTCGGGCTTTGGTGTCCAGCCCTCGCTCGAGAGGTCATGGCAGACCTCGAGCCGCGTGGCGAACGGCACGGCCATGCGCGCACCCTCGATCGAGTCGATGGGAACTTCAAGCGTCGTCTTGAGCATGGCGAAGAGACTACCCGAGCCAAGCCGATAGAGTGGCGCCATGCGCGACTTCATCACCGTCGTCTCCGGACTCCCCCGCTCGGGCACCAGCATGGCGATGCAGATGATCGTCGCGGGTGGTATCGCGCCGTTGACCGACGGCGTTCGCACCGCCGACGATGACAATCCGCGCGGCTACTTCGAATTTGAACGGGTGAAATCTCTGCGCACCGACAAAGCCTGGCTTGATGACGCGCGCGGCAAGGTCGTCAAGGTGATTCACATGCTCGTGCCAGAACTCCCCGACGATCGCGCGTATCGCGTGGTGTTTCTCGACCGCGACGTACGCGAAGTTGTGAAGAGTCAGTCGACGATGCTCTCACGCAGCGGAAAATCGGGCGGCGGACTTCCACCCGATCGACTTGCCTCGATCTACACGCAGCAACTCGCGCAAGTGCACGCATGGTTGGCGGCGCGGCCAAACTTCAGCGTGCTCGCGGTGCGGCACGCGGACCTCATCCACGACGCACGTGCGCAAGCCGCACGCATTGCGGAGTTTCTGCAGGCATCCAACGGTCTCACGCTTGATGTTGACGCCATGAGCGGCGCGGTCGATCCATCGCTTCACCGCAATCGCGCGTGACCACAACATCCGCCGACTCAAACGCGCGCATTTCAAACAGGATCGATTCCGTGCTTGGCCGCGAACGCCGCGGGCCCAAACGGTATGTCCTTCGGCCGAGCACCTGCGGGCACTGTTGCGAGCAATCGCTCGACTTCGGCGCGCGCGTCGCCTTGGTACGCCACATAGCCCGATTTCGCGTGAAGAGCCGCCATCCATCGATGCGCGTCCAACATGCCCGCGTCATGCATGAGTGCGAAACCCAGGCTTTTCTTCGCGTTTTCTTCGTCGCCGTACCACGCGAGCGCCGCGCCAAGAATGAGATGCGCCTCGGGCAAGGCTTGCGAAATCTCAAGCGCATCAAGCGCGTGTTCGGCCGCCGCCTCGAAACAACCGAGCGCGAGCTGCATGCGCGCGAGACCGATGTGTGCGGCGGCGTCGCGCGGATTCCGCGCCTTCGCTTGCTCAAAGTAGTTTCGCGCATCGGCGAATCGCCCACACGCACCGAGCACACCACCAAGTGCAAGCGCAAGTTCTGGCCGCGTACGCACCGCGCGCTCGACAGGATCGAGTTGCGCGCGTGCTCCGCTGTCATCAGCCGCAAGCGCCAACGCACCTGCCCGTAACAACTGCGCTTCGATGTTTTTTGCGTCGTGCTCGAGCAACTTCGCCATGCAGTCGGCCGCCTCGCTTGCGCGCCCTGCACCAATCAAGCAATTCGCAAGAAGCAGCGCGTAACGCGATTCGTGCGGCCGCTCCGCAACCAGACGCTCAAAGTGTGAAATCGCTTCGTGGCCACGACGCCGCGACATCAACGCGACGGCCAAGTTGAAAAGGCTCTCGCGGCGCACGAGATCGAGTTGACCTTGCACATTTTCGGGAAGCGCGGCCATGTACCCGAGATCGACGAGTTGCTTGATCGCGTCTGCTGCCTCGAAGACATCTTGCCGAAGATCCGCGGGATGCAAACCTGCCGTCTCGCCCGAGGCCGCATCGATCGAATCCCACGATGCAATGCGTGCAGGCACCTCTCCCGTGATCGCTTCGGCGAGCACGCGTCCGTCGAAATCCTCCCCGGCAGGAAGGCCCATGAGTGCCAGCGCTGTCGGCGCGAGATCGAGAATCGTCGGCGAAGCGATCTCGGCGCCTTTCTTGATGCCCGGCCCCGACAACACGAGCACACCTTGCGGGCGATGCCAACTTGACTCAAGTTCCATGCGCCGTTCGGGCGGCAAATCGCTGAGATTCGGGCGCAAATGATCGCTGTGGAATCCGTGATCGGAGAGGAGCATCACCGTCGTCTCGGGGCCCGCGGCTTCGAGGAGGCGACCAAGCGCGGCATCGTGCCATTCGTAGACCGCGTCCATCACGCCACCAAAGAAACGCTGCTCGCGCTCGGTGACATGCGCCATCTTCGGCGCGACAAACTGCATGAAGTGGTGGCCGACCGTGTCGATCGCGTCGAAGAAGACCATCGCCGCGTCCCACGCGCCACCCGACTTCAACTGCGCGATCGCCGCGCGCTCGATGCTCGCGGCATACGACATCAGTTTGACGAGCGTTTGCACGCGCCCGTCGCCAACGCCTACTTCATCAAGCTTCGGCAAGAGCGCCTTGAGCGTGTCGCGCGGAAACGCCCGCGCGCGCTGCCGGCTCGCGGCGACCGCGTCCTCACGCGATGCGGGATGGACGGTGCCCGCGACCAACGGCCACGCGGCGCCCTCGCTCGCTGGCTCGCCCTCCTGCAGCAGATTCGTCACCACACTGCCCTTGATCGGCTCCGCGGGATGCGACGCGTACCAGCCGACGACGTGCGTCGAGAGACCGTTCTGCGAAAGGATGTTCCAGAGCGCCTTCGTCTTTCGCGACGTGGACGTCGACACGCGGAGGCCGCTGCCATCAGGCTTCGGCTCGACGAAATTGAGAATGCCGTGCTTGTCCGCGGTCTTGCCCGTAGCGATCGAAGACCACAAGAGGGGCGAGAGTTTCGGCTCCAACGTGCCAAGATCGGCACGCGCACCCGCCTCAACCAACCTGCGCAGCACGGGCATCTTGCCCGCGGCGAAGAGGCGGTTGATCAGAATCCAATCGGCGGCATCCCAACCGATGACGAGAAGGCGCTTCGCGATCCGTGCGGGCATGGCGCCATGCTACGAGAAGCCGCGAACGACGTCAGAAGCCGTCTCTCGCAAGCTTCGTTGCCACGCGGCGAAGACCGGGCGTTTCATCACGACTCCCGCGCTCACGACCATAGAAAAACGCGGCCAGCCGAATCGCCTCCGAGTCGAGATTCCCACAGAAGTTCGGCAAAAAAGCAACGTGGGCGATCCAAACGGACCGCCCACGCGATGCTTTTCGACTCATCTCAAACAAAGCGGGAGAAGTGAATTCTCGAGCGCTCCGGTGAGGAGTGAGTTTCTGTCAAAGGTATCGACTCAGCGACGACGACGGCCAGCGAGGCCAGCGAGGCCGAGGAGCGCGATCGCGCCTGGAGCTGGGACTGCGCCAGCGCCGATGGATGCGCCGGCATTGCTCTCGTACGCGAAGTCAACGACCGTACGGGTCACCAGGTTGCCCGTCGCCGGCTGCGCGCCCATCAGGAAGCGCATCCAGCCGTAGTGGGTGGTGCCGGCCGCCGAGACGAAGCGGAAGCCGACGAGGTTGTTGGTGCCGTACTGCCACTGACCCGCGGCGGCGCCGAAGGCGATCGTCGCAGTGGACGAGCTGAAGTTGCTCGTGCTACCGATGAGGGTGTCGGCGGCCAGGTTGATGGCCGAGCCCACGCCCGCCGCTGCCGAGACCATGCCGCCGCCGGTCGGGCTGAAGAAGTTCATGCCGCTGCCGCTGGAGGAGCGGTACGGGTTGACGTCCCAGCCGGGAACGCCCGCGCCCGGGCCGTTGGTGAGCTGGGCAGTCTCAACGTTGATGTAGGTGCCATCGATGTCGATGGCGCAGGCGAAGTTGACGACACCGCTGTAGACGATAGCGGCGTTGGCCGAGCCAACAACGACTGCCGCAGCAGCGGCTGCACCGAAGTGCTTTGCAAGACGATTCGAAAGCATCTCTCTTTGCCTTTCAGACAGCGTCCGCCGTTGGCCATTGCGAGTTGGGAGTTTCTACCGGAAGGGAGCCGGTACGCGGGCAAACAGGAGCCCGCAGACAAGGGAACGAGGGACAAGGACATTGCAAATCTGCCGCAAAGAACCCTGAGGGCAAACGCATCACATGCGCTTTTTCATCTTTTTGGCGCATCCTTCGGCGATCATGCGGCATCACACGGGGACTTCGGCAAGCAGGCCGCACGGCGACCTGTTCGCAAGAGACTGTTCCAAATGGACTTCCGAGGCAGTGCCGTGTCATCCTCGCCGCGTAAGTCTCCAAAGAAAATCGGGCGCCCCGAGGGGCGCCCGCAATTCAATCCGAGTTCGAGGAGCAGGCCTGCCGCCTTCAGCGGCGGCGACGGTGCGCGAGACCAGCAAGGCCGAGGAGCGCGATCGCGCCCGGAGCCGGGACCGTACCGACGTTGATCGAGGCGCCCGAATCCTCGTAGGCGATCTCGGCGATCGTGCGGTCCGCACCGGAGATCGACGCGCCGATGACGAAGCGCCCCCAGCCGTACTTGGTGCCGCCATCAGCGCCAACGAAGCGGAAGCCGAAGTAGTTCGAGGCGTTGAGCTGCCAGTTGCCCGCGGCGGCGCCGACGGTGACCGCGCCTGAGCCGTAGGAACCCGCCGCGCCGACGACGGTTCCGAGGGCGAGGTTGCCCGCCGAACCCGTCGTGACGCCGGGGAACCGCATCATGCCGGTGCCCGTGGCGTTGAACCAGGTGAGCGAGGTCGCGGCGTAGGGATTGAGGTCCCAACCCGAGACAGCCGAACCAGCCGAGCCCGACGTACGCGTCTCGACGTTGATGTAGAGACCGTCGATTGTGGCGGGGACGACCAGGTTGGCGTCGGCCCAGTGAACGATGGCCGCATGCGCGGCGCCAGCGACGACCGACGCGGCAGCAGCCGCGGCGAAATGCTTGGCAAGACGATTCGAAAGCATCACTCGTTGCCTTTCAGACAGCGTCCGCCGTTGGCCATTGCGAGTTGGGAGTCTCTACCGGAAGGGAGCCGGTAGGCGGACAACACTGGAGCCCGCCGACATTGGAACGATGGATAGGGACGTCAACAACGTGCTGCAAGCAATCTCGAGGGCAAGCGCAGCAACCCCGCTTTCCCATCTCTTTCGTGCATCCCCCGGCGATCCGCAGCCGTCCCGCGGCGACTTCCGCAACGGAGACCCCGGGGCGCCTGCTCACAAGCGTCTGCGCGCAAGATGGTTCCGATGCGCGCGCGCATCGCCCGACATGCACAAGTCCGTCGACGGCAAAAACACCGCGAGCGCCCCGAAGGGCGCCCGCGATGCAAGCTCAGTGCTTGGTGCGGATCTCAGCGGCGACGACGCGACGCGAGACCAGCGAGTCCGAGGAGGGCGATGGCGCCCGGTGCGGGCACAGCGCCGACAGAGATGGCAGCGCCCGAGTTTTCGAAGGCGAGCTCGGCAATCATGCGGTCCGCGCCGAAGCTCGACGCGCCGATCACGAAGCGACCCCAGCCGTACTTGGTGCCGCCGTCAGCAGCGACGAAGCGGAAACCGAAGTAGTTCGAGGCGTTGAGCTGCCAGTTGCCGGCGGCCGCGCCGAAGACGACGGCGCCCGAGCCGAACGAACCGTTCGCGCCGACCGAGGTGCCGAGGGCGAGGTTGCCCGCGGAGCCCGTCGTGACGCCCGGGTAGCGCATCATGCCCGTGCCCGTGGCGTTGAACCAGGTGAGCGAGGTGGCCGCGTAGGGATTGATGTCCCAACCGGCGACGCCCGAGCCGGCCGAACCGGTCTGGCGGGTCTCAACGTTGATGTAGAGACCGTCGATGGTGGCGGGGACGAGCAGGTTGGCGTCGGCCCAGTGAACGATGGCGGCGTTGGCCGCGCCAGCAACGACCGAAGCCGCAGCGGCGGCAGCGAAGTGCTTGGCAAGACGATTCGAAAGCATGGATCCCCTTCTCCTGATGTTTGCTGGACGGAAGCCGCAGCCCTTTCACAGTTCCCTCGCCGCAACGTGTGGCGATCTAGCGCAACCCGCGCTCCCACAGGGACTTGGCCCTTCCAAGCGACCTAACCGTGCCACCGTTCGCCTTGAACGCAAACGCCAGAATCCGCAATTGCGCGAAATGTCGTGGCGATTTTCCGCTCGCAAGCACCTTGCGGTCAGATATTTAGGCCACTTTCGCCCCGCAGGAGCCGCGCCGCCTGCGGAACGCTCCCTCGCTCGTCTCCCGAATCGCAAACTGCGGAAATCCGCTGATGTCGCGCGAACCGGCAGCGCAGTCGATAGCGTGGCTGGGATGAACGCAGAATCTTGCGTGACTTCGGCCCCGCCCCACGCGCTTTCACGGCGGCCTGTCTGCATCGGACTCTTCGGGGCGGTCGCTACCTCGCTGTTCGGATGCAGGGGCGCCGAGCGACTGCCACGAACGGACGCCTCAGCCCGAGTGACGCCGCGCGCTCCAGCTTCGCCCGTCGTCCTCTCGACGTGGAACCACGGTCTACCCGCCAACAAGGCTGCGCTGGCGACGCTTTCCACTGGCTCCGCCCTCGACGCCGTCGAGGCGGGTTGCCGCGTGGTCGAGCTCGACTGCCCCGACATGACGGTCGGCCTCGGCTCGCGCCCCGATCGAGATGGCCGCGTGACGCTCGACGCCGCCGTGATGACGGGCGACGGCCGCGCGGGCTGCGTGGCGTTCGTCCAGGGCGTGGCACACCCCGTGTCGTTGGCCCGCATGGTGATGGAACGCACCCCTCATGTCCTGCTGGTTGGTGCGGGCGCCGAGCAGTTCGCCCGCGAGTGCGGCGTGGAGGTCGCGCCCCCCGCCCTGACGCCCGCTGCCGAGCGCGAGTGGCGGGCCTGGCTGACCGAGCGGCGCTACGAACCGAAGATCAACATCGAGAACCACGACACGATCTCCATGCTGGCGCTCGACACAGGAGGGCGCATGGCGGCCGCGTCGACCACGAGCGGGCTCGCCTACAAGATGCACGGACGGGTCGGCGACTCGCCGATCATCGGCGCGGGCATCTTTGTCGATGCGCCGATCGGTGGCGCGATCTGCACCGGGCTCGGCGAGACTGTCCTCCGGACGCTTGGCGCCCACCTCGCGGTCGAGGCGATGAGGGCGGGCGCCTCCCCCCAGGAGGCCTGCGAGCGCGCCATTGCGCGCATCATCGAGAAGAACCCAAACCCCGAGCGCTACCAGGTCGGCATGCTCGCCCTCGACTTCGAGGGCCGTGTGGGTGCCTACGCAGTGCAGAAGGGCTTCACCTACGCGCTGCAGGACGGCCTTCACGACGCGCCGAGCCAGTTCCGCTGAATTGCGCCGAAGGACGAACCCTTCCCGCCCCTGCCGCGCTCCAAGGCGGCTCCAATCCTGCCGCCCCCCTCATGGCAGTCAGACCGTGGCAGGCAGACCACTCAAGGACGATCCATCATGTTCTTTCGACAGATCTACGACGAGAAGCTTGCCGAGGCCGCCTACCTGATCGGTTGCCAGAAGACCGGCGAGGCGATCGTGATCGACGCCGAGCGCGACATCGACCGCTATGAGCGGATCGCGGCCGAGAACGGCCTTCGCATCGTGGCGGCCGCCGACACGCACATCCATGCCGACTACCTGACTGGCCTGCGCGAGTTTGCCGAGAAGGGCGCGCGCATCTACGTCTCCGACGAGGGCGACGACGACTGGAAGTACATGTGGCTCGACCAGAAGTCGGGCGGTGGCTCGTACGACGCGGTGCGCCTCAAGCACAACGACGGGTTCAAGGTCGGCAACATCCGCTTCCGCGCGATCCACACGCCGGGCCATACGCCCGAGCATCTCTGCTACGAGGTGACCGACCTTGGTGGCGGCGCGAACGAGCCGATGGGCGTTGCGACGGGCGACTTCCTGTTCGTGGGCGACCTCGGGCGGCCGGACCTCCTCGAGAGCGCTGCGGGCATGCAGGGCATCGCCGATCCGTCGGCGAAGCGGCTCTACCACACGGTCAAGGACTTCCAGTCGTGGCCCGACTACATGCAGATCTGGCCGGGCCACGGCGCGGGCAGCGCGTGCGGCAAGGCGCTCGGCGCGGTGCCGCAGACGACGGTCGGCTACGAGAAGCGCTTCAACGCCGCGGTGCGCGCAGCGACCACCGAGCAGGCGTTCGTTGACTTCATCCTCGACGGGCAGCCTGAGCCGCCGCTGTACTTCGCGCGCATGAAGCGCGACAACAAGATGGGGCCGCGCGTCCTCGGTGCGCTGCCGAAGCCGAAGGCGCTTTCCGCGGCCGAGGTCGCGAAGATCGACACGCGCAAGGCTGCCGTGATCGACACGCGCGACTGGGCGGCGTTCCGCGACGCGCATGTCGCGGGCTCGCTCTTCTGCCCATTGACGAAGCAGTTCAACTCGGACGCCGGCTCGTTCGTGACCGAGGACGAGGACATCGTGCTCCTCGTCGATCCCGCGCGGGTTGACGAGGCGGTGCGCGACCTCGTGCGCATCGGGCTCGACCGCGTGGTCGGCTTCTTCGACGCCGCGAGGTTCGGCGAGCTCGCCGCGGCGGGCGCGACGATCGCGAAGACACGCGAGATCGCGGCATCCGACACCGACAGCGAGATCAGCACGCGCGCGCCGTTCGTCCTCGACGTGCGCCGCGCGACCGAGCATGCCGCGGGCAACATCGCGGGCGCGCTGAACATCGCGCACACGCGCCTGCTCGGCAAGCTGGCCGAGGTGCCGAAGGAGCGCGAGCTGCTCGTCCACTGCCAGGCTGGCCTGCGCAGCGCGCGAGCCTGCGCCCTGCTCGAGCGCCACGGCTACACGGTGACCAATATGGGCGGCGGATTCGGCGCCTACGCGAAGACGAAGACCGCGGCCTGCGCGGCACGCTGAACGGAGCACACGATGACCACCATGATGACGACCTCCCCCGCTGCGACCACCAACGAGATCGAGCCACGCGACGCCCAGGCGATGCTGGCGCGCGGCGACGCCGTCCTGATCGATGTCCGCGAGCCCGACGAGCACGCCCGCGAGCGGATCGCGGGCGCCACGCTGATGCCGCTCGGCGCGCTGACACCTGAGAAGGTGCGCGCGCTTGGCGCGAAGCGCGTCTTCATCCATTGCAAGTCGGGCCGACGCGGCGGCGACGCGACGGCGCGTTGTGCAGCGCTTGCAGGCATCGAGGTCCGCAATGTCCGAGGCGGCATCGAGGCCTGGCGCGCGGGAGGACTACCAACCGTCGTCGATGCCGCGCGTCCGAAGCTCAGCGTGATGCAGCAGACGCAGGTCACGATCGGCGCGTGCGTCCTCGTGGGCACGACGCTCGGAGCGTTCGTCAACCCATGGTTCCTCGTGATTCCCGCTTTCATGGGCGGCGGCCTCTTCGTCGCGGGCGCGACGGGCTTCTGCGGGCTCGCGATCGTGATGGAGAAGATGCCGTGGAACCGCGTGAAGCCGCAGTGCAGCGTGGGCGCCGG
This sequence comes from Phycisphaerales bacterium, assembly GCA_044341665.1. Classification (GTDB taxonomy): domain Bacteria; phylum Planctomycetota; class Phycisphaerae; order Phycisphaerales; family SM1A02; genus QWPT01. The sequence goes on along the minus strand of JBIIRG010000035.1, from coordinate 5,596 downwards.
CAGCGGTTCGTGCTGCAGCTGACGGCTACTTGCGCGTCGACGTCACCGCCGACTTGACCTTGCCCTTCGTCGCCCGCGGCCCCGCGCGCTTCGCCTGGCTCGTCGCGGCGCCCTTCACCAGTCGCTTCACCGCGGTCTTGGCAGGCGCCGCTCGTTTCGACGACGGCGCTTGTTTCTTTCGCGCGGCCTCGCGCTTCTTCGCGTCGGTCTTCGAGATCATGCCACCGTGCTTCGAGGCGATCGTGAAGGCGCGCGCCACAAGCGCCAGGACGACATCGATCGTCTCGCCCTTGCGTGGCTTGACCGCGACGCAGGACTTGCCTGACATGTAGGGCTTGAGCTCGGCGCCGAGCTCCGCGAGCGTCGCGGGCGAGCAGCAGTACGCGACAGGACCGCCCGCGCGCATCGCAAATCCCGCGATCCATTCCATGTCGCGGACCACGATGGGAAAGCCCCCGTAGATCTGGATGTCGGACGCGGGAAACGACGCCTCGAGCAGGTCGCAGAGCTGCTCGGCAAGCGCGCGCTGCTTGGCAGGCACCGTCGCGAGGTACGCGGCTCGGTCGTAGGCGGAGAACTTGCTGGCGGAAGACATGATCGACTCCAGGCAGGGCTATGCGGTCGCGGGCGGGAGCCCGCATGAAACACGGAACATGTGGCCGTCGGGGTGGCGCAGGTGGAACTCGCGCACGCCCCAGGGCTTGTTGGTCGGCGGCATGGTCACGCCGTAGCCGCGCGCGGCGCACGTGGCGTGCAGCGCGTTGAGCGCGGCGACCGAGTCGATCCACCACGACATCCACACGCCGTCGGTCTCGTCGTCGCCGGGAAAGCGCGGCAGGATGCTGCCGCGGGAACCCTGTCCCCCATGGCAGAGGAAGATCTGCACCGCATGCTCGCGTCCATCGGCGTCGCGATGCGCGGCACACACGCTGCCGAAGTGCGCAGGGCCGTGCTCGTTGGCATCGGCGGCGCACGCGATCATGCCACCACCGTTCCAGGCGAAGCCTCGCCTCCAGCCGAGCGACTCGAACCATGCGAAGCTCGCAGGCACGTCGGACACGTTCAGGATGGGCGTGATGCCAGTAATCGCCACGATGCGATGATCATGGCGCGCATTGCCGCCGTTCGCAACGCCGGTCGTGCATCGTGGGCAAAGCTGTGCTAGACTCTCTCGTTCTCTTGCCGGTGAACTCAGGGCGGACTCGATGTCCGCTGCATGGACTGGGACCTTGCCGGCGGCACGCTTCACGACCGCGCGAACACGGTGTTCGCGCGCTCCGCGTGCGCCCATTGGCTTGATCCCGCTCGCCGGCACCGCCGCACGAACGCGATTCCGCCCCGACCGAACCCGCGGTGTACGCCGCGGGCGAAAGGTGTTTGTGACGCCCGTTTCCACCCCCGCTGCGCCCGCGCAGCAGCCCGCCGCCGAAGCCCCGACGGCAACCGTGACCTTCGCCAGCCTCAAGCTCGCTCCCCCGCTCCTCGATGCGCTCGAGGCCGACGGGTACAAGAATCCCACGCCGATCCAGGCACAGGCCATTCCGCCCGCGCTGGAGCCGCGCGACGTCCTCGGCATCGCCCAGACGGGTACAGGCAAGACGGCGGCGTTCGCGCTGCCGATCCTCCAGCGTCTGCTTGCAGGCATCCCGCGCGGAAGCAAGCTTCCCACGGGCCGCAAGCCGAAGGCGCTGGTTCTTGCGCCCACGCGCGAGCTCGCCGCGCAGATCGCCGAGAGCTTCGCCAGCTACGGACGCCACACGCCGATCCGCTTCGCCGTCATCTTCGGCGGCGTCGGACAGGGACCGCAGGTGCGCGCCATCCAGCAGGGAATCGACATCCTCGTCGCAACGCCTGGCCGCCTGATCGACCTCCTCGACCAGCGGCTGGTGAGCCTCGCCGAGATCGAGTTCTTCGTGCTCGACGAGGCCGACCGCATGCTCGACATGGGCTTCATCGAGCCGATCCGCCGCATCGCCAAGCTGCTGCCGACCAAGCGGCAGACCATGCTCTTCTCGGCCACCATGCCGAAGGAGATCCGCCATCTCGCCGACTCGCTGCTCAACCAGCCCGTCACGGTCACGGTGACGCCGGTCTCGAGCGCGGTCGACCGCATCGACCAGAAGCTCTACTTCGTGCTCAAGGCGCAGAAGACCCAGATGCTGGTGCATCTCTTCGACACGCTCGACATGGATCGGACGGTGGTGTTCACCAAGACGAAGCACGGCGCCGACCGGCTGACGCGCAAGCTCAAGGCGGCGGGCATCCATGCCGAGGCGATCCACGGCGACAAGGCGCAGAACCAGCGCGTGCGCGCGCTCGAGGCGTTCCGCTCGGGTCGCTCGTCGGTGCTGGTGGCGACCGACGTCGCCGCGCGCGGTCTCGACATCGACGACATCACCCATGTGGTCAACTACGACCTGCCGATGGAGCCCGAGGCGTACGTGCACCGCATCGGGCGCACCGCGCGCGCCGGCAAGTCGGGGCATGCGATCTCCTTCTGCGATGTCGAGGAGAAGGGCCTGCTCAAGCAGGTCGAGCGGCTGATCAAGTTCGAGATCCCGCGGGCGCGCGTGCCCGAGCACGTGCCGAAGACGGACGAGGCGGCGGCGAAGGCCGGTCTTGCGCCGAAGCCGGCCGCACACGACACCGTTGCACCCGCGCGGCGGCCTGCGCCTCCGATGCATGCCACGGCGAAGCCGATGCAGCAGACTCGGCAGCAGCCTCAGCAGCAGCACTCGCACGCGGGCCAGCCGCAGCCCAAGCCGCGGCTGAACGCCTCGGGGCGGCCGATTCCCAGCGCGCCAACGGTGCACCTCGATGCCTCCGCGCACGCGCCGCGCGCACGAGCCGAGCATCCTGCACGCAGCGAGTCCTCCCATGCTGCCGCTCCCAGCCCCCGCGAGTCGGGCACGCATGGTCGTCCGTCGCACGGCGCGAAGCCCGTGTCGAGGCCCGTGTCGAAGCCCATGTCGAGGCCCATGTCGAAGCCCGAGATCAGGGCTGAATCGAAGCCTGAATCGAGGCCTCAGTCGAAGCCCGAATCGAAGCCAGGGCCAAACTCCGGACCAAAGCAGGGCCCGAAGTCAGGTCCCGCGAAGCACGGCGGACCCGCGCGATTTGGCACGAATCCGTTTGGCAGCGGCAAGCCTGCGCGCGGCACCAACTTCAAGGGCGGTACCGGCTTCAAGGGGCCGAAGCCGTCGCGATAGGCGCGAGAGCCGGCGTCGACGAGAAGTCCCTTACGGGCACGCACCCCACGCCGAGAGCAACGCGGCGAGGTCGGGCGCGCCCACTTCTCCGTCGCCATTGATGTCGGCAGCGCCTCCGAGCGCACCCCACGCGCTCAGCAGCGCGGCGATGTCGGACGCACCGACGGCGCCGTCGCCATCGAGGTCCGCCGGGCAAGGTCCTGCCACCGGCCGCAGGTCGAGCACGAACGGCGACGGCACCCCGTCGGCGAGTCGCAGTGCGTCGCCCACGATTGTCAGGCCATCGGCGGTCATGCTGAAGCCGCGGAAGCCCCACTCGAGGGTGAGATCGAAGCCGTTCTCGAGCGCCCAGTTGTGGAGCGACACGTAGCCTCGCCCTTCGATCCAGAGGTAGGTCTCCCCACCCATGTAGGTCAGGAGCTTGCTCCCGTCGTAGTTCGCGTAGTTCACGAAGCCGTTCTGCGGCGAACCCGGCGGGAGCGGAACGATCGGCTGATACCCCGTGGCGACGCTCCATCGGTATGGCGCACCACCCGTCACCGAGGATCCCTGGCCGTACGCCCACACGCCGTTTCCGCTGACGACGCTGGCCTCTCGCAGCTTGGAAGCCGCCGTGCCTGCGTTCAGAAGCGTCGCGACGTAGTTGCCGTTGGCATCGCGGCGCCAGACGCAGCCTTGGCGGTAGCCGGTGTAGTCGTCATTCCAGCCACACACGAAGCCGCCGTCGTCGCTGATGCCGTTCGCACGCGTGGGCTTGTAGATGTAGACCGACGGAAGGGTCTTGATGCTGTCGGTGGCCGCATCCCAGACGAATCCGAGCGGCGAGCAAAACGCCACATAGGCGAGGCCGCACACATGGCTGCCGCTCGGCGACATGCCCCACCCGCTCATGCGGCTGATATCGCAGTTGAAGCCGAGGTTGCCGACGGCTGCATCGAAGGTGTTGAGCGTCACGTCGTACAGCACGGCCTCGGCGCGCGGATCCTTGTCGTTCTCGAGCTTGGCGCAGAGGACCGAGGCGCCGTCGTCGGTGATCGCGGGGCGCCCGCCGACGCCGTTCCCATAGGCCAGCGACCCCTCGATTCGCACGACCCACGACTCGCGCGTCCAGAGCCATGCACCTTGCGTGTCGCTCCCGACGACACGCGTGCCGTCGGACGAGACACCCTGCGCGTACGAGTAGGGAACGGCGCCGAGCAGAAAGAGCTCCGTACCGTGGCAGGGCGTGACCATGGCGGCGGCGATGCCTGCCACGGTGCATCCTGCGAGTCGTACCAGCGGGAACACAGAGTCGGTTCGGATCATGTTTCGGGCTCTCTTGGAAGGTGCGCCGGGCGAATGCAGGTGTGTATCGGCAGAATCCGACGATGGCCTACGGACACGCACCCCAGGCGCTCAGCAGTACCGCGATGTCGGACGCGCCCACCGAGCCGTTGCCATCGATGTCCGCCGCGCCGCCGCTCGAACCCCAGGAACTCAGCAGGATCGAGATGTCTGCGGCACCGACCTCGCCGTCGCCGTCGAGGTCCGCCGGGCAGGGCTTGGTCGCGCTGCGAAGATCGAGCACGAAGGGCGACATCAGCGGCGGAGGCCCGAAGGCCGTGCCCACGATGGTCTTGGCATCGGGCGACATCCCGAGCACGAGGTTGAGCGACCAGCCCTCGGGGATCGCGACCCCCGCCCTGCTCGCCAGTTCGGCCACGGACACATAGCCCTCTTCCTGCGACCAGAGGAACGACCCGCTGCTACCGAGCGGGCCGAAGAAGCAGAGGACCTTGCTGCCATCTTCGTTGGCCGCCACGGGATACCCGTTCGCACCCGGGACGGGGCTGGTGCCGAGCGGCTGCAAGCCCGTCGCCTGGCTCCAGCGCCAGACCACGCCGCTGTTGTAGTTCCCGCGGCCGATGCCGTAGGCCCACTGTCCGCTGCCACTGACCACACCTGCCTCCGACATCTTGACGGCGCCGGCGGCGATGTTCGTCTGGATGTAGTTGCCTGCGGCGTTGCGCTGCCAGACAGCTCCCTGGCGGAAACCCACGTAGTCGTCGTTCCATCCGCAGACGAGCGACCCGTCGTTGCTGACCGCGTTGGCGCGGGAGGGCTTGTAGAAGTAAAGCGTGCCGAGATTCCGGCGCTCACCGGTCGTCTCATCGCGCACGAAGCCGATCGCGTTGCACTGGGCCTGCTGCATGAGCCCGCATGTGTAGCGCTTGTCGCGCGACATGCCCCAGATGCTGTTGCGCTCGATGTCGCAGGAGAACCCGTCGTTGCCGATGGGGGCGAACTTGGTCAACTCGATGTCGTAGACCGTCCCCTCCGCCTTCTGCGGATCGCCCTGCAGCGTGCTCACGGACAGATAGCGGCCGTCGGCGCTCACGTTCGCCTGG
>JBIIRG010000034.1:0-17867 GCA_044341665.1 Phycisphaerales bacterium | reverse complement strand
ATGAAGATCGCGCCTGGATGGCGTGGATGATCGGCGCGATCTTCATGAAGTTCGGCCGTGCGCCCGCGATGATGTCGACGAGGATCGTGCTCATGTCAGTGCTACCGTGGATTCAAACGGGGTTCACGTGCTGATTCGTGCCAGGTCCGCCGCGGCGATGGTGGCCTCGGCGACCTCGATGAGTTCCTCGAACGGGATCGGCGAGGCGCCGCCCGTGGCGACGGCGTTCACGAACGCCGCGGCGCAGGCCTTCTGCCCCTTGTCCTGCCGCCAGAGGTTCATCTTCGAGAAGCCCGGCCAGCCGAATCCCGCCATCTTGCGGAAGTTGTCGAGCTGGATCACGCGGCCCTGCGCGAAGACCTCGAGCCGCTCCTTGGGGAACGCCTTCGATCCGTTCGCGAAGTAGTGGACGGTGCCGACCGAGCCGTCGGCAAAGCCGAGGTCGATCGAGACGGTGTCGTTCGCGGGCGACTCCATGGCGTGCGCCCGCACGGTGGTGATCCGCTCGCCCGCGAGGAAGCGCAAGAGGTCGATGAAGTGGCAGCCCTCGCCCACGATTCGGCCGCCGCCGGCGTCGCGGTCCTGCGTCCAGTGCTCGCCGGGAATCGCGCCCGCGTTCACCGTCATGATGAACGACTTCGGGCCCTTGGCGCCCGCGAGCAGCGACTTCAGCTTCGCGACCTGCGGCGCGAAGCGGCGGTTGAAGCCGACCATCACGACCGGCGGCTTGTCGCCGCACGCGGCGCGCGCGGCCTCGATCTCGCGCAGTTCCTCGGTCTTGAGTGCGATCGGCTTCTCGACGAACACATGCTTGCCTGCGCGCAGCGCCTGGCAGACCATCGACGCGTGCGAGTCGTGGCGGGTCGAGATCACGATCGCGTTCACGTCGCGGTCGGCGAACACGCCGTTGGTGTCGGTGGTGGTCGACTCGAAGCCGAACTTGCGGCCCGCATGCACGCCGCTCACGCCGCCGCTCGAGGCGACCGTGCGCAGGCGCGCGCCCGATTCCTTGAAGGCGGGAATGAGGACGGCGGTCGCGTAGTTGCCCGACCCGATGAAGCCGATCGACGCATTGCCACGCGCAGGCGGCGCGCCCGTTGCGGCGCGCGCGAGCTCGACGGTCGTGCGGCGGATCTCGCTGTCGGGCTTCTGATCCGCGTTCGGATACTCGAGCAGGATGCCGAGGCTCGGTGCGCCGCCGCCGACGAGCTCGTAGGCGGGCTCGGCGTCGGTGATCGCAAAGCGGTGCGAGATGAGCGACTTCACGTCGAGCCGGCCGTCCGACATCATGTCGAGCACGGCCTCGAAGTTGCGCTGCTCGGTCCAGCGGACGAAGCCCACGGGATAGTCGTTGCCGCGCTCCTCGTAGTTCGCGTCGTAGCGGCCTGGGCCGTACGAGCAGGAGACCTGGAAGGTGAGCTCCTTCTCGAAGAAATCGGCGCGCGAGAGCTCGAGGCCCGTCACGCCCACGAGCACGATGCGCCCGCGCTTGCGGCACATGAGCGCCGCCTGGTGCATGGGTTCGTTCGACTTGGTCGCAGCGGTGATGATGACCGCGTCGACGCCACGCCCGCGCGAATAGGCCTGCGCGGCCTTCACGGGATCCTCGCCCGCGGCAAGGTTCACGACGTCGGCGCCGAACTTCTTCGCGAGCGCCAGCTTCTCGGGGTCGAAGTCGAGGCCGAGCACGCGGCAACCATGGGCGCGCAGGAGCTGCACGGTCACGAGACCGATGAGCCCGAGGCCCGTCACGACAACCGTCTCGCCGAGCGTCGGCTGCACCAGGCGGATGCCCTGCAGCGCGATCGCGCCGAGCACCGTGAACGCGGCTTCGTCGTCGGTCACGTTGTCGGGCACGCGCGCCGAGAGGTTCACGGGCACGCACACCGCCTCGGCGTGCTTGCCGTTCGACGCGATGCGGTCGCCGGGGGCGTAGCCCACCAGTCCGCTCCCGACTTCCATGACGCGCCCCACGTTGCAGTAGCCAAGCGGCAGCGGCTGGTCGAGCTTGTTGAACACCGCCTCGAGGGTCGGCATCAGGCCGTCGGTCTTGATCTTGTCGAGGACCATCCGCACCTTGTCGGGCTGCTGGCGGGCCTTCTCGATCCAGCCGGCCTTGCCGAACTCGACGAGCATGCGCTCGGTGCCGACCGACACCAGCGTGCGGGACGTGCGGACGAGCAGGTGCCCGCGCTTGACCGCAGGGCAAGGCACTTCCGCAACCTCGGTCGAGCCGTTCTTGAGCGACTGGAGAATCTGTTTCACGTGCGACCTCTCGGGACCTGTCGACACAGCGCCGCCGTCGGGGCGCAGAGGAGACGTTCTATCGGCGCTTCGAAGGGAGCGGCGTACCCGAAACAGTACTTGGGCGAAGGATTTACATCGCCCGACGAGGGTCGCGCGACCGCAGCATCGCCGCTTCTCGGACGCGGGGGGCGTGTGCCCAACCGAGAGCCTCGCACCGGAAGCTCACCGGTCCACGAACTTCCGGCACCAAATCTCGATCGAGAGCAACGACAGCAGGGTGTAGGACGCATCGAGCCCGCCCGACTGGTTGGCATCGATGAGCCTCTGCACGGCCGCTGGGTCGAAGAGTCCCCGCCTGCGAAGACTCTCGGCGCCGAGCAAGTCGCCGACCAGCGCACGGAGGTCGCCGCGCATCCACTGCCTGAGCGGCGCGCCGAACCCGGACTTCGGGCGGTAGATCACATCGTGCGGCAGGTACGGCTCCATGGCCTTCTTGAAGACCCACTTGCCGACGCCGCCCTTCTGCTTCACCCGCGTGGGGATCCGCGCGGCGAACTCCACGAGCTCGAGGTCGAGCAGCGGCACGCGTACCTCGACGCCCACCGCCATCGACATCTTGTCGGTGTACGGCAGGTTGTGGTCGGACAGGAAGAACCGCTGCTCGAGCGCGAGCATGCGCTCGAGCGGTGGCAGGCCAGCGGGCAGCGGCCGCATGAAGTCGAGCATCGGGTCGAGCGCAGCATGCGTGCCGATCGCACGGCGTGTCTCGGGCGTGTAGAGCGCGAGGAGATCCGCCTCGCGGGCCCAGCGGAAGTAGTTCGCGATGCGCTCGTCGCCGTCGAGCCCGGCGCCGTTGGTGAGCTTGGCAAGCCGCCGCGCCCACGCCTTGCGCTGGTCGAGGCGCGACGCCGCGCGCTCGATGCCGCTGCGCGCCGCGCGGGGCATCCAGTCCCAGTAGCGCTGGAGTTCGAGGGCGCGATGCCGGCGGTAGCCGGTGAAGAGGTCGTCGCCGCCGGCGCCCGAAAGCAGCACCTTCATCCCGTGCTGGCGGGCGAGCTCGCAGATGTAGAGGACATTGAGCGGTGCTGGGTCGGCGAGCGGTTCATCGAGCTGCCACACCATGCGCTCGATGTCGCGAGCCATGCGGCTCGCCTCGATCTCGACGGTGTGGAGCCGGACGCCCAGGTGCTTCGCCACGCGCTCCGCATAGGGAAGATCGTCGGTCACGCCCTGCTCGGCGCCGCCCACCTGGCGAATGGTGAAGCACTGCAGGTCGGCGGCCTGCTCGCGGGCGAACGCCACGACCGCGCTCGAATCGAGGCCGCCCGAGAGGAACGCACCGACGGGCACGTCGGCGACCATCTGCCGCTCGACCGCACGGCGGACGTGCGCGGCCGTTCCCTCGATCGCCTCGCGCTCGCCGAGGTCGGCGCGCACGCCGCGAAACGCGGGCAGCTGGTACCAGGTCCAGCGTCGCGTGATCGACCCGCCGCGCAGGATCATGGCCTCGCCGGGGAGCAGCTTGCGCACCGCCTTGAGCGGCGTGCCCTCGCCCGGGCACCAGAGGAAGCTCAGGTAGCGGTGCAGCGCCACGGGATCGAGCTCGCGCGCCTCGGGTGCGAGCTCCAGCAGGCCCTTGATCTCGCTGCAGAACGCCACGCCGCGAGCGTTCGCGGTGTAGTAGAGGGGCTTCACGCCGAGCGCATCGCGCGCCACCAGCATGTCGCCCGTGCGGCGGTCGAAGAACGCCACCGTGAAGATGCCGTTGAGGCGGGAGAGCATGCGCTCGCCCTCCTCGAGATAGAGGTGCAGGATCACCTCGGTGTCGGAGTGCCCGCGGAAGGTGTGCCCCTTGGCCTCCAGCTCGGCGCGCAGCTCGCGGTAGTTGTAGATCTCGCCGTTGAAGACGAGCTGGACGGCCCCGTCGAGCGCCTCCATGGGCTGGTGGCCGAGCGGAGAGAGATCGATGATCGAAAGCCGCGCGTGTCCAAGGCCCGCGCAGGCGGTGGGGTCGTGGAAATCGCCCGCGTCGTCCGGTCCACGGTGACAGATCGAGCGGATGCCGCCCTGGAGCGCCGCGTGGGCGAACCTGCCTGAGTATCCGATGATGCCGCACATGCCGTGACTCGCTCGCGGGCGGGGCTGGTTCCCGTCCTCGCAGTCGCCCCTCCATCGGTCCGTTTGCCTGACCGATCAAGCAAAATCACGGCTGGGACCGCTACCCTTCGCCCATGGATCCCGCCAAGTTCGTCGTTTCGACCTCTTTGCTCCTCGCCCTGGGAACGATGCCCTGCCTCGCCGAGGAGGGCATGTGGCTCCCCAACGCCATTCCCGCGGCCGCGCTCAAGGAGCGGTACGGCTTCGAGGGCAGCCCGGCCCTCTTCGAGCACCTGCAGAAGTCCGCGGTGCGCTTCTCGACGGGCGGCTCGGGCTCGGTCGTCTCGCCGACGGGGCTCGTGATGACCAACCACCACGTGGGCAGCGACATGCTGGCCAAGCTCTCTACGCCCGAGCGCGACCTGCTCAAGGTCGGGTTCCACGCGAGGACGCCCGCCGAGGAGCTCCCCTGCCCCGACCTCGAGCTCAACATCCTCTGGTCGATCGAGGATGTGACCGAGCGCGTGAACGCCGCGGCCGGCAGTGCCGCCACGCCTGCGGGCGCCGACCCCGCCGCGGCCGGCGCCGCCAAGCGCCGCGCCATCGCCGAGATCGAGGACGAGAGCGAGAAGACCACCGCCCTGACAAGCGAGGTCGTGACGCTCTACCAGGGCGGCCGCTACCACCTGTACCGCTACCGCACCTTCCGCGACGTGCGCCTGGTGTTCGCGCCCGAGACGGCGATCGCCTTCTTTGGCGGCGACGCCGACAACTTCGAGTTCCCGCGCTTCGACCTCGACTGCTGCTTCTTCCGCATCTACGAGAACGGCAAGCCGTGGGAGCCCGAGCACTTCCTCTCGTGGGACGCCGACGGTGCGCGCGAGGGCGAGCTCGTCTTCACGTGGGGGCATCCCGGGTCGACCAACCGCCTGTACACCGCCGACCATGTGGCGTTCCTGCGCGACGTCGAGGAGCCCGCGAACCTGCGGCGGCTGTGGCGCAACGAGGTCAAGCTGCAGACCTTCATGGGGCGCGGCGCCGAGAACGCGCGCATCGCCCGCGAGGACTTCTTCGGCACGCAGAACGGGCGCAAGGCCACGCAGGGACTGCTCGACGCGCTGCAGGATCCCGCGCTCGTCGCATCGAAGCGCGCGGAAGAGGCCGAGCTCGCGAAGCGGCTGGCGGGCAAGCCCGAGGCCGCTCGGTTCGACCGCGGACGGGCGCTTGTCGCGAAGTCGCTCGAGGCGTGGCGCAGGCTCGCGCCCGACTACTTCGCGCTCGAGCGGCGGTTTCGCGGCGGCGACCTCGTGCAGATCGCGCGCACGCTCGTGCGGCTCAACGGCGAGTCGCGCAAGCCAAGCGCCGAGCGGCTGCCCGAGTACGGCGACGCCAACCGCGCGTCGCTCGAGGCGATGCTCTACTCGCCCGCCCCCATCCATGCGGAGCTCGAGATCGAGCGGATGACCTCGTGGCTCTCCGGCCTTGCCGAGGACCGCGGGCTCGACGACGCGCTGGTGCGGCGTCTCCTCGAGGGCAAGAGCCCGCGCGCCCGCGCCACCGAGCTCGTGCGCGGAACGAGCGTGGGAGATGTCGGCTTCCGGCACGCGGTCGCGGCCATGACGGCGGACCAGCTTGCGGAATGCGCCGATCCGATGATCCGCCTGGCGCTCGCCGTCGATGCCGATGCGCGCGCCGCACGCCGCGCCTGGGAAGACGAGGTCGACAGTCCGCAGCGGCTCGGGTACGCCGACATCGCAACGGCGCGCTTTGCCGCGTTCGGCGACAGCGTCTACCCCGACGCGACCTTCACCCTGCGCATGAGCTACGGCACCGTGCAGGGCTGGAAGACCGATGCGGGCGAGACGGTCGCGCCGTTCACCACGCTCGGCGGGACCTTCGATCGCGCGGCGGCGCGCGCGGGTGATCCGGCGTTCGAGCTCCCCCGCTCGTGGATCGATGCGCGCGCGCGGCTCAACCCCGCGACGCCGTTCAACTTCGTCTCGACCAACGACATCATCGGCGGCAACTCGGGGTCGCCCATCGTCGACGCCGACGGCGAGGTGGTGGGCCTGATCTTCGACGGCAACCTCGACAGCCTTGCGGGCGACGTGGTCTACGACATCGCCCGCAACCGCGCGACGTCGGTCGACGCGCGCGGCATGCTCGAGGCGATGCGGACGGTCTACGGCGCGGGCGCGCTCGTCGACGAGATGACGAAGCCGGTCAAGCCTCGCCCGTAGCGTCGCCGCTACGCTGCGCGGATGCACCAGATGCTCCGCCTCGCCTGTGTTGCCCTCGCCGCCGTCCTGCTGTGCGCGCCGCTGCGCGCCGACGACCCGGCGCCCGCCACGGGCGTCGTGCCGCGCATCGACGCGGCGCGCATGAAGTCGAACCTCGTCGAGCTTTCGTCCGACGCCATGAACGGGCGTTCGTTCCGCTCCGACGATGGCCGGCGCGCCGCGGAGTGGATCGCCGCGAAGCTCGCGGAGGCGGGCGCCAAGCCGCTCGAGGGCCGCGACTCGATGCTCGTCCCCGTCGCGCGCATGCCGGCGGCGAGCCCGAACGTGGTCGCGTGGATTCCTCCCGCGGGGCCGAAGCCGAGCGGCGAGTACATCCTCGTCACCGCGCACTACGACCATCTGCCCAACGCGCGCGCCGGCGAGGACCGGATCTTCAACGGCGCCGACGACAACGCCAGCGGCGTGTGCGGCATGATCGCGGTCGCCGAGGCGCTCCGCGGCGACGCGCTCGATGTGGGCGTCGTCTTCGTGGGCTTCACGGGCGAGGAGTCGGGCCTCGTGGGCAGCCGCGCCTTCGTCGAGGAAGAGACGCTGCCCGTCGCGCGCCTGCGCGGCGTGTTCAACATGGACATGATCTCGCGCCAGCCCGACGGCGCCATCCGCCTCGACGGCGGCCCCAAGGGCAAGGTGCTCGTCGATCTCCTCGTGCGCCTCGCGCCGTCGGTGCCGATCGAGATGAAGGTCGACACGCATCCCGACTGGCTCATGCGCAGCGACCAGGGTGCGTTTCTCGGGGTGGGCGTGCCCGCCGTCCTCTTCAGCTGCGAGGACCACGAGGACTACCACAAGGTCACCGACCACGCCGACAAGTGCGACGAGCAGCTGATGGCGCGCGTCGCGGCGCTCGTGACGGCCGCGGTGCGGACGTACGCGCGCGAGATGACGCCTCGCTTCGACCTGTCGCCGCTGCGGGTCGAGGACCTCGCCTCGGGCGCACGCGCGCTGCGCGTCGGCCGACCTGCCGCGAACCCGCCGTACTGGAAGCCGTCGACGCGCCGCGATCCCAACAAGGGCCTCGACCACGACCTGATCGCCGAGCTCGCCAAGCGCCTCGGCTGGAAGACCGAGGAGCGCACCGTGCGCGCCGGCGACGAGGAGCAGGCGCTCGCAAGCGGAGAGGTCGATGTCCTCGCGAACGGCTTCCTGGCGACCAAGGAGCGCGCAGGACGGTTTGCGCTCACGGCGCCCTACCTCCGTTCGAGCGGCATCGGCGTGCTGGCGAAGAAGGACGCTGTGCCGGCCGATGCTGCGGCGCTCGCCGGCAAGCGCGTCGCGGCGGCGGCGGGCTCGCCCGAGGATGCCTGGGCGCGCGCGGAGGCGGCAGGTGCCACGCTCCTGAACGCCGATGGCCCCGCGGGCGTGAGTTCAGGACGCATCGAACGCGGCGAGATCGACGCGCTCCTCGGCGACTTTGCCATGCTCGATGCGCGCGCCAAGCGCGATCCTGCGTTCGGCGCCACGCGGCTCGCGCCCATGCCGAGCGTGCTCCCGCTCCGCAGCGGCGACGCGGCCGTCGCCACGCGCCTTTCCGAGGAACTCGCACGCATGGAGTCGGACGGCACGCTCGCCGCGATCCGCGCCAAGTACGGCTTCACCGAGCACCGCGTGATCGGCCAGGACAAGGGCCGCGTCGTCATCCGCGAGGCCGATGGGGCGATCTCGTGGGAGTACCCCTGCGCGCACAACTCGCACGACCTGCAGGCGCTCGCGAACGGCAACCTGCTTCTGCATACCGCGGCAGACGAGATCCGCGAAGTGACGAGCAAAGGCGCGACCGTCTGGAGCTGGAAGTCGCGGCCCGTCGCTCCCTATGAGGGCCGCGTCGAGATCCACGGCTTCCAGCGCCTCGCGAACGGCGACACGATGATCGCCGAGACCGGAAACCTGCGCATCATCGAGGTAAACGCGAAGGGAGAGATCGTCCGAGCCGTCCCCATCTCGACCGACCGTCCCGACCCGCATCACGACACGCGGCGCGTGCGGCGGACCGACGCCGGCACCTACCTCGTCTGCCACGAACCGCTCGGGCTCGTGCGCGAGTACGACGCGAAGGGTGCGATCGTGTGGGAGTACGCCATTCCGCTCGCACCCGGCCGCGACGCGACGCCCGGCCAGCAGGGCCACGGAACCGCGGTGTTCAGCGCACTCCGTCTCACCAACGGAAACACGCTCATCGGCGGTGGCAACAACAACCGCGTCCTCGAGGTGAATCCCGCCAAGGAGATCGTCTGGTCGGTCGGACACGACGAACTCCGCGACCTCGATGGCCGAACGATCCTCCTCCGCTGGGTCACCGGCGTGCAGTGGCTCCCGAACGGCAACGTCGTCATCGGCAACACGCACGGCGGTCCTGACCAGCCGCAGCTGGTCGAGGTCACGCGCGACAAGAAGGTGGTCTGGACGCTGCGCGACTGGCGCAGCTTCGGCAACGACCTCTGCACAGGCTGGCTGCTCGACGCACCCGACGGAACGGTGCGCTGAGCCCGCGCCCGCAGGTCGCCCGTCAGCCGCGGTTCATCCACCACAGCGCGAGGTTGAGCGCCGTGGCGAACGCGACCCATGCGATGTACGGAACGAGGAGCGCCGCGGCCACACGGTCGTGTCGTGCGAACCTCGCGATCGTGGCCGCGATCAGTGCCAGGAGGACGACGATCTCGGCAAGCGCAAGCCCGGGCGCGCGCAGTCCGAAGAAGAAGCCGCTCCACGCGAAGTTGAGCGCCCACTGCGCGAGGAAGAGCGCGAGCGCGGTGCGGTCGCGGCCGAACGCGCCCGTGCGCCACACGCGCCACGCGCTCACGCCGATCAGGACGTAGAGCGTCGTCCACACGGGACCGAACAGCCAGTTCGGCGGGTTCCACGATGGCTTTGCGATCGTCGCGTACCACGCGTCGACCGGCCAGAGGAGCGCGGCGAGCCCCGCCGACATCGAGAACACGATGCAGGCGACGAGCATGAGCGCAGACCGCAGCGGACCCGGACGCGACGCCGTGCTCATGCGCGCGCTCCGATCAAGTCCGGCACCACGTGGCCGTGCACATCCGTGAGCCTGAACTGCCGTCCCTGGTAGCGGTAGGTCATGCGCTCGTGGTCGATGCCGCAGAGGGCGAGGATGGTGGCCTGCATGTCGTGGACATGCACGGGATCGCGCGCGATGTTCCAGCCGAAGTCGTCGGTCGCGCCGTGCGCGTGGCCTGCGCGCACGCCGCCGCCGGCCATCCACATCGAGTAGGCGCGGCCGAAGTGGTCGCGGCCCGTGGGCGCGTCGCTCGGCCCCTGCCCGAACGGCGTGCGGCCGAACTCGCCGCCCCAGATCACGAGCGTCTCGTCGAGCAGTCCGCGCTGGCGGAGGTCGCGCACGAGGGCCGCGCTCGGCTGATCGGTGTCGCGGCACTGCTTCTCGAGATGGTGGAACAGGTTGTTGTGCTGGTCCCAGCCCGAGTGCATGAGCTGCACGAACCGCACGCCGCGCTCGGACAGTCGCCGCGCGATCAGGCAGTTGTTGGCGAACGAGCCGGGCGTGAGCACGTCGGGGCCGTACATCTCGAGCACGCTCTTCGGCTCGTTCGAGAAATCGAGAAGATCGGGCACGCTCGACTGCATGCGGAACGCCATCTCGTACTGCGCGATGCGCGTCTCGATCGCGAGCGCGTCGGCGCCGTCGCGCGCAGCCCGCTCGCGGTTGAGCTCGGCGAGGTCGTCGAGGAGACCGCGCCGCGACTCGCGCGTCACGCCCTGCGGGTTCCCGAGATACGGCACGGGATCGCCCGCGCTGCGGAACCGCACGCCCTGGTGCCGGCCGGGAAGGAAGCCGTTCGACCAGTAGTGCTCGTAGAAGAGCTGCCCGCACGACTTCTCGCGGTCGGACGAGGTCATGACCACGAAGCTCGGCAGGTCGTCGCACTCGCTGCCAAGCCCGTAGGCGAGCCACGCGCCCATCGACGGCCGCCCGGGCTGCTGCGAGCCCGTCATGAAGAAGGTCACGCCCGGCGAGTGGTTGACCGCCTCGGTGTGCATCGAGCGCACCACGCAGAGCTCGTCGGCGATGCCGCCGATGTGCGGCAGCAGCTCGCTGATCTCGATTCCCGACTGGCCGCAGCGGCGGAACGGCCGGATCGCGGGAAGCGCAGGCCACTTCGCGTAGCCGCTCGACATGGTGGAGAGCTTGGTCGCGCCGCGCACGCTCTCGGGGATGTCCTGCCCCTGGAAGCGCGCGAGCTCGGGCTTCGGGTCGAGGAGATCGACGTGCGAGGGACCGCCGCCTTGCCAGAGGCAGATGATGCGCTTGGCGCGCGGCGGCGCGTGCCGAAGGATCGCGGCGCCGTCGGAAGCAGGCCGCGGGTCGGCTGCGAAACCCTCGCGCGCCAGCATCGAGGCGAGCGCCACGCCGCCGATCCCGTGCAGCGAGGTTCGCAGGAAGTGGCGGCGCGTGAGCGCTGCGAGCCGCCGGTCGAGGTCGCCTGCATCATTCACGGGTGATCGCCTCGTCGAGATTGAGGATGGCCACGCAGGTCGCGGCGAGCGCCGCGTGATCGAGGGCATCGAGCGATGCGTCGCGCGGCGACTCGCCGACCGCGAGGAACTGCGCGGCGCGCGCTGAATCTGCCGCAAATCCTGCCCGTTCCCGCGCAAACAGCCGCTCCAGGACGCCGCGCTCCCGCGCCGTCGGCGCACGCCCGAGCACGCGTCCGAACGCGCGGGGGATCCACGACTCGCGCGCATCCGAGGCATGCATCGTCCGCTCGGCCAAGGCGCGCGCGGCCTCGACGAAGGTCGGGTCGTTGAGCGTGGTCAGCGCGTGCAGCGGCGAGTTGGTGACCGCGACCTTCACACGACAGGACTGCCGCTGCGACACATCGAACATGTTGGCGGGCGCGATGGTGCGGCGCCAGAAGGTGTAGAGGCTTCGCCGGTAGAGGTCGCGCCCGTGCGACGCGGGATACTCGAAGTTGCGCTCCATGGTGATCGCAAGCGACTCCCACACGCGCGGCGGCTGGTAGGGATAGACGGGCGCGCCACCGACGCGTGCATCGAGCAGCCCGCCCGCCGCAAGCGCTGCGTCGCGGATGGTCATCGCGGGCAGCCGCACGCGCGGCGCGCGGGCGAGCAGCCGGTTCTCGGGATCGCGCGCACGGACCGCGTCGCTGACCAGGCTCGACTGCCGGTACACGCGGCTCGTCACGATCAGCCTGTGCAGCGCCTTCATGCGCCAGCCCGACTCGCGCAGCTCGACCGCAAGCGTGTCGAGCACGTCCTGCAGCACGGGACGGTCGCCCTGCACGCCGAAATCCTCGGGCGTGCGGACGAGCCCTTCGCCGAAGAACACCTGCCAGGCGCGATTGACCGCCACCCGCGCCACCAGCGGGTTGTCGGCCGCGAAGAGCCACTGCGCGAGGCCCAGGCGGTTGCGCGGCGCGTCGGCCGAGAGTTGCGGCAGGAACACAGGCACCGCGAACGACACCGCGTCCTTGGGCGCAAGGTAGTCGCCGCGCGCAAGGAGGCGCGTCTCGCGCGGCTGCGCGTCGCTCATCACCATCACCCGCGGCCACTCGTCGGCCAGGAAGCGATCGAGCGCACCGCGCGCCGCGTCGCGTGCGGCGTTGTGCTCCTCGCCCGCGGGCACCGCTGCGAGCGCCGCCTCGAGCTCCGCGCGCCGCGCGCGCTGCCCCTCGCGCGGCGCCTCCTGCACCGGGTCGGCGATGCGAAAGCGACTCGCGCTTCCCGCCACGATGCCCGATTCGGGCACGCGGTTGAACGCATCGAGCAGCGCGTAGTAGTCGCGCTGCGTGATCGGGTCGTACTTGTGGTCATGGCACTGCGCGCACGACATGGTGAGCCCGAGCCATGTGGTCGCCGTCGCGTCGACGCGGTCGAAGAGCGAGACCCAGCGGTTTTCCTCGGGAATCGCGCCGCCCTCGCCGTTGAGCAGATGGTTGCGGTTGAACGCCGACGCGACACGGTCGTCGTCGGTAGCCCCTGGAAGGAGGTCGCCCGCGAGCATGCGCGTCGAGAGCGCGTCGTAGGGCGTGTCGCGGTTGAGCTCGCGCACCAGCCAGTCGCGCCAGACCCACTGGAACGTGTCGCCGTCCTGCTGGAAGCCGTTCGAGTCGGCGTAGCGCGCCGCGTCGAGCCACGGCAGCGCCATGCGTTCGCCGTAGTGCTCCGAGGCAAGCAGCCGGTCGACTACGCGCTCGTAGGCACCAGGTGCCTCGTCGGCGATGAACGCCGCCACGTCGTCGGGCGATGGCGGCAGGCCCGTCAAGTCGAGCGTCACGCGGCGGAGGAGCGTGGCGCGGTCGGCCTCTGGCGCGAGCGCGAGCCCCTCGCGCGCAAGCCGCGCACCGACGAGCGCGTCGATCGGATGCGCGCCAGGCGCGACCTCGCTGCGCGCGGGAGGCACGAACGCCCAGTGCGGCTCGTATCGCGCGCCCTCGTCGATCCAGCGCGCAAGCAGCCCCTTCTGCCTCGCATCGAGAGGCCGGTGAACCCTCGGCGGCGGCATGACCTCCGAAGGATCCTCCGCGTGGACGCGCGCGATCAGTCCACTCCGCGCCGAATCGCCCGGCACGATCGCACCGCGCTCGATTGCGGAAGCCCGCTGGTCGAGCCGCAGGTCCGCGGCCCGCGCGGCGGCGTCGGTCCCGTGACACTGAAAGCAATGCTCCGAGAGGATCGGGCGAATCTCGGCGTCGAACCGAAGCGGCGGCTGGCTCCCCGCCCTCACACCCCCCGACATGGCATTCCCGGACAGGGCATCCCCCGCCGATCGCAGCGCCGCAGGTGCTGCCACCAGCGCGACAAGGCTCACGAGCATGGCGACCGCACGGGGTGGCACGGCGACATCGTACGAAGTGGCTCGGGATGCACGAGGGGCGCTGTTCGTGCGTGCGACCCGTCATCGGACGACAGTGGGTCGCCCAAGTTCCACCACCCGACCATCCGAAACGTCTCGAACGGTCAGAACGCCTTGGAGAATCCGACCCAGACCGCGCCGACGCGCCCCCCGCCATCGCCGAGCCCGCCCGAGAGGTCGTCGCCGATCCCGCGCATGAGCGCCGCATCGAGCGTGCGCCATCCGGCCTCGACCGACATGTCCCACGAGTCTCCGAGGTCGACGCGCACGCCACCGCCCACGCGCCAGGCCACGCCCGCACCATCGAGCCGCGGCGAGACATCCCCGCGCAGCGTCAGATCCACGCCCCTCGAGAGCGCGGCGCGGGAGCGGAACCCGACCATCGGCGCCGCCTCGCTGTCGAAGTCGGTCCACGCCGACACGGCCGAACCAACCGACGCCTCACCCGCGCTGGTCGCGGCCACACGAGCACCCGCGACGAGGTCGAGGGAGCCTGTGCGGTCGACGGGGCTCACCGTCCGCGCCCGCCACTCGACAACCCGCCACGCGGCGCCCACGTCGGCAAGCACAGCCTGCATGCCCGCGATGCTCGCGTCGTCGACCACGCGCGCCGAGAGAAAGGCGCCCGCGCTGCGGTTCCACCACGCGGCGCCGTCGAGGTCATAGGCAGCAAGTCCGAACGCGGGCGACCCGTACACGGCATCGGCGCCGCCCGCCGCGAACTGGCTCCACCCCGGAACGCGCAGCTCCGTGACCGCCGCGCGCGCCGCCCCGAAGGAGGGCGATGGCGTCCACGCCGACTGCACGAACTCGAAGCTCCAGCCGCCGAGCGCACCCGACTGCATCTCCGTCGACGCGCGCGCGGACTGCGGCGCTGCGACCGACTCGGCACCGCGCACCGACACGAGCTCGGCGGACGCGGGTCCCGCGAACAGCAACGCCGCAACTGCGGCGGTCATCCGGGCAGAGATTGGAACGGCGCCTCGCATCATCCTGCACTTCACAACGCGTGTACCTGTGGCACGGTTCCCGATTTGGAACGCCACGCGCCAGGTTCGCGATCTTTGTTGGGAGCTGTGCAAAAGTCCAGTCCACTACCATGACTGCATGACGCTTCCCGCCGCGGCCGATCCACGCGTGCCCTTCATGCTTGAACTCTCGGACCGCGCTGCGACGGTGGCCATGCGCCACTTCCAGTCGCTGTCGCTCGAGGTCGCCACCAAGGCCGACCAGTCGCCCGTCACCGCAGCCGACCGCGAGATCGAGGCGCTCCTTCGCGGCGAGATCCTGCGCGACTTTCCCGGCGACGCGGTCCTCGGCGAAGAGCACGGCGAGATCACGGGAACAAGCGGCTGGCGCTGGATCATCGATCCGATCGACGGGACCATCTCGTTTGCCGCGGGTGTACCGCTCTTCGGAACGCTCATCGGGCTCGAGCACGAGTCGTCGCGCGGCGCCCGCATCGTGGCAGGCGTGTGCTCGATGCCCGCGCTCGGCGAGCGCGTGTGGGCCGCGGAGGGCGGCGGCGCATGGTGGGATCGCCGCGACGCGGCGGGCCACGCGACGCGTACCGAGGCGCACGTGCGCACGGGCAACAGGCTCGCACAGGCCCTCGTCTGCACCACGGGCCTCGAGTACTTCGAGCGCGCCAACCGCACCGACGCGCTCGTTGCGGTCGCCCGCGCAGCCGGCCGCGTGCGCGGCTGGAGCGACTGCTACGGCGGTATGCTCGTGGCCACGGGCCGCGCCGACGCCTGGTTCGACCCCGTCATGAACCCGTGGGACTCAGGCCCGTTTCCCGTGATCCTCGCCGAGGCGGGAGGCGTCTTCACCGACTTCCTCGGTCGCCCCGATGTCCGCGGCGGAAGCGCCGTGGCCGCCTCGCCCGCGCTGCATGCCGAACTGCTGGCGCTGCTGCGCGGTCACGCGAGCGCGTCCCAGGACGCGTCAAACGCGGGGGCGTAGTTGCGCCAACGGCCGATGCTGCTGCGGTTGATCGGCCGCCGCACCTGCTCGTAGCTGAGGGTGAGCACCGTGCGCGCGTTCTGCTCGGGAGCCAGCACAGCGGGGTCGAACGGCACGCCCATCGCGTCGAGCACGCGGCGGATCTCGCGCTCCGGTTCAGCCACGAGGTCCTCGTACCGGACATGCACGAGCCGCAGCCCGAGCAGTGCGGCCATCTGCGGCACCAGCGCCCGCTCGAGCGCGATCACGCGCCGGATCGTGTCGAGCGATGCGGTGAACCCCCACGACCGAGGGTGGAAGTTCGAGAGATGCATGCTGATCGCCGTGTCGCGCGCGTCGCGGGTGATGTGGATGAAGGCCGAACCCGGCAGCACCGCCGCGACCGCCGGCAGGAGCCGCCACACGTTCAGCGTCTTGTCGAATGTCCAGTCGGCACCCGCGCGGCGCCGCGCCACCGCACCCTCGAGGTACTCGGCGGCCAGGCGCGCCGCGTCGGCCGGCTGCAGGCTGCGCAGGTCGTTCGGCCACACGCCCAGACCAACGAGCGACTCGTGGATGGCAAAGGCACCCTCGTACTCGCCGATGCCCGCGATGCGCGGGTGGCGGTCGAGCATCTGCTCGAGCAGCGTCGTGCCGCTGCGCGGCATTCCGACGACGAACGCGGTCGTGGCGGCCGCAGGCCCCTTCGGCTCGAACCACGCGCGCCCCTTGGCGGCAAGCCGCCGCTGCGCCTCGACATCGGCCTCGAGCGCGCCGACGTCGTACGTGGGCGTGGTCTCGCGGTGCACGAAGCGGGCGAGCTCGAGCGCCTCGGCGTAGCGGCCATCGGCGTCAAGCATGCGCACGGCCTCGAACCCCGCGATCCGCTTGAGCAGCGGGCTGCATGCGCCGCGCGCCGCCGACTCGAGCAGCGACACGGCCTGCGCGCGGTCGTTCCGCTGGATGGTGCGCGCCGAGAACACGATCGCCCGTTCGTCGTTCAGCCACGCGCCGCCCTTGGCCACGAGCGCGTCGAGCTCCTCCCGTCGCCCCGCGCGATGCAACGCCTCCGCGAGGGCAAAGGACGCCTCGACCTCGTTCGAGGGCCTCCGCGCGATCAGCCGCGACAGGCGCTCCACCGCCTGCGCGCTCTGCCCGAGCCGATGCTCGATGATCCCCTTGAGGAGGTTGAGCGTGTCATCCGCGGGCGCCACCCGAAGTCCGCGATCGGAGAGTTCCGCGGCGCGGGCAAGCCGGCCGCTCGGTATCAGGCACCGCACTGCGGCGGAGTAGCCCGCAGCGCTTCGAGGATTGCGGGCGATGAACCGCTCCGCGCGCCCGAGCCCCTCCGCGTGCCGCTGCTGGCGGATCAGCGCCTCGATCGCGGCAAGTTCAGCCTGGTCCGTCGGTCGCGGGGCAGCCATGGTGCGGAGACTAGCACGATCCACTGCCAAGTCGGTAGCGATTTTCTCGCGAAGCACGCGCAGAAACTGTTTGACAAGTCCATGTTTGGTGGCAACTTACGTCTCGGAGTCAGAGAGAAAACGGGACCGCGCGCCAGTCGTCCAACGGGTGCGCGGTCTGTGTCGTCCTGATCCGTTCCAACACACAGTTTGTGCTGTCTCGACCCGCTGGGTCACGCCATCCCTTGGCTGCCCGCGCTGGGCTCTCTGTTCCTTTCCCTGCAGTTTCCCTCTCATCCCTTGGAGTCCATCATGAGGTGCATGCTTGTCTCAAGCGCGGCTGTCGCCGTGCTTGCATCGGTCGCGTCTGCCGACGTCACGCTCAGCTTCACGAATTTCAGCGCCACCGCCTTCCAGTTCCAGCAGATCGTGGCGCCCGGTTCGCTCATCGGAGAGCTCACCGGCGTCTCGGTGAACGCGACCCTCCTCTCGTCCACCGCCTTCACGTACGCCGACGATCTCTGCGTCTACGTCGACATCCTGCCGCTCTCCACGCAGGGCATGGTGCAGATCGGCGGCTACAGCGAGCTCGGCGCGCAGCAGCGCTACTTCTGGCCGAGCGGTTCGTCGGCTGCGCCGGGCACGGTCGTCGCCGGGTCGGCGATGTTCACGACGGCGGTTGACATGTCGATCCCGAACCTCGCCATCTGGCTTGGTAACGGCTACGGCGCGGCGGGTACGGCTGGCACATGGACGGGTTCGATCACCTTGCACGGCGTCTCCGCGGTGCCGGGACCGGGTGCGCTCGCGATCCTCGCACTCGCAGGACTCGTCGCGCGCCGCAGGCGCTAATCCGAGCGAGCTTCGCTCGCTCGCACACCACGATTGAAGCGCACAGCGGTCCCCTGGCGGGCCGCTGTGCGCTCATTCGCCTGCAAGCAATGGAGTTCCGCTGAGATGTCCGCAGAACGCAATTCGTTCATAAATCAGGGTGAGTTTCTTGACGCGCCTGTTTCCCGTGTCAAC
>JBIIRG010000187.1:0-6060 GCA_044341665.1 Phycisphaerales bacterium | reverse complement strand
GACGGCGTTCGGCGCGGCCAGCGAGGCCGCCCGCACGCGCAGCGGCGACTGCACCGAGCATGCGGTGCTCCTCGCGGCGCTGCTTCGCGCCGAGGGCATTCCCTCGCGCGTGGCCAGCGGACTGGTCTACGTGCCGTCGCTGGCGGCAGCGCCGGGCGGCGCATCGCGCGCGGGCTGGGGCTGGCATCTGTGGACGCAGGCGCTCGTCGAGGGGCCCGCGGACGCCGCAGGCGGATTCGCCTGGCTCGATCTCGATGCGACCGTGTCCGGGGGCGACCGTGGATACCACGCCGGGCACCTGCTCGTCGCGACGAGCGACCTCGCGGGAGGCGCGACGGATCCCGCCTTCGCGCGCGCGCTGTCGCTGATCGGCGGACTGCGCATCCGCGAGGTGCCCGAGGGGCGCGCCCCATGAACACGCTCGCATTCGAGGCGGTGCCGCAGCTCCCGCAGCGCGAGGCAGACGGTCACAAGGGCACCTTCGGAAGCGTGCTCGTGGTGGGCGGCTGCGCGCACGCGCCGCGCCGCATGCTTGGCGGTGCGATGCTCGCCGCGCGCGGCGCGCTGCGCGCGGGAGCGGGTCGCGCGATCGTTGCGGTGCCGGCGCCGCTGGCGGCCGAAGCGCTGATGGTGCTTCCCGAGGCGACCGTCGTCGCGCTGCCGACCGATGCGGACGGCGTGCTCGTCGCGTCAGCGGCGGCGGAGGCGCTCGATGCCGCGCTGGCCGAGGCGACCGCGATCGTCGTCGGTCCCGCGCTCGGTCGCAGCGATGCCGCGGGCCAGGTCGTCATGCGTCTTGTGGCGATGGGCGACAAACCGACGGTGGTCGATGCCGACGCCATCCGCCTCTTCGCCGACCATGTCGACGCCGCGCGCGACGTGCGCGGGACCGTGGTGTTCACGCCGCACCCCGGCGAGGCGCGTGCGCTTGCCGACGCGCTTGCGCTCGACGTCGACTGCGTGGAGCGCGCCACGCGCCCCGCAGCGGCGCTCGCGTTGTCGCAGCGGCTCGGCGCGGTGGTGGTGCTCAAGGGCGCTGGCACGGTGACGAGCGACGGTCTGCGCGCATGGCGCTGCGACGCGGGAAACGCCGCGCTCGCGACCGGCGGCAGCGGTGATGTTCTGGGCGGCGTGATCGCAGGCTTGTTCGCGCAGTTCGCGCGGCACGGCGTGCTCTCGCCCGGGGCCATCGCCGCGCTCGGCGTCGAGCTCCACGCGCGTGCAGGCGACCTCTGGCGCGACGCACGCGGCGACGCGGGCGCGCTCGCGCACGAGATCGCCGACCTCGTGCCCGACGCGATGCGCGCGATGCGCGCGCGCTGACGGCGCGCGGGTACAGTGCGGTCATGCCGCACGACCATCAGCGCATCGTCACGCTCGGAGACCGCACCTACGTCGAGGGCGTCTACTCCATCGTGAACCCGCAGCTCGCGCAGACGCGCACGAACAAGCCGTACCTCAAGTGCATCATCCGCGATGCGAGCGGCGAGATCTCCGCGCGCGCCTGGAGCTTCGAGGAGCCGCAGTTCGAGGCGGTCACGCGCACGGGCTTCGTCTTCCTGCGCGGATCCACGCAGGCCTACCAGGGCCAGGTGCAGCTCATCATCGAGCAGATCGAGGCGCGCGAGGTCACTTCCGAGGAGATGCGCGCGCTGCTTCCGTCCACCACCAAGGACGTCGACGCGATGTTCGCGCGGGTCTGCGAGCTGCTGCGGTCGCTCGAGCATCCCGCGATGCGCGCGCTTGCCGAGCAGTACCTGTCGGACGAGCGCCTGATGGACGACTTCCGCACCGCGCCGGCCGCGATGAGCGTGCACCACGGCTGGATCGGCGGCCTGCTCGAGCACACCCACCAGCTCATGGAGCTCGCGGACCGCATGCTCCCGCTCTACCCCGCGCTGAACCGCGACATCGTGCTCTTCTCGCTGTTCGCGCACGACCTCGGCAAGACCGTCGAGCTCGAGTGGGAGCGCGGCTTCAACTACACCAACGAGGGCCAGCTGATCGGCCACATCGTGCGGGGCGCCGTGTGGCTGCAGATCAAGGCCGCCCACGCGGCCAAGGTCGAGAAACTGCCAGGCGAGACGCTGCGCGTGCTGCAGCACATCCTGATCTCGCACCACGGCACGCTCGAGAACGGCGCGGCGAAGCTCCCCGCGACGCCCGAGGCGATCTTCGTCGCGCAGCTCGACAACCTCGACGCGAAGACGCAGGCGGGCATCACCGCCGCGAAGCGCGAGTTCGCGGGCGGCGGCGAGTGGACCGACAAGGTCTGGGCGCTCGAGACGAAGATCTACCGGGATGATCCGTTGGCGTGACTGGGGCGTGCGGCCCGTGAGGCCTGCGTGGGACGATCCCGTAGAGATCATGGCGAGCGGAGCAGCCGGTCGTCCGGTGCGCGCGAACCTACCTCCCCGTCCGACTCTCGACAGAGTGCCCATCAGGCCGCGTGGTCTGTGACTCTCTCATTGCTTGTCTGTGGTAGCCCGCGCTCTCTGCACGCCCTCGGTGAGGCCCTGCGCCGCTGCGCATGCCACTCTCCTGACGGCCTCCAGCGTGCCATCGGCCATGTCGTTGCCGGTGACCTTGGCCACGGTTGCTTGCTCGGCGACGAAGGAGCGCGAGAACGCGCTCACAAAACCGAACATGCACATCGCGCTGCTTGCGAACGTTCGAGCGAACCTGCGCACGGAAGCGCACGGCGCTTGCCGTAGTGCGGCAGGTTGAGCGGGGGGTTAGGCATCGCTCGCGTCGCGTTGCAGCACGTAGCCGGATGCGGCAAAGGAGTCATTGCCCGTGAGCTTGCCGTCGACTCGCCGCTGAATCTTGAACCCTTCGCTCAAGTACAAGGCGAGTGCGGGCTCGTTGCCCACGAGTACCTCAGTTGACATGCTGGCCCCCGAAGCCTCGATTGCGTGGCGTAGTAGTTGCCTGCCAATGCCTTGCTTGCACCTCGATGGATCGACGTAGAGCCAGGTGAGCTCTCCACTGGCATAGGCCACGAACCCACAAACCTGTCCCTCGAGCTCGGCCACGATGACTTCACCGTCGAACAAACCCTCGTTCTCGGCTGTTGCTTCAAGCGTCAGGAAAGCAGCGGCAAGGCCGCTGGCTTCAAGCTCATGCACTCGCGCCGCATCGTGGATGAGGCACAAGCGTTCCCAGTCGTTCGATGCGTAGGGGCGTAGCGTGATGCGATGCATAGCGTTCGAGCGAACCTCCCCGCTTGCCGAAGCGGGTCAGGTTGAGCGAGGTGTCAGGCCGCGCTGGCGGAAAACCGGTAGCGCATGACGAAGCGCTCGCACACGACCAGCATGGAATCAGTGAACTCTATGCCTGCTGCTGCGCACTCACGAGAGAAGAACTCTCGATGCGCTCGCCGCCAAAAGGCCAAGGAACCGTCGCCTTCACCCTCGGTTGCTGCGAATTCGGCCGTGACTTCAAGGAAGGGAACAACCTCGACGGACTGGGTCTCGATGACGCACTGTGGCTGACCAGACCAGTTGGTGACGATGCTCAGATCGCCAGGTTGGGGAAGTCGCTGCCCATCGGCCTCGTACGCCCAGAGAGCTCCAGCCGTTGCACGCTTCGTTCCCCGAAGCACCAGTTCGGCGAGTTCCCTGGCCATCTCCTCGCTGTCGCCAAAGAAGAAGGACTCGTAGAAGCGCCCCTCGACTGCTCCGCCGTTGGCGGTGACAAACTCGTGCCAGAGGGCTGAAAGATGCGCTGGTATCGCCATATCTCGTTGTGCGGCCGAACAGTTGACTCTGCGGTCCCGACGATCCAGAACCGACGGTCGATCCTAACTCGGGCTGGGGCGGGCGTCTCCTATCTCGTGCCGCGTTTTGCGAGAGAGCCGTGCCAGGATGACAGTTCCCCCGTTACCGCAGAACGCGCGCTTCGCAGGTTCGCCTGTTCTCCGCAGAACGGGATTGGGCGTGATCCTGCAGGGAAAATGTGCCGCCTTGGCGGGACCGCCGAATCGGGTGGTAGGGGCGCCGGCGATGGCTTCCGCGCTCCACCAGCAGCTCGTCTCGGTCCTCCGTCGTCGACACCTCTCGCGCCGCATCGAGAAGGCAGACCGGCTGTGGATCATGGCCTTCCTTCGCTTCCACCGCGGAAACGAATCATGGCGGCATATGCGCTCGACGTGGGCTGCGGAAGTCGAGGATTTCCTCACGCATCTCGCCGTTGAGCGAGAGGTCGCCGCCGCTACGCAAGACCAGGCGTTGGATGCGATTGTCCTTCTCTGCAATCAGGTGCTTGAGATCGTCCCGGGGCCTTTCGCGCGGTGCGGGCCCGGCCCTCGAGACGGCTTCCGACGGTGCTCAGCCGTCGCGAGGCCGCTCTGGTCATCGACAACAATCCGCCGCCGATCTACCGCGTTGCCGAACTCATGTACGGCAGGGGACTGCGTGTCGGCGAGGCCTGCACGGTGCGTGTGATGGACATCGATCTCGACGCCTGCAACCGACCGTTCGGCGCGGAAAGGTGACAAGGACCGCGTGACGCCGCTGCCCGAGCGCATTGTGGACCAGCTGCGTGCGCTCATCGATGCGCGGCGCAGGCGCCATGCGGCGGACGTCGAGGCGGTGGAAGGCTGGCTGGGTCGAGCTTCCGTTTGCCTTCGAGCGCAGGTCGCCTCGTGCCGCGTGGAGCCTCGAGTGGCACGACCTGTTTGCCGCGGTCGACCTGAGCGTCGACCCCACAACGGAGCGACGCGGGCGGTGGCGCCTCCACGAGTCGACCGTGCAGAAGTCGGTGACCAGCGCGCCGCGCCGCAGGCATCACCCGGCGCGTGACGAGCCATGTGTTCCGCCATCGCTTCGCGACCATCTCCTTGGAGGACCGCTACGACATCCGCACGGTCCAGACCCCGTCTGGCGATTCCCATCCCGAGACGACGATGATCGACGCCCACGTCGTCGGGGAGGCCTCTCGCGGCGTGCTGCGGGTTCGCAGTCCTCCCCGCGCGCTTGCGGGACGCGAGGCGTCCGTCGGGCGTGTTGTCGGAGCGCGAGGTCCGCGCCTCCGCATGCGTCGCGAGGCTCCGGAACGGAGCGCAGCGTGCCTGCTGGCGCTTCCTGAGGTCGAACCTCTCGCTGTCCCGCGGATTCAGCGGAGCGCGAACGGAAACGGCCAGGTGCGGTCGGTCGCGAGCGCATGCGAGGCGAGGGCGTCGCGGTTGGCTTCGATCCGTACGCGCAGCGAGGCGATCTCGTCCGCGCGGGCGGAGCGGGCATCGATGATCTTCCGGCGCATGGCGACGAAAGCAGAACGCTTGGCGGCGTGATTTCCGCAGATCCCGCCGAGCAGGGCGCGCTTGGTCGCGCCCTCGTCGCCGAAGGGATCCTGCTCGAGGGCGCGGAGCGCCTCGGGCGTGGCGCCGGCGTCGAACTCGGGCACGAAGCGCGCAAGCGGGGCGTGTCGCGTTGCGGTGGCGACCGCCATCGGCGCGAGCGCAGCGTGCGCATCCTCGCCGAACGCCGCGCCGATCCAGCGTTCCATCGCGCGGTCGTAGCGCGCGCCGCCTGTGCCGTGAATGAACACGTCGCAGAGGACGAGCCGCGCGATCGCAGTGAGCGTGAGCGCGCGCGGAGCGACGATGTCCGGTGTCTCTCCCGCGAAGAACGGCCTGCGCGACCCGTCTGCGCGATCGAGCGACCAGAACGCCGCTTCGTTCGCTGCAAGAGGCGCGATCCGCTCGCCCGCGATCGCGGCGTTGTACGGGTCGTGAAGCCGCGCGAAGCCATCGCGCATCGCCCGTGCGAGCGACGTCCCCGCAAGCGCCGTCGCAGCCAGGGTGTGATCCACGCGCGCCGTCGGCGCAAGCAGCGCATTCGCTGCATGCGCCATCTGCATGGCGAGATTCTCCCGGCCGCGCTCGGCCGCGATCGCGCGCTCAACCGCAGCGAGCGGCGCCTCGATCTCGTCGGGTACCTCGTGCGCACGCTCGGGTCGCATCGTGCGCACGGGCTTCCGCAGCGTGTTTGGGGTGCCGGCCGTTCCGCGCGGCGAGCGCTCGAGCGCGAGGCGCGCGAGCTTGCCGCCGACAAGCGC
>JBIIRG010000186.1:0-6064 GCA_044341665.1 Phycisphaerales bacterium | reverse complement strand
ATGCCGGCCCAGTCGCTGAACACGACCGGCGCAGACCCATCGAGCGCGATGCGGTAGATCTTTCCGCCGAGGTTGTTGCTGAAGCCCGAGGTCACGTACGCGAAGCCGCCCTGCATGCAGATGCCGAACGCACCGTCGAGGCCCGAGGCAAGCGTCCGCAGGTACGCACCGCTGGGCGAGTACTCGAACACCGACCGTGCGAGCTCGTCGGTCACCAGCAGCGTGCCCACGCCCGAATCGACGATCTGGATCGGCTGCGTCAGCCGTGCATCGCCCGGGATGAAGTTGTTGCTCACCAGCGATCCGTCGGCTGCGCTGAGCGCCCAGACCCGACCGAGCACGGGACCGGAGTCGGGAATCAGCAGCAGGTCGCCGGACTGGGCCGAGACGGCGGCCGTCAGGCAAAGCAGCGGGGCGATCACGGCGAGGCGACGGACGGGACTGGTCAGGGCGGGCTTCATTGCC
The DNA here is from genome assembly GCA_044341665.1 of Phycisphaerales bacterium. Lineage (GTDB taxonomy): Bacteria > Planctomycetota > Phycisphaerae > Phycisphaerales > SM1A02 > QWPT01. The sequence goes on along the minus strand of JBIIRG010000186.1, from coordinate 5,599 downwards.
ATGTCATACCCGATTGGAGTCCGCAAACGAAGTGGGGAGCGCCCCGACGGTCGATCCAACGGTGCCGATCGGCCGTTCTCGGATCCCCCAGCCGCGAGAGGCGACTGCAGCGCAAAAACACAACCGACAAAAACACAACCGCCGACGAGGCCTCGTCGGCGGTTGAATGTCGAGCATGGCTGGAAGGTGTTTGTCGATGACGCGCGGGACGTGTTCGCGCGTCTTGGACAAAGGGAGAACCGCCCCCGAGGGCCATCTGGCAGCATCACTGCGCTTGTCGTGGCGGCCCACCACTCTGCGGCCGCCGAATGCCTGACGCTGATGACCCAATTTCCTGTCGCCCGGTTGTTGCCCCGAACGGGCGGCAGGTTCTACGGTGTCTCTCTGACCTTCACAACACCCGACATCTCTGGTGGTCCTTTCCCCAGGTCGTGAACCCAGGTCGTTGGACTCGAGCCCCGGAAGGGCTCACTAGGAAGTGCGACGGATCGAGTGCGCCATGCACTCCTTGCGAAAGAAAGCCGCGAGATCGAGTTATGCGGACTTCGTCGCCGAATCGGGCGGGTCGCCGACTTGTTCGTCGGTGGCCCAGGCCGGCCCTGTCCTGATGAATCTCCGCTGCGGTGCGGGGACTGGACGGTCGCTCGCACGGCACGCCACTTGCATGGACTCCTCGGAGCCATCGCCATGGGCGCAATTCCTGCCAACCTCGCGCGCGTCCCCAACGCCCTCGCGTCAAGAATTGCCTTGGGCGGCATCCAGAAGACGAACCGCGACCTGCTCCTGCTGCAGGTCCAGCTCGCGGCTGGCAAGGCCTTCACGCGCCCGTCGGAGAACGCCATCGGCGCCTCGACGGTGAGCGTCCTCGAGGATGCCATCGAGCGCCGCGAGCAGCGCGTGCGCAACCTCTCGCAGGCCGAGGCCACGCTCAACTCGCTCGACAGTGCGCTCGGCGACGTCGCGGATCTCCTGCAGGAAGCGCGCGGGATCGGGCTCTCGCAGATCGGCGTCGGCAGCGACGAGGCCACGCGCCGCAACCAGGCAAGCGTCATCGACTCGATGCTCAGCTCGCTGCTCTCGATCGCAAACAGGGATCTGCGCGGCATCCACTACTTCGGTGGCGACGAGCACGCCGCGCAGCCCTTCACGTCCATGCTCAACGGTGTGCGCTACATCGGCAGCGGGGCCGGCATGCGCGCCGACCTCGGGCTCGCCTCCGACATCCGCGTGACCATGAGCGCCGAGCAGGCCTTCGGTGCGCTCAGCGGCCGCGTGCGCGGCGAGCGCGACCTCGATCCATCGATGACCGCCGCCACCCGGCTGAGCGACCTGCGCGGCGCCAACGGAACGGGCGTCCGCGCGGGGGTGATCGAGATCGATGTCGCGGGCACCGTGACGGCACTCGATCTCTCGGAGGCCGATTCGATCGGCGATGTGCTCACGCTCATCGGAAACACGATCGCCGCCACCGATCCCACGGCGACCGTGGAGATCGATCCCGCGACCGGCGACCGGCTCGCGATCACGCCAGGCGCGGGCGTCACCGTCACGATCCGCGACTCAAACTCGTCGACCACGGCCGGCGACCTCGGGCTGGCAGGAACCTACCCAGGCGGCGTCACGACCACGGGCCAGGACCTCGATCCGCGGCTCACGCCGCTCACCCGCCTCGATTCGCTCACGGGCGTCACCATCCCCCTTGGGCAGATCCTGGTGCGCAACGGCGGCCAGGCGCGCGTCGTCGACCTTGCCGGGATGACCACCGTCCAGGACCTCCAGAACGCCGTCACCGCCCTTGGCATCGGCGCGCGCGTCGAGATCTCCGACGACGCCACCCGGCTCAACGTGCGCAACGAGCTGTCGGGCGCCTGGATGGCCATCGAGGAGGTCGGCGGCTCCACCGCCACCGAGCTCGGCATCCGATCGCTCTCGGGCCAGACGCGGCTCTCCGACTTCAACGACGGCCGCGGCGTCCGCCAGGCCGATGGCGCGATCGACGCCGTCACCGGACTTCCCGATCCGGCCGCCGACCGCGACTTCCGCGTGATCCTCAAGGACGGCCGCACCTTCGATGTCGAGATCGAGGGCGACCTCACGGTGCGGGACGTGCTCGACTCGATCAACGCGGCCGCGGCCGCAGCAGGCGTCACGCCCGCCGAGTTCCAGGCCCAGCTCGTCACGACCGGCAACGGCATCGAGCTCGTCGACTCGACCGCGGGCGCCAAGATGCAGGTGATCGACCTCAACAACTCGGGCACCGCGACCGACCTCGGCATCCGCGGCGACTCGTCGTCGGCAAGTTTGGTAGGCACCGATCGCGCAACTGTTGCCGTCGACAGCGTGTTTTCGCACCTCATGGCGCTGCGCGACGCGCTCCTCGCCAACGACGAGCGTGGCATCGAGTTTGCAACCGACAAGATGGAGTCCGACATCTCGCGCGCCACCGAGGCGCGCGCCGACGTGGGAGTCCGCTCGCGGCGGGTCGCGGAGGCGACCATCCGCGAGGAAGACCTCGGTGTTCAGGACATGGCACTTCGATCGAGCATCCAGGACCTCGACTTCACCCAGGCGGCCACGCGCTTCGCCAGTCTCCAGCAGCAGCTGGAGGCCGGCCTCGCGGGCGCCGCGCGGTCGACCAACCTGAGCCTGCTCGACTTCTTGCGTTGAACGTGACACACCCGCGCGGTGGCGCGGTTCGCCTGCGGAGGTCCGGCCCCTCCGCGAGGCATCAGGGACGGAGCCCGACTGGCATGGATGCCAGACTCCAAGGAATGGAAGGCCGAATGGAGCACCCGACATGCTGATCCAGACCACGCGCTTCGGCCCCGTCGAGATCGACGAGTCCCGCACCCTCGAGTTCCCGGCGGGACTGCTGGGCTTCTCGAACTACAAGAAGTTCGCACTGCTGCAGCCCGACGACAACGGCGTCTTCTTCTGGCTGCAGTCGACCGAGAGCGCGGACCTCGCGTTCGTGGTCACCGATCCGGCGCTGTGGCTGCCCGACTACCAGGCCAACATCCGCAAGGAGCAGATGGAGGAGCTCGGGCTCCGCGACCTCTCCGATGCGCAGGTGCTCGTGATCGTCAACAAGCGCGACCAGTCGCTCACCGCGAACCTGCAGGGGCCGCTGGTGGTCAACAGCGCGGCGCGCAGCGCCATGCAGCTCGTGCTTGCCGAGAAGAAGTGGTCGACGCGCCACGAGCTCGTGAAGCTCGGCGAGGGCGTGGCCGCGAAGATCGCCTGAGCCGGCCTTCGCCGGGCCTCCTCGCGGGCCCGGCGGGACGGCGCTCCACGAACCGACATCCACGGACGACTTTTTACGGGCACGGAAGCCCTCAAGGAAGGAGCCCACGACATGCTGGTGCTCTCAAGGCAGATCGACGAGACGATCATGATCGGCGACGACGTCGAGCTCACGATCGTCGACATCCGCGGCGACAAGGTGCGAATCGGCATCAAGGCGCCCGCAACCGTGGCCGTGCACCGCAAGGAGGTGTACGACGCCATCAAGAACGAGAACCAGCAGGCTGCGGCGTTCCGCGGCGAGCTTGGTTCGCTGCGCCCGCGCGGGAGTACGCGCGGCGCGAAGGCCAATCCGGGCGGGACGGTCCTGCCTGCTGCCGCGAAGCTTGCGGCAACCCAGACAACCAGGCGCGAGACCGCCTGACGGCTGATCCATCTCGGGGCCTCTCAATCAAGGAGGATTGCCATGGCTCGCATCAATACGAACGTTCCGTCGCTGATCGCGCAGAACAACCTCAACCGCTCGAACACCGACCTGTCCACCCGCCTCCAGCGCCTCGCGACCGGCCTGCGGATCAACCGCGGCGCCGATGATCCCGCGGGCCTGATCGTGAGCGAGCGCCTTCGCTCCGAGATCAAGGGCATCGGGCAGGCGATCGACAACTCCGAGCGCGCGAGTTCCGTCATCGCCACCACCGAGGGCTATCTCGCCGAGGTGGCCGACCTCCTCAACTCGATCAAGAGCCTGGTGGTCAACAGCGCCAACACCGGCGGCATCAGCCAGGAGGAGATCGAGGCGAACCAGCTCGAGATCGACAGCGCGATCGAGTCGATCACGCGCATCTCGAACACCGCGAGTTTCGCGGGGCTGCAGCTCCTCAACGGCTCGCTCGAGTACGTGACCAGCGGCATCAACGCCACCAACATCGACGGCCTCGACATCCACGGCGTGCAGTTCGGCACGAACTCGTCGGTCGCGGTGTCGGTCGAGGTCACGCAGTCGGCGCAGACGGGGCAGCTCTTCCTCTCGGCCGCGACGGGCGCGCTCGCTTCGAGCGTGACGCTCGAGCTCGCGGGCAAGCTCGGCGTGCAGACGCTCACCTTCGCCTCGGGCACCGCGCTCTCGGCCGTCATCGCCGCGGTCAACACGCTGCGCGACACGACGGGCGTGTCGGCCTCGCTTCGCAACGGCGCCAGCCAGCTCTCCGGCCTCTACTTCAGCTCGATCGGCTACGGCAGCGACGCGTTCGTGTCGGTGCGGCGGCTCGGGCAGGGCGGCGCGTTCTTCCAGACCTACACCGCGCCCGGCGGCACCGCCACGCAGCGCGACACGGGCCGCGACGTGAGCGCGATCATCAACGGCGCGCTTGCCACCGGCAACGGCACCAGCGTGTCGCTCAACAATCCCGCGCTCTCGCTCGACATCGACCTGAGCACCGCGTTCGCGACGACCGTGTCGGGCACGCCGAGCACCTTCAACATCACCGGCGGCGGCGCCACGTTCCAGCTCGGGCCGTCGATCACCACCACGCAGCAGATCGGCCTCGGCATCAAGTCGGTGGCGGCAAGCCGCATCGGCGGCAGCACGATCGAGGGCGGGCGGTTCTTCCTCGACAGCCTCAAGAGCGGACAGTCGAACTCGCTCATCCTCGGCCGCACCGCCGAGGCGAGCCAGGTGCTCGACGCTGCGATCACCGAGGTCTCGGTGATGCGCGGAAGGCTGGGCGCCTTCGAGCGCAACACGTTGCAGACCAACTCGCGCAGCCTGCAGATCGGCCTCGAGAACATCACCTCGAGCGAGTCGAAGATCCGCGACACCGACTTCGCGGCCGAAACCGCTGCGATGACCCGCGCCCAGATCCTGCAGCAGGCGGGAACCTCGGTGCTGGCCACCGCGAACTCGAGCTCGCAGAACGTGCTGCGCCTCCTCCAGTAGCCCGCACGACGCCGAGCAGGCGTCGCAACCCTCGCAGACCGCACACGCGCCCGGAACTTTGCCGGGCGTTGTGCTTTTTGCTGGACTCCCTCGCCTCGGCGGGCGCGGCACGTCCGCAGAACCTGCCGCAAAGGAGTCTCCCGAGCCGGCGGCGGCGCGCGAAACCCGCGAAAACGGCAGGCATTTTCCCCATCCGCGCGCGGTTCGCCCGTTTCGGGCGGGAAATGCAGGCTGCGCGTGAAGTCGGCATCCGTGCCCTCCGATCTCAAACCCGTCGGGGTCCTCAGCCCCGCCGTTCCGGGTGCAGGACGCGCCTTCACATTCGTTCGGACCCCGCTGGAGGAACCGGCGGGCAACCCAGGCAGACCACCGCGAACGCGGAGGGCGCGAACGCCCCAAGGCGGGGGCGGTCGAGAAACA
>JBIIRG010000185.1:0-6077 GCA_044341665.1 Phycisphaerales bacterium | reverse complement strand
GCGCGAGTTCATCCCGAGCATCGAGTACGGCGTGCGCCAGGCGGCTGCGTCGGGCGTGCTCGGCGGCTACCCCGTCATCAACGTGCGCGTCCAGCTCGTGTTCGGCTCGTACCACGACGTCGACTCGAGCCAGGTGGCCTTCGAGCAGGCGGGCATGCTCGCCTTCCGCGAGGCGGTCATGAAGGCGAAGCCGGCGCTCCTCGAGCCCATCATGAAGCTCGTCGTCACGACGCCGGACGAGTTCTTCGGCAACGTGTCGGGCGACATCGCGTCCCGCCGCGGCCAGATCACCGACCAGGAGATGCGCGGCAACGCGCGTCTGCTCACCTGCGAAGTGCCGCTGTCCGAGCTCTTCGGCTACACCACGGCGCTGCGCTCGATGACGCAGGGCCGCGCCACGAGCTCGATGGAGCCGCTCACCTACCGCGTGATGCCCGAGCGTCTCAAGGACTCCGTGCTCAAGAAGTGAGCCGTGCGGGCGAGTCCCGCAGTCCGATCCCACATGAACCAACGGCCGCCGGGCAACCGGCGGCCGTTGTCATGGCAGCCCTTGTCATGGCAGCCCTTGTCATGGCAGTCCGTGTCATGGCAGCCCTTGTCGTTGCAGTCCGTGTCGTTGCGGCGGCGCACCGATTCCGCGCCGCACGCGGCACGGACACGACTCCCCTGCCTACCATGGCGCCCCATGGCGGACCCGAAGGGCGAACCATCCGAACTCCACGGCGATCGCGGCCTCTTTCGCGCCGAGTACGAGCGCGAGCTCGGGCAGTGGCTGCGGCGTCGGCTCGGGTGGCTGTGCGTCGCGTATGCGGTGTTCCAGCTCATCGCGACGGTGTCGGTCATCGTGACGACGGTGTGGGCCGAGGACCTGCTGAGCGCGCAGGCGCAGTCAACCGCTCCCACGGAGAGATCAGCGAGCACTGCGCGCGCCCCGGTCCTCGCTGCGGCTGCCGGCGATGCGGCCCCTGCGGCAGACGACCAGGGTTCGACGCGGGTGCAGACTCCGCTTGATGCCGTGGGCGAGATCGCTCGCGACATTGCCCGCGAGGTGCGCGAGCCCGACCAGGGCGCTACGGGCTCCCGCGAGAGGACATCGGCGGAGACATCGGCGCAACCGATCGGCCGCATGGTCGACCGCTGGTGGGAGGACGCGATCTCCCCGATCACGGCGCGCGGCCGCGCCAACGACGCGCAGGACGCCGCCCGCGCGGAAGGCGCTTCCGATTCGGCCGCCAATCGCGGGATGGAGATCGTGGCCACGCCCGAGCAGCGGTCACCTGCAGCCGAGCTCCCTGCCGAACTCCGCATCCCCTGGTATGTCTGGCTGCTCCTCAACCTGCCCAGCCTCGGCGTGATCGCGTGGTTTGGCCTGCGCATCCGCCCCAAGCTGTACACCCGCGCCGAGCTCGTCGACGCTGCGACGCGCATGATCGTGACGCTCGGGTTCCTCACCTTCGGCGTCGAGACCGGCATGCTGCTCGCGAGCCCGAGCGCGACGGCGATCCCGCTGTTCTCGATCTTCTTCTGGCACGCCACCGCGTCGCTCTTCCTGCCCTGGAGCTGGAGGGAGTCGCTCAAGCCGATCCTGCCCATCTTCGTCTGCTGGGTGCTGCTGCGCGCGGGCCTCGCATCCGAGAGCGGCGAATGGGCCGAGTTCGCGGCGGCGCTGGTCTTTGCGCCGCTCCTCTTCGTGCCGGCGCTCGTGCTCTGCTACGTGCGGCTGCGCTGGCACCGCAACCGGTTCAAGTCGGGCTTCGTCGGTCGCCGCTTCGTGCAGATGCGGCGGGAGTTCCTCCAGGCGCGCGCCGTGCACGAGTCGCTGTTCCCGAAGCCTGCCGACCTCGGCTGGCTGCGGTTCGACTTCGGCTACCGGCCCGCTGCCGACATCGGTGGCGACTTCATCCATGTGTGGACCGACGAGCGCGAGCGCTTCCACCTCGCGCTGATCGATGTGACGGGACACGGACTCGCGAGCGCCATGAGCGTGGCGCGCATCCACGGCGAGATCGAGCGCCTGCGCGACGAGTACCCCGACGAGGGGCCGGCGCGCATCCTGCTCCGGCTGAACCGCTACTTCCACCGCCTGCTTGCCAAGCACAAGTTGTACGCGACGGCGGTGCTCCTCATGATCGACCCGCACAGCGGCGAGCTCCGCTATGCGAGCGCGGGGCATCCGCCGGTGTTCGTGCGCTCGCGCGGCGGCGTGAGCGAGCTCTCGTCGACCACGTTCCTGCTTGGCGCCGTGGATGACTCGATGTTCGGCGACGAGGAGGGCGTCGTGCGGCTCGAGGAGGGCGACACGATGGTGCTCTTCACCGACGGCGCCTACGACGCCCGCAACCCGCGCGGCGAGCGCTTCGGCCTCGAGCGGCTGCGTGAGATCATGCAGCGGTCGTCGGCGCCGCCGAGCTGGACGCAGTACCTCATGCGTCTCGTCGAGACGTTCGAGGCGGGCATGCCCGAGGACGACCTCCTGATCGCCGAGGTGACGTTCTTCAGCCGACGGAGCCTCTCGTCGATCACCGGCGACGACCTGCCGATGCCGGCCGAGGCGTACGCGGGGGCGCGGGCGTGAACCCGCGGACCGAGCCAGCGCTGCTGCGCGCGCTGATGGACCGTGCGGTGCGCATCGCCGCGCGAGGGCATGGCGGCGCTGAGCCGAACCCGATGGTGGGCTGCGTGCTCGTGGGCGTGGACGGTGCTCCGATCGCCGAGGGATTCCACCGCCGATGCGGCGGGCCGCACGCCGAGATCGAGGCGCTGCGCGCCGCGGGCGGCCGTGCGCGTGGCGCGATCGCGATCGTCACGCTCGAGCCGTGCGCGCACCGAGGTCGCACGGGGCCGTGCGCGGATGCGCTGATCGAGGCGGGTGTTTCGCAGGTCTACTACGCGGTCCCCGATCCGAATCCGATCGCCTGCGGTGGAGCGCAGCGGCTCCGCGAGGCCGGCATTCCCGCCGAGCACATGCCGCACACGGGCGCGAGCGAGCTCGTGCAGCCGTTCATCAAGCGCGTCACGCGTGGATTGCCTTGGGTGAGCGCGAAGTGGGCGCAGTCGCTCGACGGTGCGATCGCGCTCGCGAACGGCGACAGCAAGTGGCTCTCCTGCGGCCGCTCGCGTCGGCTCGTGCATCGCGAGCGCGGACGGGTCGATGCGGTGCTCACGGGCATCGGCACGGTCCTCGAGGATGATCCGATGCTCACCCCGCGAGGCGTTCGCGTGCAGCGCATGCCGCGGCGGGTGGTGTTCGACCCCGACGCCGAGACGCCGGTCGACGCGCGGGTGTGCGATGGCGCGGCGCGCACGACGCTCCTCGTGCGTGCGCGGCTCGACCATGCGGCGCGGCTCCGGCTTGCTGCGCTCAGGGCACGTGGCGTCGATGCGATCGAGCTCGGGGAAGGCGATCGGCTCGAGCCCGCGCTGCGGACGCTTGCTGCGGATGGCGTGGCCACGGTGCTCGTCGAGGCCGGTGGTGGCGTCGTCGGGCGCCTGGTGTCGGAGCAGCTCCTCGACGAAGCGTGGGTGTTCGTGGCGCCGCTGATCGTGGCGGATGCGCTCGCGCAGCGCGCGGCGCGGGGCGTCGATCGGCTGGTCCTCGCGGAGATTCCGCGGGGACGGCTGCTTTCCACGCGGCGGCGGGGCGAGGATGCACTGCTCCACTTCCGATTCGGCCAGCGCTGAGGCGCGCGACGTCCGGCACGGAGCCCTCGTCAGCGCTTGGCGCGGAACCCGAGGTCCTCGGGCGTCAGCGGGAGCTCGATGTCGCCGTGGACGCGAAGCACGCCGTCGCCGTTCTCGAGGAGGATGCGGCCGTCGGCGGCACGTCGCGCGATGCGGACGGTGTCGAGCGGCTCGCCTGCGAAGCCGACAAAGCTGACGGTCGCAACGAGGTCCGATGTCGGGAAAGGCGCGACCTCGACGGCCGATGCGCGGGTCTCGGTGAGCGACTTCAGGAGGCCATCGACGGCGGCGGCGTCACCGATGCTGCCTGCGGTCGACTCGGTCGCACCCTGGCGGCCGAGCGCGGCCGACCAGCCGTCGGTCTCTCGGCGGAGCGACAGTCGCAGCGCGGGTTCCGCCGCCGACGGAGCGGCAAGCGCGATCTCGATCGACGCGATGTCGCGCGCGCGGACGCCGCTGGCGACCGCGTCGATCAGCCGGTCGAGGCGAGGAACCATGGGCGCAAGCACCGCCGCCGGCACACGGACCACGGTCGTCGTTCCATCGAGCATGCCGAAGCGATCCTGCGCCCCGAGCGATACGGCGTCGCCGATCAACAACGTGTGGGCGGTGCCCGCCGAGTCGACCTCCAGTGTGGCGCCCGCGGGGTCCAGTCCGTAGGCGGAAAGCTCCACCGGTCGGTCGGAGACGAAGCCGCCGCTCTTGGCGCGTCGCAGCGCATCGATGAGCTCCTCGACCTGCACGCGGTCGGCGCGGGTGCGCACGGGCGCGTCGATGCGGTAGTTGCGGCCGTCGCGGACGACGATGAGGTCGCCACCCGCGGATCGCAGGGCGATGCGGTCGACCGCGCCCAAATCAGCAAAGAGGTCGCGCCGGCGGAACTCCTTCGGATCGCGGCCGAGCGCATACTCGTGAAGCTCGGCGTCGATCACGCTATAGCCGCTCGCGGAGGAGGCCGAACCATCGACGACCCGCCCGTAGGCGCGACCCGCGAGGCTTCGGCGGCCGAGCTCGATCACGACGGTGCGCGGCGCGACGCCCGCGGCAGAAGGCTCCTCGCGGAGCTCGATGCGGGCCGCCGGCGGGGAGAGACCCGCCTCTGCGAGCCGGGACGCATAGGTGCTTGGATCGGCGCCGGCTGCCGAGAGGTCGACCGTGCGCACCGACTCGGCCTTGAGCACACGCCCGATCAACTGGCGCATGCTCCATCCGTCGATGGCGTGGCGAACGGGCTCGGACTGCTGCCACACCGCACCCCTGCGCTCGAACACGTGCTTCACGCCGTCGCGCTCGAGCACGATCGTCGCGACGCGATCGGGGTCGATAGCGTCGGGCGCCACGAGCGGTGTGCGTGCGACCGCACGGGTGTCGGGCGCGTCGTCGAGCCGAAGCGCAGCGGTCCCGAGCGCTGCCGCGACCGCGAAGGCGATGATGCCGCGGAACCACTTCATCCGCGCCTCCTTCGCCGCCCGATCACGACGGCGCCGACCACGATCGGACCAAGCGCGACCACTCCGCCGTAGCCGATGCCCCAGGCACGCCGCATGCCGTCGGAGAGCCCCTCGATGCGGGAGACCTCGCGGCCGCTGAGTCCCGCGTCGAGCAGGTCATCGCGGCGCGACAACCACGCGACCATCGAGAGCAGCAGTTCGCGGTTCCCGGGATTGACGAGGGCGGTGCGTCCGCCACCGAGGTTGTCGGAGAGATCGGCGACGCTCGAAAGGAGCCACCCGCCGCTTCCCACGAGCGCCGCGCGCTGCGTTCCGCCCGGCACCTTGCGCTCCGCGACCACCGCAACCGAGAGCGGCGCAGCGAGCGCCTTGCCTGCGGGCACCTCGCGCACGCCGTCGCCATCGCCGCGCCAATCGTCGGCGAGCCAGCGCTCGGGCGATGCGGGGACCTCGACGACGGTCTTGACCGTCACATCGGCCGGCGCCTGCTCCATGCGACGGACCACAAGCGGCTGGTTGAGAAGGATGGCGCGCCCCCGCAGGCGCGCTGCAAGCGGCGAGTCGGGCGGCGCACGCTCGATCAACTGCCACGGCCGCACCTCGGGCGTGCCGTCCTCGCGCGCGACGAGCTCGAGCACGACCTTGGCCGCATCGGGCTCGATGCCGAACGGCGCGAGCACGTCCTGCCAAGGGTCGGGCTGGCCGAGCACCGAGAGCATGCTTCGGCCAGCGGTCACGAGCACCGGCTCGCCGTCGCTCACCAGCCGCACGACCTCCTCGACGAGGAGCTTCTCCTCGCGCGCGAGATCGAGCTGCGCCCGGCGGAGCGCTGGAATCACCACGAAGACCTGCGGCCGCGCCCCCTGCTTCGCGGGCCGCTCGCCGCGGCCCGGGGTCCACTCCCGCACGCCGAAGCCGGCACTGCGGAGCGCATCGGCCACCGCC
>JBIIRG010000184.1:0-6100 GCA_044341665.1 Phycisphaerales bacterium | reverse complement strand
GCCACGAGAACCGGTTCCGCCATGCTCATCCTCGGCTGTGCGCTCGGCGTGGTCGCACCGGTGCACGCCGGCGGCGTCACGGTCGAGTTCGTCGGAAGTTTCGCGCCCGCCGTCACGCAGCGGGTGAACGCAGCGGGTGAGATCGCGGGCGACTTCCAGTTCAACGCGGTCACCACCGCCATGCGCTACACGCCCGCGCTCGGGCGCACGCCGCTCACGGTGCCTGCGGGCACCTCGCAGAGCATCGCCACGGGCATCAACGAGCTCGGGCAGATCGTGGGCCGCTACAGCGCGGGCACGGGCACGGTCGGTGCGCTGTGGTCTGCGTCGGGCGCCCTGACCACGCTGCCTGCGCCGCCCGGTACGTGGTCGTACAGCACGCCGAGCAACATCAACGACCTCGGTATCGTCTGCGGCACCGCCACGCTCGCGCAGGTCGGCGTCGATCCCGAGCAGGCGTGGCGATGGACCGCAAAGTCGGGCTACACGATGCTGCCGCGCCTCGGCGGCGTCGTCGCGGGCTGCCGCGACATCAACAACTCGGGACAGATCGCTGGATTTGGAACGCTCGCCAACGGACAGGCGCGCGCATGCGTGTGGCAGCCCGACGGCACGCCCCTGCAGATCGGTGTGCCTGCGGGCGCGACGCAGTCGGTCGCGCATGCGATCAACAACGCAGGCACGGTGGTCGGCACGACCGCAGGCAACGAGGTCCCATGGGTGTGGGACGCGGCCGGCGGCATGCGGGCGCTCCCTGACTTCGGCTTCAAGGCCGCTGCGTTCGACGTGAACAGCGGAGGCTGGATCCTCGGCTGGGCCGATACCGCGCCGTTCGAGACGGTGCCGGTGGTGTGGGATCCGCAGGGAAACCTCCATAACGTGTATGCGCTCGTCGACCAGAGCCGCTTCTACTTCCCGGGCGACTTCATCGTGCCGGTGGCCATCAGCGACACGAATCTGATCGTGGTGCGCGGCTACGACTTCACGGTGAGCGGTGATCCGCTGGTGCTGCTCTTCCGCATCGTGCCGCCGTCGTCGTGCACGACCGACATCGATCGCGACGGGCAGACGGGGGCGTCCGACATCGCGGCGCTGCTTTCGGCCTGGGGCACCGCAGGGTCTGGTGGCGAGGACCTCGATGGCAGCGGCTCGGTCGGCGCTGCCGACATCGCGGTGCTGCTGTCGGCGTGGGGTGCGTGTCCGTGAGGATCGCGCGCCGCGCCTGCCTCGGTCTGCTGGTGTTGCTTGCTTTTGCCGCGACGGCGCCCGTGTTCGCGCGCGACGATGCGAGCGCCTACTTCCGCGCGGGCCGTATCGTGGAGCTCGCGATCGAGCTCTCGGCTGAGTCCGCAGCAGCGCTTCGGCAGGATCCGCGGGCGTACGTGCGCTGCACGCTTCGCGAGGGCGACCGCATCGTGAGCGAGAATGCGGGCATCAAGCTCAAGGGCGCCGCCGGGTCGTTTCGCGAGTTCGACGATCGGCCTGCGCTGACGGTCAACCTCGACAAGTTCGGACCAGCCAAGCCTTGGAACGGGCTCGAGAAGTTCCATCTCAACAACTCCGTGCAGGACGAATCGCTGCTCAGCGAGTGGATCGCGTCGGAAGTCATCCGATCGGCGGGTCAGCCCGCGACGCGCGTTGCGCACGCGCGCGTGCGGCTCGGCGAGCGAGACCTCGGCGTCTACGTGCTCAAGGAGTCGTTCGACGAGCACTTCCTGGCCCGCAGCTTTCGCAACGCCTCGGGAAACCTGTACGACGGCGGCTTCTGCCAGGACATCGACGGCGAGCTCGGGCGCGACGAGGGCGACGTGGGCGAGGAGCGCGCGGACCTGCGCGTGATTGCGCAGGCGTGCACGGAACCCGACATGAAGCAGCGCTGGAAGCGGCTCGAGCAGCTCGTCGACATCGGCGACTTCGTGCGATTCATGGCACTCGAGGCGATGCTCGGGCACTGGGATGGCTACACCTTCAACACCAACAACTACCGGGTGTACCTTGAGCCCGGGCGCAAGGCGCGCTTCCTCTGCCATGGCATGGACCAGTGCTTTCAGGATCCGTCGATGTCGGTGCTCGGCGCCCCCATCTCGATGGTCGGCCGCAGCGTCATGCGCAACCCCGAGTGGCGCAAGCTCTACCGCCGCGAGATCGTGAGGCTGCTCGATGAGTTCGATGCGGCGCGGATCGCGCGTCGCGTGGAGCCCGTGCAGCGCCGGTTGCAGGACGCGCTGCGCGGCGTGGGTGTGGAGGCGGCCGCAGCGCAGGCCGATCGCGCGCGTGAACTCATGGAGCGCGTCGAAGCCCGCGCGCGCAGTCTTCGCGAGCAGAGCGCTGCGCCCGAGCCGAAGCCGCCGACCTTTCGCAAGGGGCAAGCCGTTCGCATCGCCGGCTGGCACCCGATGAGCGAGTCCGAGGACGCCACGGTCGAGGAGATCGAGCTCGGCGGCGCGCGCTGGTATCGCGTGGCCTGCGGCGACAGCGGCCGCTGCATCGCGGGCTGGCGCTGCAGCGTGCTGCTTGCCAAGGGACGCTACCGCTTCGAGGCGCTCATGCGGGTCGATGGCGTGGAAAAGCTCGCCGAGGACAATGGTGCGCCCGGCATCGGTGCGGGAATCCGCACCGCCGACCGCGCGCGCAGCGCGGAAGGCACGGGAAGCGGCGAGCGCACGGTGGCCTTCGAGTTCGAGGTGGCCGAGGAAGTCGCCGACGTGGACCTCGTGCTCGAGCTGCGCGCGTCGCGTGGTTCCACGGCGTTTCGCGTGGATTCGCTGACCATCACGCGCGAGTGACGAAGGGCTGCGACGGCGCGGTCAATCGGCGCCCGAGGTCATGAGCGTCGACGTCGACACGCGCGGCCTGCTGGTTGCCAGTTGGCTTGCATCGAGCCCGAGCCGCTGCGCCACGCGCGTGCCGTACTCATCGTCGGCGCGCAGGAGGAGCGCGATCTGCCGCATCTGTACGCTCAGCGCGGCCTGGGCGAGGCTGCGGGCCATGCGCGCGGTCAGCCGCTCGCGGTGGCGCTCATCGAGCATTCGAAAGAGCGCGCCGGGCTGCGCGCAGTCGTCGTGGTCCGTGGCGGCGGCAAAGCGCGCCGCGATTGCCTCGCCGCGCGCCCAGGCGGCATCGCTGCGGGCTTGGGCGGGGCTCGGCGTCGTGGCGGTGGGCGTCAGCAACGACGCGGCGCCGCGCAGCACGCTGCGCACGGGGCAGCGCGAGGCATTGACTTCGGAACGCTCGTGCTCGGGGCCAAGCCGATGGAACTGCGCGTCGGCGTAGCTCAGGAGCCGCGCGCGCAGGAGCGGGTCCGGGCTCGGCTCGATGCCGCGGACGAACGCACTCGGCCGAAACGCGGCCTGCTCGATCTCCTCGCGATGGCTGGAGGCGTTGCGATTGAGCTCGAGCTCGCCGATGGGAACGAGCGGATACGACGCGTGCGGCCACACCTTGGTGGCGTCGAACGGATTCCAGCGCAGGCCCTCGGCATCGGCGCTGCTCATGCATTGCACGCACAGGCGCCACTTCGGGAACTCGCCGCGTGCGATCGCCTCCAGCAGGTCCCGCTGCGCGGCGTCGCGGTCGTCGCCGATCCGAGCCGCGGCATCCTGGTCGGTGAGGGTGCGGCTTCCCTGCAGGGAAAGCAGGTGGAACTTGCACCAGACGCGCTCGCCGCCCGCGCTCAGCAGCGAGAACGCATGGACTCCGAAGCCACTCATGAAGCGATACCCCGCCGGGATCCCGCGGTCGCTGCAGAGCATGGTCAGCAGATGCAGCGTCTCGGGATTCTGGCTGAGGAAGTCCCAGCGCGCGTTCGGATCGTGGAGGTCGCCCTGCGGGTCACGGCCGAACGACTGCATCAGCGGCACGAACTTGCCTGGATCACGAACCCACGAGACGGGCAGGTGCGTGCCCACGAGATCCCAGTTGCCCTCGTCGGTGAAGAACCGCACGGAGAAGCCGCGGATATCGCGCTCCGCATCGGCCGATCCCCGTTCGCCGCGCATCATCGAGAATCTCGCGAGCACATCCGTGCGGCGGCCAACCGCGCCGAAGAGCCCTGCGCAGCAGAGGCGCGTGATGTCGTGCGTGACCGTGAACGTGCCGAACGCGCCGCAGCCCTTCGTGTGCACGGCGCGCGCGCGCTCCGTTGCGTGGCTGAACCGCTGCAGGTCCTCGAGCACGCCCGCCTCGCGCAGCAGTGCGATGCGAGGATCCGCACCGGCCGGCGCGGGCGACGGCTCGACGGATTCTGGGCTGGGCTTGGTTTCGGTCTGTGATCGCGTGCGCATCGTGCTGGACCTCGGTGTGTGGAGTGGCGCAGCAATCATGCGGCCTCCCGCATGCGACGCATGAGGGAGAGATGCTCGACCAGCCGAATCCGAAGCCTGCGGCGCAGGGGCGAAGCGCGTCCGAGCATGGCACCGCCGCACGGCTGCGTCGCAGTTCCCTCGGTACACGAGCGCTTTCGCGCGTCGATCACTTCGCAGGCTTCGGTTCCCCGCGCTCCCGCCGCGCCTCCCGAAGGGTGACGTCTGGGAAGTGGTAGAGGATGACGTTTGTTCGCCGTCCCTTGCGCGCTGCCCGACCTTCCTGGATCACCTGCATGATCTGGCGCGTGAGTTCGTTCAGGCGGCGGCGGCGCTCTTCGTCAAGCCAGGTGAGCTCGGAGTGGGTGGCCATCATCCGCTCGTCGTGCGTGCCGATAGGGGTGCCCTCGGCGATCGCGCCGAACCGGCGAAGTCGCGCGCACGCGTCGTGCAGCATGAGCGCCGAGAGCTCGGCAGCGTCGCCGTTGCCATGTCCGGTGTGGGGGTTGACCGGCGAGACCAGGCTCGCTGGACCGCACGCGTACACGCGCGAGCGACGCCCGGTCACCGATGGTTCGCGCACGATCAGGAACGATGCGTGGACGAGTGCCTCGAGGTGCGGATACAGCGACTGTGCGGTGCGCCCACTGAGCTCGGCAAGCTCATGCACCGTGGCCTCCTTGAGACCGGTCATGAGCAGGAGAAGCTGCAGCCGATGCGGCGACGAGACAGCCTGCCACTGCTGTGGTGTCCAACCGTGGCCCGGAGACGGTTCAGACGAGTTCGATAACATGGGACGGGTCGAGAAAGTAGCGACTTCGCGCGACATGCTCAACGAGATCAGCGCGCCGACACCGTGTTCTTCTCCAACTTTTGAAAGAGGTTCGATTCTGAAACCGTGCGCGAGGCGCCGGGTAGAAGACACTCGGGTCCGTCACTCCGAGGTTGCAGGAGTCGGCGAGGGATCACCGAGCGCGCTTCATGAGGAGCTCGATCACGACCGGCTGCGGTGCTTCCTCGCTGTCGCTCTTCTTGACTGGCTTCGACTCGATGCGCAGGGCCAGCGTCTCGTCGTCCTTGCGCGTGTAGGTCACGCTTGCAAGATCTGCTGCATTCGCCATGGAGGCGTCGTCGACCGGGACGAAGACCGCACTGTTGTCCCTCGCCGCTGAAAGTCGAAGCATCATGGGATCCTTGCGCTTCGGATCGGTGTCGAATCCACCGTGCACGTGGATCTGACGGAGCAGGACCTGATCGCCCTCCACGACGATCTGCGTGAACTCGAAGAACGCAGGCTTGCCGTCGGGGCGCGTCTGGCGGAAGGAGCCGAGCATGGACTTGCCTCGCGCGGGAAGCCACGATTCCTCGCTCACCATGCCGTTCGGGAGCTCGGTCACCCAGTGCCCGGCAAGGAACTCGAGTGGTGCGAGCTCGGCCGCGGTCGGTGCCGGCTGGCGACGCGCCGGCGGCTGGGGTGCAGACTCCTGCGTGCGATGGAGCGGCGTGAGCGAGAGCAGTGCGGCGACGGCGATGGCGATGGAGTGCATGCGCGCAAGGTAGCGCACGTGCACCGCTCCGTCGGGGCGAGCGGGGAACTGTTCCCGTGGTCGCGCGCGGCACGCCCGCCACAATTCGCTGCCCTGGCCAGGAGTCCGCGCGTGCGGAATCCTCGGCGGCCATTCCGTCACCCGCACCTCCAGCAGCAGGTGGATCCTTGAAAGGGAGCAACTCGCATGCAACCGCAGCGCATGGACCGTCCAAACGCCATCCGACCCTCGTCGAACCAGCGACGACACTCA
>JBIIRG010000183.1:0-6103 GCA_044341665.1 Phycisphaerales bacterium | reverse complement strand
TTCCGGCGGCTGGCCTCCGCACGCTGAGCGCCACGACGATCGCCGCCGCGATCACCGGAACCAGCGCGAGCCACAGCGCGAGGGCGCGCGCGCGAAGCCGCTCGGATGCGGGCGACCAGATGTCGGTTCGGTCGCCGGGAACCTCGGGCGCGCCTGCCTCGGCGGTGACCGCCCGCCACCATCGCGCGGCGAGCATCGGCCAGAGGAGCGCGGCCCCCGGCACGACCAGCACGCGAAAACCGAGGGTCGCGTGCCGCGCGACGGGATCGATCGCAGCCGCCCCCCGCCATGCAAAGGCCACCCCGAACACCATGCCGAGAACGGCATAGAGCACGGCGGATTCGACGAGAAACTCGATCAGCGCGGGACTCGGCACGCGCGGGAAGATACACGCATTCGGTCCGCTCCCCTCCAAAACCTGAAGCGCATTTGGACTATCCTCGCTGCTGATCCCGAACCATCGGACGCTTGCACATGACGCCTCCCACTCCGATCGATACGCCTCGTGCCGCAGACCCGCGCTCGGCCCTCGCCGGCGCCCTCGACACACTCGCGCAGCTTGCCGCAAAGGCCGACGAGACCGCCTACGCGCAGGGTCTCGCCTTTGGTTTCCACAGCCCACTCGGCGCGCATGTCCGACACTGCATCGACCACGTCGACGCGCTGCTCAACGGGATCGCATCGGGCGAGATCTGCTACGACCGCCGCGAGCGCGGCACCGCGATCGAGCACGACCGCACCGCGGGGCTCGCAGCAGCCGCCGAGCGCGCAGTGCTGGTGCGGGCGATCGGCGATGCCATGCTCGACTCGTCGATCACGGTGCACGCGATGACCACGCCGAACGCGCCCGAGGTGCAGTTCGACTCGACCGTGGCGCGCGAGGTGCTCTACGTGCTCCACCACACGGTGCATCACACCGCGCTCATGTCGGCGCAGGCGACGAACATGGGCATCCAGCCCGACCCGAAGTCGGGGCGCGCGCCGGCAACGCTCGCCAACGACGCGCGCCGCTAGCGAGCATGTGCACGCTCTCGATCATCGTCCCCGCGGCCGGCGAGTTCGTCCTTGCGTTCAACCGCGACGAGACGCCGCATCGCGCGGAAGGCGAGGTCGCGGAGCACGGCGTGCATCGGCGCTTCCTTGCGCCGACCGACTGCTCGACGGGCGGGACGTGGATCGCCGTGAACGATGCAGGGATTGCATGCGCGCTCCTCAACCGCAACGAGCCCGCGCTCGATGCGCTGCGCGAGTCGGGTGGAACGCGCGCGCAGATCGTCCCCGGGCTTGCCGAGTGCGCGACGCTCGCTGCATGCGCCGCGCGGCTCGAGAGCGTCGCATCCTCGATCAGGCGCGGGTTCCGTCTCGTGGCGACCGACGGCGCAGGCGTGCTGGAGGGGCTCGGCGGCGCGGGTCGGGTGCACATCACGATCACGGCCCTCGAGCGCACGTTCGTGCGCGCGTCGAGCGGACTCGGCGACCATCTCGTGCAGCCTCCTCGGTACGAGCTGTTCGCCTCGACCGTCGCGTTGGCGAGCACGGACGCCCTCGCGAACGCGCAGCGTGACTTCCACCTGCATCGCTGGGCCGACCGCACGCACCTGAGCGTGCTCATGGACCGCGACGCTGCGCGAACGGTGAGCCAGACGGTCATTCACGTCGATCCCACGCGCGTCACGCTGTCGCATGCGCGGCGTGCCGACGTCGACATCGAGGGCGAGAGCAAGGGCAAGGGCAAGGGCTTCCACCCGGCACACACACGCGAGCTCGTGCGCGCATGATCGCCGACGGGACCACGCTTCCCGGAGGCCTCGAGATCGCGGCAGGCATGAGTCCCTGGCTGCAGGCGCTCATCCTGATGGTCGGGACGTTCATACTCGAGGACACGACCGCGATTGCCGCGGGGCTGCTCGCGCACACGGGCACGATCTCGATGCCGGTCGCCATGCTGGGCACTGGCATCGGAATCTTCGTCGGGGACCTCGGGCTCTACGCGCTCGGCGCCGCCGCCGCACGCGGCGCGCGCGGCACCGCATGGATCCGGCGGAGGCTGCCCGACGCGCAGCTCGCGCGCGTGTCGGGGTGGTTCGCGGGCTCAGGCTGGAAGGCGATCGTGCTGTCGCGGTTCGTGTCGGGCACCCGACTCCCGATCTATCTCGGCGCGGGCTTCGTCGGCGCCGGATTCGCCCGGTTCGCGGCGTGGACCTTCGTCGCGGTCGCGATCTGGACCCCGCTTGTCGTCGGTGCGACCGCGTGGCTCGGAAGCTCGCTCCTCGCGGCCGCGGAGCGCCTGCTCGGCACGAGTCCCGTCGCGTGGATCGTGGCGGCGGTCGCAGTGATCGCGCTCATGCAGCTCGCGATCCTGGCACTCACGCGGCGCCGCGCCACGCACCTCGCGCTCCTGCGCGCGATGCGCTTCGAGTTCTGGCCGACATGGGCGGTGTATGCGCCGCTCCTGCCCTTCTTCGCGTGGAACGGCCTGCGCTTCGGCTTCGCGCGCACGCTCACCGCCGTCAATCCATGCTGGCCTGACTCGGGCGTGGTGGGCGAAAGCAAGCAGCTCGGGCTCGAGGCATTCGACGGCGAGTTCGTGTCGCCGAGCTTTCGGATCGCACCGGCTGAGGGGACACCTTCCGATGGCCGCGCGTACACGGCCGCGCACATCGACGAGGCACTCTGCATGCTCGAGGCCCGTGGCTGGACGCGGGGATGGACGCAGCCCGTGGTCGTCAAGCCCGACGCGGGCCAGCGCGGCCTCGCGGTCAAGGTGGTCAGGAGCGAGGCTGGCGTTCGCACGCTGCTGGCCGATGCGCGCGCGCCGCTCGTCGTGCAGCGCTTCGAGGCGGGCGCCTGCGAGGTCGGGCTCTTCTTCATCCGCGACCCAGGCACGCGCGGCAGGCTCTTTTCGATCTGCGACAAGCGATTCGCCCACGCCACAGGGGATGGACGCTCGACGCTGCGCGAACTCATCATGCGCGACGCGCGGCTGCGGCTGCAGGAGCGCGTGTTCCTCGAGCGCATGCGGAGCCGGCTTGACGAGATCCCCGCCGCAGGAGTGCGCATCCGACTGGGCAACGCCGGCAACCATGCGCAGGGATGCCTCTTTGTCGACGGCGAGCGGCTGCGCACGCCCGAGCTCGAGGCCTGGGTGCTGCGCGCGTGCGAGCACGCACGGGGCTTCAACTACGGGCGCCTCGACGTGCGCTTTCCCGACGAGGCCGCCTGCATGCGCGGCGAGGGCGGCGTGATCCTCGAAGCGAACGGGATCACGAGCGAGTCGACCAACATGTACGACCCCTCGTTCGGCGCGTGGCGCGCATGGCGGATCATGTTCGCGCACTGGCGCGCGGCGTTCCTCATCGGCGCAGCCAATCGCCAGCGCGGCGTGCAGGGGCTCACGCTCCGCGAGGTCCTCCGCCGGCGGCGCGCGTGGCGCGAGTCGGCAAGCCGCGATGACGTCGCGGACTGAGCCGCGGCGCAGCCGCGCTACGATCCGCGCCATGGCTCCCGCGATCTCCCTCGCCAACGCGCTCGCAGCGCTCCTTCACGCGGCGACACCCGACACGGTCGCGGTCGACCGCGACAACATCGCGATCCGGCGCAGCTGCACGCTGGTTTTTCCTGCGACGCCTGTCGCCGACGCCGATGGCAACGGCGTCGTCCACATCGAGGCGCCTGCCGACGGCGGTGCGATCACGGTGGATCTCGGGGGCGGAACGCTCACGGGCGGCGCGGGCTCGCCTGATGCACATGCGGGTATCGGCATCGTGATCCGCGGACCGCGCGTCACCATCCGGAACGGCGCCGTACGCGGCTACAAGGTGGGCATCCGCGCGGAGGACTGCAACGGCCTCGTCGTCGAGGACATCGACACCAGCGGCAACTACGCGCAACGCCTGCGATCGACGCCGACGGCGGAGTTCGCGGGCGACTGGCTCTATCCGCATCACAACGACGAAGGCCAGTGGATCGCGCAGCACGGCGCGGGCATCGCGGTGCGGCAAGCCAAGGGCGTCGTGCTGCGGCGCATCACCAGCCACGGCACGCAGAACGGGATCGTGCTCGACCGCGTCACCGACTCCGAGCTCTACGACAACGACTGCTCGTTCCTGTCGGGCTGGGGCATCGCGATGTGGCGTTCGTCGCGCAACACCATCTGCCGCAACCGCCTGATCTACTGCATCCGCGGCTACTCGCACGGGCTGTACAACCGAGGGCAGGACTCGGCGGGGCTGCTCATGTTCGAGCAATGCTGCGACAACCTGGTGGCGCTCAACAGCATCACCCACGGAGGCGACGGGGTGTTCGGCTTCGCGGGCCGCGAGGCGCTCGGCGAGGCCCCCTGCCCATCCTCCGCGATCGACCCCGGCGACCCACTCGCCTGGCATCGCGGCCGCGGCTGCAACGGCAACATCTTCGCGCGCAACGATCTCTCCTTCGCCGCCGCGCATGGGCTCGAGATGACGTTCAGCTCGCGCAACACCGTGTACGGCAACATCCTCGAGGGCAACGCCATCTGCGGTATCTGGGGCGGCTACGCGCGCGACAGCGTGATCACGGGCAACGAGTTCCGCGCCAACGGCGGCGCGGGCTACGGGCTCGAGCGCGGCGGCGCCAATCTCGAGCACGCGCAGCGCGTGCGCCTTGCGCGCAATCGATTCACCGACGAGCCCGTCTCGGTGCACCTCTGGACCGACGCCGACGAGGGGCTGCGTTCGCTTCCATGGGCCAAGGCGAACGGCATGGGCGCCGCCGACAACTCGGTCGCGAACAACACCTTCACGCGCGTGCGGACGCCGGTCGAACTGCGCGGCGCGCGCGGGACGCGGCTCGCGGGCAACACGTTCACCGAGTGCGGGGCGAAGGTGGCGCAGCAGGACTGTGTCGGCACGACGGAGATGGACGCTGCGGAGGCCGCGGCGCTGGACGCACAGGACGGCAGCATCATCGCCGACATCGACGCTCGGCTGGCGGTGCTTCCCGGATCCACGGACCCGACTGCGTCGCGCGTCGGCGCCCGGGGCCGCGCCGACATCGTCATGGGCGAGTTCGCGCCGTGGAACCACCGCGACGCGATCATGGTGCCCGTCGCAGCGAAGCGCGGCGAGGCGATCCCACCGGGAGTCACACGCTTTCGCGTGCTTGGAATCGAGCCGGGTGCGCTGCGCGGCGACCTGATCGCCGTCGATGCGGCCGGAGCAGCGGACTCCCCCGCGCTGACGGCGGCGCTCGCGGGCGAGCACCCGGACGGCGGTACGGTGATCGAGGTCCGCCGCGCCAGCCGCGACAACGCCCTGCCCTCCGCGGTGGGGACCGCGCGGCCGTTCACCCTGCGCGTGCGTGGCAGCGCATCCGGACCACGGCTCGAGGCCCGTGGCACCCTCGTCGACGCGCGCTGGGACACGCGCATCGCTCCGCTCGATGTCCCGGGTGGACCGCGTCTCGGCGATGTCCCCGCCGTCGACGACGTGCGCCGCCGCACCGCAGCTTCCGACGCGGTCGCCCTCCTCCTCTCGCACCTCGACCACGACCGGTCGCGCGGCGGTCCCCGTCAGCTTGCGCCCTCGGCCGAGTCCGCGGCGCGCCTCCCCGAGTCTCCCGACCGCTTCTGCCTGACCGCCTCGACCACCCTCGAGTGCGCCGCCGGCCCCTGGCGGATCGTGGTCGAGAGCGACGACGGAGTCCGGGTGCGGCTCGACGGCAGGACCGTCGTCGAGCGGTGGGATATCCACGGCCCCACCACCGACGTGGCCGAGTTCGATTTGCCCGTCGACCAACGGATTTCGCTGGAAATCGAGTACTTCCAGAACGCGGGGGCCGCGCGGCTGGCCGTGCGGCTCGAGCGCCCCGACGGCCCGTGACGCGGCTTCCCGCGGCTTTCCCCTTCCGTTGCCGCGCGGAAGTGCTATTGTTTCCGTCATGCCGCTCGTTCCGAACCGCTTCGCATGACAACCGCCTCGACCAGAGGTCCGTTGCGTTGCGTTGGTTTGAGTCCGACCGCCCCGCATGCATTGACATCGCCAGCAGCGCGCTGGCCTCGCCTCCGTGCCGGTGATGCACGGAACGCGATCTCGCCCGCCTTTGGCGCCATCACCGACAACCGCTC
>JBIIRG010000182.1:0-6113 GCA_044341665.1 Phycisphaerales bacterium | reverse complement strand
CGTCGTCTGGTGGGCCAAGGAGTGCGCCAAGCTGCACCCCGACGTCGAGTGGAACATCGTCACCGCCGAGAGCCCCGAGAAGCAGATCGAGCAGATCGAGGCGCTGATGGCCAAGAAGGTCGACGGCCTCGTGATCCTCGCCACCGAGAGCGCGCCGCTCACGCCGATCGCCGAGGAGGCGCACAACCGCGGCATCCTCATCGTGAACGTCGACCGCGGCTTCCTCAAGCCCGTCGCCGACATCTTCATCGAGGGCGACAACAAGGCCTTCGGCCGCAAGAGCGCCGAGTTCATGGTGTCGAAGCTCGGCGGCAAGGGCAAGGCGAAGGGCGACATCATCGTGCTCGAGGGCATCCCGTGCACCGTGAACACCGACCGTGTGCAGGCCGCCATGGAGGTCTTCAAGGCCGAGCCCGGCATCAAGGTCGTCGGCCAGGCCGCCGCGAACTGGAACCGCCAGAAGGCGCTCGAGGTGACCGAGACGCTGCTTGCCAAGAACCCCAAGGTCACCGCGATCTGGGCCTCCGACGACGACATGGCGCTCGGCGCCGAACAGGCGCTCGCCGAGAAGGGCATCGAGGGCGTGTGGATCCTCGGCGGCGCGGGCATGAAGGACATCATCAAGCGCGTGATGGACAAGGACCCGATGTACCCCGCCGACATCACCTATCCGCCGTCGATGATCGCGACGGGCATGGAGATGGCGTCGAGCGTGCTCAAGGGCGGCAAGAAGAAGGAGAAGCTCCAGTACATGCCGCGTCACCTGATGATCGACGTCGATCTCGTGACGCCGGAGAACGCGAAGGACTTCTACTTCCCGAACTCGGTGTACTGAGCGGGCGCTGCCGCACGTAGACACGCGACGTGGACACGCGACTCGAACAGATCCTCCGCGACCTGTGGAACGAACTCAGCCGTGGTGCCGCCGACCGGCACCACGGCTTTCATGTACCCACGCTGTGCACCGTCGGGCTCGACGGCGCGCCTGTGGCGCGATCGGTGGTCTTGCGGCGCGTGCGGCCCGAGTCGTGCGCGATCCACTGCCACACCGACGCGCGCAGCGGCAAGGTGGCCGAGATCGCGCGCGAGCCGCGCGTGGGGTGGCACTTCTACGCGCCGGAGCGCAAGCTGCAGCTGCGCGTGACGGCGCGGGCCGAGTTCGTGCAGGTTGGCGCCGTTGCCGACGAGGCGTGGGCGACGAGTCCGCTGTCGAGCCGTCGCTGCTACCTCGCGCCGCGGGCGCCGGGCAGCCCATGCGACGGACCGTCGGCCAACCTTCCCGAGGGCATTCTCGACCGTCGCCCGACCGAGGAAGAGAGTGCACCCGGCCGCGCCAGCTTTGGCGTCGTGGTCACGCACGCGGTGAGCATCGACTGGCTGTGGCTCGCAAGCGACGGTCACCAGCGCGCGCGGTTCGTGATCGGCGAGGGTGGCATGTGGCAGGGGTCGTGGATCGAGCCCTGACCGTGCCGATCACGCCCGTCGGCTGAGCGCCGCGCGCAGCGTGAGCGCAAACGGCGCCCACCAGAGGAGATCGTTTGGCAGGATCGTCACGCCGAACGCCCACGGGATCTCGCCGCGCGAGGCTGTCCACAGGAAGCCGATCGGCCCGAAGATCTTGCCAAGCAGCCCGACGAGCACGATCGGCCAGTGGCGGATCGGATCGCTGCTCGCACACAGGTAGCCGATTCCGTAGACGCCGATCACCATGCCGAGGCACTGCCAGATGCCGCGGCCTGGGCCAGCGAGCGGGTCCATGCCGACCAGGTTGAACAGCGCATCAGGAGCGAGCACGACCCACGCCCCCCAGAGCAGGTTGTAGAGGCCAGCCGCCAGGAGCCAGGTCCGCATCCACGGGCGAAAGAGCGGGGCGTCGAGGGCGGTATGCATGCGCCGCGGCTTCGGTACCGCATGGGTCACGGATGCGTCCCCGACGCATTTCGTTGCTTTCGTGAAGGCGGAGGCTCACGCGGGTTTCGCCCGTGCGTCCCCGTTGCATGCGTCCCTGTTTCGTGCGTCCCCGTAGCATGCACCGCGGCGGCACCAGCACCCGCCGTGCGTGCAACCGAGCGACGACGGCGCGCGGACGGCAACCCGCATGAACCGCAGCGATTCCGAGCCAACCCCCGTGTCCGCCGACGCCCGAGCCGCGCCAGCGACTCGCGCGGACGTTCGGGTGAGCGTTCCCTCGGAGCCGGCGCTCTGCGCCGTCTGCGGCGCGCCCGTCGACTCCGAAAGTGGTCGCTGCTACGCGTGTGGGTTCAGCCGGCGTGAACTGGCCGCGTGGCGCGCCCGCCACCGCGATGCGTGGCGTGCGCTCGTACGCGCCATGTGGTGGAACGTCGGCGTGTTCTGGGCGGCGGTCGTTCTGCTGGCGTTGTGGTTCACGGGACTCGCGCTCCTCGCGCAGGCGGTGGGCTGGACGCCTCCAACCGCAGTCGAGGCGCTCGTCTTCTGGATCGTTCCGCTGGCCGGGCTCGCGACGCTGCTCTGGTCGACGATCCGGCTCGATCACCTCATTCGAGGTTTTCCGGGATGGGGGAGTCCCGCCGCGCTCGGCGTCGGGCGCGTGATGCGCGTCCGGGGGCGGGCGCGTCGATCGGGCATCCCCGCACGGACGCACTGGTTCCCAGGCGCAGCCCTTGGCGGGGCCGTGCTCGTTTCGGCGCTCATGGCCGAGGGAGCGCTGGGTGACTTCGGGCGTGGCGTCGTCTTCTCGTCGGCGGGCATCGCCTTCATCGCCGCCGCGGCGCGCGTCGCAACGCTTTGCGAGCGCATGGAGGCGTGGCGCGCGCTGCTCGACTCGGGCGCCGTTCCTCGGCGGCTCGTGTCGCGTGCGGCGCGGGTGTGGATGGCTTGGTGCGTGGTGGCGATGCTGCTCGCCTTCACCGTCGCGTGGATGCGCATGGATCCACGGTGGCGCGGCGAGGCGGAGCCCATGCTCGACGTGCTTGCCTTCCTGTGCGCGGTGATCGCCATGCTGGTGTGGGTGCTCAGCTACCGCGGCGCCGCAAAGGAGCTCGGGAGGTGGCTCCGTTGACGCCCGCGATGACATCCCCGACGACGCCTGCCGAGCTGCATGCTGCCCGGGCGCGGCCCGTCGACTTCGGCGAGGTCGTGGTGGCGTTGCGCGATCGGCTTGCGACGCGCGGGCTCGTCGAACTCGTGCGCGAGGACATCGTGGCGTGCGGCGAGCGGTTCCAGCTCGCGCCGACCGTCGCGCGGTACGCGGCGTACGTCGATCCTCGCACGCAGCCCGATGTTGCGCGCGAGTTGGCGCACCAGGTGGTGCTGTCGGTCAGTGCGGACCGTGAGCAGGTCGTCGCCGAGCTCGCGCGGCGGTATCCCGTCTGGAGCGATGTGCTTCGACAGGCCGCGACGGCGCTCGACCTCCTCGGGGGTCACGAGTCCGACCGCGCGCTTCCCGCGGCGGTCGGGCCGGTGCTCGCCGACGGTGCGCCGCGCTTTGCCGTCGGCGAGGTGATCGCCGTCGGCACGCACGGGACGATCGTGACGGCCATGGACCGCGACCCCGCCTCGGTCGGGCGTGCGGACGACGCGCGTAGCGTCGTGGTCAAGTTCGTGCGCGCGAGGGACGCGGGCGCAACGCCCTGGCGCGACGAGGCGCAGCGGGCCGCGCGCGTGCAGCATCCGTGCGGGATTCGCGTGCTCTGGGCGGGCGAGGTCTCGCCGGGCGACGACGGAGCGCTCGGCTGCGTGGTGTTCGAGCGCATCGTCGGCTGCTCACTGGTGGCGCTGCGTGCGATGGAAGGCGAGATCGACCTCGAGTCGTTCGCCGTCGAGTTCATCGACCTCTCGCTCGCGCTCGCGGAGCTCCACGACCGCGGCCTCGCGCACGGCGACATCTCGCCTGCAAACGTGCTGGTCGACGCCTACGGCCGCATGCGGCTCGTCGACTACGGACTGGCGCAGCCGATCACGCCAGAGCTCGCAGCGCACGATGTCGTCCGGCTTGCGGAGCTCCTCGCGTGGTTCGTCGAGGGCTCCGTGTCGGCGCCTGGTGCGTCGCCGCCGCGCGGCGTGGGGCTCGGCGCACGACTGCTCCGCGCATCCGCAGAGGCGCGCCGTCGACCCACCGAGGCCGCAGCGTTCGCGGGCGCGCTCGGCGAGTGCCTGCAACGCGTGCACTTCGCGCGCGGACTGGTCGAGGTCGTGGCGGGCGCATCGGTTCTCTTCGCAATCGGGGCCATCCTTGGCGAGGCGTTCCCGTGAGCGCGCAGGGCGACCCGCATGGGCCTCCCGGCGGTGCCGACGCCGAGCGCGCCGCACGCGAACTCCTCGAGGAGTGCGCGGCCATGCTCGCGCGCCGGATCCGCACGCTTCGCCAGCGCGACCGCGACTGGTCGATGCGCACGAGCGAGCTCGTCTCATCGAGCGTCGTCCGCATTCTCGGCGCGACCGATGGCGGCAAGACGGCGCTCACGCGCGGCCGGTTCATCGGACTCCTCGAGTCGGTCGCGCGCAGCGTGGTAATCGACGGCATCCGCCGCCGCGTCACGCGACGCAAGGCGCAGCGCATTCTCCGCGAGCAGCATGCGGCCGATCCTCACGCCGAGCCGTCGCCCGCCGAGTTCGCGCAGACGCAAGCGCTCGCGCGCGAACTGCTCGCCGGCTTGTCGGAGATCGATCGTGCGATCGTGCGCCTACGCGTCGGCGGCGCGGAGTGGCGCGAGGTGGCCGACGCCGTGGGAGTGACGCCCGAGGCCGCGCGTCAGCGCTGGAGCGCGCTGCGGCAGCGACTTCGATCTGCCGCTGCCGGCGAATAGCGAGCCCGCGGGCTCACCCCCACGCCGACAGCAACCGCGCGAGGTCCGGCGCAGCGACGACGCCGTCGCCGTCGATGTCGGCAACGCCCCCGAACTCGCCCCATGCGCCGAGCAGCACCGCGATGTCCTGCGCGTCGACCACGCCGTCGTCGTTGAGGTCCTCGACGCGCTGCGGCCGCAGCCGCAGAAGCTGGTTGACGGCCTCGCCCGTGCGACGCCCGCTCGCCAGCATCTCTCGGCGGTTGGTGATCGAGCCGACGCCCGTCACGAGCCAACTCCCCTCGGATGGCGCGATGAGCGCGGCAGGGGACACGGGATCCTCGCCCGCGAAGCTCACCCACACGCTGGTGTTCGCCACGAACGCCGTCGCGTCGCCGAGGTCGTTGACCGAGGTCGCTGCGGTCGTCGTCGCGCAGCCGCCCACATACTGCCAGCCGATCGCAGGCAGATATCGCATCGGAAACGTGCTGCAGCCCGAGAACCCAAGCAGGTAGCCGCAGATGTTGCCCGCGTTCGAGATGTCGTACGCCACGAACCCCTGCCAGTTGCCGGTCGGAAGGGGGATCGTCTCGATCGCCATCGTGTCGAGATCGAGCAGCTGGTTGCCGGCGACCACCACGCGCGACTCATTGACGTCCGCAGGCGTGCCGATCCCATCGAGCAGGATTGCGGCCTTGCGGGTGAACCGGACGGCGCGCGGATAACTGCCGAGGCCGAGTCCACCCGATCCACCGACGATGTCGCCCTGGCTGTTGACGCCGAACGCCGCGCTGTGGAGGTCGCCCGCGATCGGCGGCAGCAGCACGAAATCGTACGTCGTTCCATTCGGATACCACGCGGCGGCCCGCGAGCCGATCGACGCGATCGAAGCTGTGCTCACGGCACCGACGATGATGCCATTCGGACTGACCGCGTAGGCGTCGGAACTCGTCCACTGTGCGGGAACGGGAAGCAGCTCCGCAGCACCTCCGCGCACGGCGACGAACGCACGGCCGATCTGCTGCGCACTGAGCTGGCGCCCCACGATCGTGCCCGACTCATTCATGTCGTAGCCCGACAGGCCCGGTCCGATCACGTCGACGCGGTAGTTCGGCGGCACCGCTGCGGCGCCTGGCGCGAGCACGGCCGCGAGGGCGGTCGCGAGGGCAGTCGCAATCACGCGACCGGCGATGGTGATCTCTCGAGCGGTCATCGGGGCTCCTGTGAGTATGCGCGATCTCCGCCAGACCGCACGGCGCTCGGCATCATTGGAGCGATCCTCGCGTTGGTCGATACGGCCTGGATGAACTTGTCCGAGAAATTCACCCGAACATCGCGGTGAACTCG
>JBIIRG010000033.1:0-18106 GCA_044341665.1 Phycisphaerales bacterium | reverse complement strand
GGCGCCGCCGGCCTCAAGACCCTGCTCGCGAGCGCAGCCGACCTCGAGGTCGTCGAGGGTTCGGGCGCGGCCGAGCACACCTTCGCAGCACGCGAGATCGCCTCTGAAGGCGGCTGGCTCGGCACGATCACCAAGCGTCGCCCCGAGCAGGCGATGTCAGAGCTTCCCCCCGACGCGACCGACCCATTCCTCACGCCCGAGCGGCGACTGAAGAACCTCCTGGGGCTCTACCGCTTCGATGGTGGCGCCAAGCTCATCGACTGGGCCGTGGCGCAGAGCGGCCTCGACGACCCGCTGTCGCGCTTCAACCGCATCGAGCTCGAGGCGTTCTACAAGAGCTGGTCGATGGATCGCGACGTCGCCCTCCATCGGCTCGTGTCCGACTTCCGCAAGCGCAGGGTTCCCGTCGACGCGCTGCTGGCCGACGCCCCCCGCGCGGCGCTCCAGGTGTTGCAGAAGTTCGACAAGGTGCGCTGAACACCCGTTGCACGCGCGCCTCGTCCGCTACAGACGAGCATCCGACCGCATCATCCGCGCGGGCGAGACCAAGAATCTCGCCCGCGCTGGCGTTTTTCGGTTTGCAACGCGACCGAGGCAATCCGCTGGCACGCCCGTTGCGATGTGTTCCTTCGAGCCGAGACGTTCGGCAGACTGCACAACAGAAGAGAGGGAGAAGGAACCGTGGACGAGATCACCTTCCAGGACAAGATGAACCAAATCCTCGATCGCATCCGCGAGCTGCCTGCATCGCAGGCACCCGCTGCGACCGATGCCGCCGACAGCGCCGAGGCGCGCCGCGCCCGCGTGCAGTCCTCGATCAACGAACTTCAGGACGCCTTGGACTACCTTCGTCTGAGCGTCAAGTATCTGGTATTCGATCTGGAGGCAACCCGGCGCGAGAACGCGTATCTCCGCCGCATGATCGAACAATCCAACCGTGAACGATCGCAGAAGCCGGAGGAACCGCAGGACGATGAGCGGCCGGATCTGGGTGAGGGGCACGGTTGGGAGTGAGCCGGTCCCGCCGAGCGCGTGCCATACCGCGTGAGGCAGCTCAACAAGTGTGACGCACAGGGAGGACGAACCCGTGCGTCGCAGGGCCGATCCAGGGAGCAGCCGATCCAATGGGGGACGGCTGCTCTCGTTTTTGGAGGACCCCGATTTCGGAGGACTTCGGTTCTGGAGAACGTCGATTCGCGCGCTCCAGCGCGCCGCTCACGCCGCGTCGCGGGTAACGATCGGCGCGCGGTCGTTGCGGCGCACCCAGCGCGCCGCCGACACGGGCTCCATCGAGACCATCAGGTGGCTCAGGTACTCGCGGAGGTCCGACTCGGAGAACTTGGCCAGCCACTCGGCGGATGCAGAGGGATTGATCTCGCAGATCGACGCAATCAGGGTGGCCTTCTCAGACACGGGGAACCTCCGTGCGGGGCACATCGGCACGGGTCAACCGTGGTCTTGAATGCAACCGCGCGGATGAGGGCAAGACGGCCGCTTCGGCCGGGCGAGCCGGTTCAGCGCCCCTGCTGCTGCAGGAGCTCGGTGAGCTTGCGCTTGAGGAGCGCCACGCGCAGCAGGCTGCGCACGCGGGTGAGCAGCTCGAGCTTGTTCACGGGCTTGGTGAGGAAGTCGTCGGCACCGCTCTCGACCGCACGCTCGTGGTCGCCGACCTCGTGCAGCGCGGTGACCATGATCACCACCATGTCGCGGGTCGCGGGGTCGCTCTTGACCTTGCGGCAGACCTCGAAGCCCGACATCTTGGGCATCATCACGTCGAGGAGCACGAGGTCGGGCCTGGAACGCTGGATGGCCTCGATGGCCTCGACGCCGTCGCGGGCGGTCGAGAGCGCGCACGGCAGGCTCTCGAGGTAGGCCTGCATGAGCTCGAGGTTCTGCTGGTTGTCATCCACCAGCAGGATCTTCGCGCTCGAGAGATCGGTGAGCGCGGACTCGTCGATGGCGGGAAGCTGCGAACCGGACATGCGCGGGAGTCTAGCACGAACGGCGGCGGGCTTCGCCGCAGCAGCGGCAGCCGTTCCCGCGCCGCGCGGGCTAGAGCCCGAGCGCGCGCGCCGCGAGGTCGACGGGATGCAGCGCCGCGCGCGCGGTGCCGTCGTGGATCTGGTGCCTGCAGCTGGTGCCGGGCGCGCAGACCACCGCGTCGCCCGCGGCGCGGACGGCGGGAAACAGCCGCTCCTCGCCGATCTGCATCGACAGTTCGTACCGGCGGTCGACGTAGCCGAAGGAACCTGCCATGCCGCAGCAGCCCGTGTCGAGCACCGACAGACGATCGCCGAAGAGGCGCCGCAGGAAGCGCGCGGAACTCTCCGCCCCCCAGAGCGCCTTCTGATGGCAGTGCCCGTGGAGGACGACACGGTCGACCTGCGCGGGAAGCTCGGGGCGGCGCGGATGCGCGCTCCACTGCCGGTCGAGGAACTCCTCGACGAGGAACGTCTGCATCGCGAGCGTGCGCCGCCGCTCCATCGCCCGGTCGTCGGGCATCTCGGGCGGCAGCTCGAGCCAGTCGTCGCGGATGGCGCTGGCGCAACTCGGCTCGAGCACGAGGACCGCCTCGGCCTTGGTCGATTCGAGCAGCCCCGAAAGCGCCTGCGACGCGCGCTCGATGTCGCGCCGCGCCTCCGCGAGCATGCCCGTCGAGATGAGGCTCCGCCCGCAGCAGCCGACATCGGCGAGCACGACGCGGTAGCCGAAGGCCTCGAGCAGCCGCACGGCGGACTGGCCGATGCCGGGTTCGTTGTAGGCGCCGAAGCAATCGCCGAAGAGGATCACGCTGCGCTCCGCGGGAGCGGGCGTGCGGCGGCGGAACCATTCGAAGAGCGACGGACCGAACGCAGGGATCGAACGGCGCGGATCGACCCCGAGCAGCGCGTGGGCGAGCGACTTCGCGATGGGCGTCGCGTTGACGAGGTTCGCGACGCGGTGGAAGCGCGAGCCGAGCGCGTTCAGCCGACGCACCTGTCCGAAGACGCGCGTCGCGAAGGGCACGCCATGCTCGGCGTGGCGCTGCGCCGTGTACTCGGCCTTCAGCTTCGAGATGTCGACGTTCGACGGGCACTCGGTCTTGCACGCCTTGCAGGAGAGGCAGAGATCGAGCGTCTCCATCGTGTCGGGATCGGCCCAGCGGTCCTTGGAGAGCTGCCCCGTGACAGCGAGCCGCAGCGCGTTGCCGCGACCGCGCGTGGCGTGCCGCTCGTCCTTGAGTGCGCGGTACGACGGGCACATCGACGTGCCGCCGGCCGTGCGGCGGCAGAGGCCCGCGCCGTTGCACGACTCGATCGCGTGGTCGAAGCCCTCCTCGCGGCCGTACGAGAAGAACGTCTCGACGAGCGGCGGGTGCGCGTCGTCGCCGTTCGGGGTCACGCGCAGGTTCGAGATGATGCGCTCGGCCGGGCCCGTATCGACGATGTTGCCGGGGTTGAGCACGCCGCGGGGATCGAAGGCGCGCTTCACGTCGCGCAGCGCGTTGCAGATCGTCTCGCCGAAGTACTCGCCGAGAAGGGGCGAGCGCACGCGGCCGTCGCCGTGCTCGCCCGAGAGCGCGCCGCCGTAGCGCGCCACCAGCTGCGCGATGTCGCGCGCGATGCGCACCATGATCGCGCGGTCCTTGGGCTCGTGGATCGCCACGAGCGGCCGGATGTGCAAGCACCCCACCGACGCATGCGCGTAGTAGGCGGCGGTGGTGCCGTGGTTCGAGACGATGGTGCGGAAGTCCTCGACGAAATCAGGCAGCTTGGAGGGGCAGACCGCCGTGTCCTCGACGAAGGTGAACGGCTTGCGCGCACCCGGCACGCCGTGCAGGAGCGGCTCGCCCGCCTTGCGGAGCTTCCACGCCTTCAGCCGCTCGGCCGCGCCCGTGTAGGTCGACATCGGCTCGCCGGGCAGCACCGCGCGGAGCGCCGCGAACCGCTCGGCGATGGCGGCCTGGTCGTCGGCGAAGTACTCGACGTACAGCACCGCGCCCAGCGCGCCGCTCTCGGGCTTGGGCATGAGCTCGACGTACTGGCGGTACTCGGTGTTGCGCAGCGCGACGTCGATCACCACGTCGTCGACGAGCTCGACCGCAGCCGGCCGGGTGCCGAGGATCGCGGAGAGCCGCGCGAGCGATGCACGCACCGTCTCGAAGCCGATGATCGCGAGACCGCGCTCGCGAGGACGCGGCACGAGCGACAGCTCGACGCGCAGCGTCGTCGCGAGCGTTCCCTCGCCCCCGCACACGAGGTGGGCGAGGTTCACGCGGTCGAAGGTGCCGGGCGTGCTCCGCTCGAGCTGGTCGAGGAAGAGGTCGAGCGAGTAGCCGTCGACGTGGCGCAGGATCTTGGGGAACCGGGCGCGGATCTCGCCCGCGATGGGGCGCACGATCGCGGCGAGCCGCTCGGCAAGCGCGCGCTGCGCGGGATCGCGGTCGCAGCTTCCCTCCTCGAGGCGGTGCACCGAGCCGTCGGCAAACGCCACCTCGAGCGCGAGGAGGTTCTCGACGGTGCGCCCGTAGAGGATCGAGTGCGCTCCCGCGGAGTTGTTGCCGACCATGCCGCCGATCGTGGCGTGCGAGCTGGTGGCGACATCGGGGCCGAACATCAGGCCATGCGGCGCCAGCGCCTCGTTGAGCTGGTCGAGCGTGACGCCGGGCTCGACCACCGCGCGCCGCGCCGCGGGATCGATCGAGAGGATCGCGCGGCAATGCTGCGAGAAGTCGACGATGACCGCCTCGTTCACGCTCTGTCCCGCGAGCGCCGTGCCCGAGCCGCGTGGCAGCACGGGCACGCCCGCGGCCGCGAGATAGGCGAGCACGCCCTTGGCGTCCTCGACCGAGTGCGGGACCACGACGCCGATCGGCTCGACCTGGTAGATGCTCGCGTCGGTCGCGTAGAGCATGCGGTCGTGGCGGCCGAAGCGGATGTCGGCGCGTCCGGCGGCGCGCAGCCCCGACGAAAGCCGCAGGCGCAGCGCATCGCGCGCGTCCCCGCGCTCGGTGAGCGGCAGGCTTGCGGATGATCCACGTGGGGCGTTCGGAGCCTCGGACATGCGCGCAGGATAGTGCGCGCGTCACTTGCTCGGGGCGGGAGCTGGCCTGTCGCCGGCGGCGTCGGCCTCTGCGGGAGGCTCGCCCGTGAGCTTCGCGAGAAGCTCGCGGATCTCGCGCTCGGTCCTCGGCGACGATCCCTCCCAGACGCCCGCGATCTTTCCGTCAGGCGCGATCACGAACGTGGTGGGAAAGGCGCGAATCAGCCAGCGTCGCGCCGCCTGCCCGTCGAGGTCGAGCACGCAGGGAAGGTCGACCTTGCGGTCGCCGAACACCTTGCGGATGTTCTGCTCGCGCTCGGCGGGCGTCCCCTGCTCGCCCGCGTTCACCAGCATGAGCTCGATCTTGCCCTGACCGTCGCCGGGCTTCGCATCGGGACCCGCCGCCTCCGGACCATTGAACTCGGCCGCGAGCTTCGCGAGCCCGGGCAGGGCCGCGCGGCACGGGCCGCACCACGTCGCCCAGAAGTCGAGCACCACGGGCTTGCCCTTCTGCGCGAGCAGATCCCAATTGCCGCCGCCAAGCCGCGGCAGCGCAAGCGCAGGAGCAGGCTCACCCGCCTTGAGCGAGGGCACGTCGCGATCCTCGGCCGCGGCTGGATCGCGGGAGATCAGCGCCGCGAGTCCATCGACCTTCTGCTTCCCCTCGGTGTCGAGGGCGAACGCCGCGTCGGCGGGGGCATCCTTCGGACGCTTGGCCGAAGAACGGACGGTCCAGACGAGCTCGGCGCCCTCCTCGACGGCATCTCCGCCGCGCAGGCGACCCTCGGCGCCCTCGAGCAAATGCGTCTCGGGATCGAAGTAGAGCACGAGCCGCTGCGCCTCGTCGTCGGACACGAGCTCGAGCGCCTTGCATGCCTGCCCGTCACGCTCGTCGTCGCGCACGCGCGCGGGCACCACGTCGGGAAACTGCGGCATGAGCTGCATGCAGACCTCGTCGGTCGCGTCCTCGCCGAGCGCGAGCGCGAGCTCGGGGAACGGCAGCCCCGCCTGGAACTCCTTGAAGAGCCTGTAGTACGGCGAACCGTGATCCGTGCCGTCGAAGTACGCCAGCGGATTCGAGTCGTGCGTGGCCACGATGCGCCCGT
This sequence comes from Phycisphaerales bacterium, assembly GCA_044341665.1. Taxonomy (GTDB): domain Bacteria; phylum Planctomycetota; class Phycisphaerae; order Phycisphaerales; family SM1A02; genus QWPT01. The sequence continues at coordinate 11,978 of JBIIRG010000033.1, read as the reverse complement.
TGGCAAGGCGCAACTGCCAGTCGCGGAACGAGAGGTGGGCGCGACGACCGGAGGCAAAGGTCGCCTTCGCGGTCACGGCCGGCGCAGCACCGGAGCCACGCGCGTTCGCGGCGCCGACCACGACTTCCATCTCGACCATCACGCCCTTCGCGTCGCGATAGGCCTCCACGATCCGCCCGAGCGCCTCGCTGGCGGCCTTCCGATCGGCCTCGCTCGGCGGCGCGACCGCGGCGGCGACGCCCTCCTTCGGCGCGGGCGGCGTCGGTGCGGCCTCCTGCATGACCGGCGCGAGGGCGAGCACACACGCAGAGAGGAGGATCGTGGTCATGGTTTCGTTCTCCGAGCCAGCGTCGTGGCGTGGCGCCACCGCCGGTCACTTGGCCGGGCCAACCTTGAGCGACTTCTCCGCCGCGTCGCGCACCTGGTCGACGATCTTCGCGGGGTTCTGCGGATCCATGCCGCGGTGCACCGACACGATCTTGCCGTCGGGACCGAGCACGATGGTCGTGGGAAGGTCCGTCACGGCCCAGGTCGCGGCGATCTCCTCGCTGTCGGCCACGATGAGCGGCATCGACAGCCCGAGCTTGCGCCACGCCTCGCCCGAGCGCGCGCGGATCGTGGCCTCGTCGATGCCCGGCTGCTCGTACAGCAGGCACATCGCGATCACCTCGACGCTCTTGCCCGCGTCCTTCATGCTCTTCGCGAAGCGATCGAGATGCGTGAGCGGCCGCATCGACACCTGGTTCCAGTCGGCCCAGAGCGCGATCACGACGGCCTTGCCCCGCAGCGAGTCGACGCGGAAGGCAAGCGCGTCGCTTCCCTGCATCGCGACGTCGGGCAGCACCGCACCCGGCTCGAGCGGCTGCGGCTGCAGCGCCTCGAGGTCGTCGACCTGCGTCTTGTCGGTGGCGTCGAAGGCGATCTTCGACTTCAACGGCTCCGTCGATGGCTTCATCGTCAGCGACATCGTGATCACGAGCCCGCTCTCCTCCATGGGCGACAGGTTCAAGCGACCCGCGGTCACGAAGCCCGTCGACTTGTCGAGCGTGAACACGCCCTGGCTTGCGGCCTCGCCCACGACGAGCACGCGTCCCTTCTCGGCGTCGTAGCCCGCGAGCCTGGGGCTCGGGAGCAGCGCGCCCGAGAGCTCGAGCACGGGATCCGCCGCCTCCTGCGGCTCGAGGATCCACGTCGGCATGGGCAGGTTGAAGCCACCGAACTCCTTGAGGAGCGTGCGGCTGATGCTGCGGTCGGCGGTGAACGCCAGGTAGCGCTTGGGCGCACGGGGATTGCTGAAGTAGAGCTTGCCCCCCGTGAGGACCACGCTCATGCCGTCGCTCTCGAGCCTCGACGAGGACTCATCGCGCGCGACGGAAAAGCGCAGCGCATCGGGGCGCCCCTGCATCTCGATGGTGAGCGCGACCTCGTCGCTGAACACCTTGGCGGCGCGGTAGGCCTGCGCAGTGCGCTTGAGCGCCTCGAGCCCGGCGGCCACGGCCTCGGGGGTCCGCATCGGCTCGGTGAAGTCCTTGCCGAGCTCGGGCGCCTTCGGCACGTCGAACTGCCCGGGCGTGACGGGAGGCGTCTCCTGGGCGGCGACGGCGGCGCATGCGGGCGCGACGACATGAAGGATGCCGGCGAGCGCGAGCCCGACGCAGGTCGAACGGAGGCTGCGGGGGCGGCACGTCATCACGCACAGGGTCGACACGGGCATCTCGTCCGGTTCCTTTCAGAGCGGTCCCACCCTGATCGCATCGGCGCGACCGGGGCAAGCCCGAAGCAACGATTCTACCTGCTCGCCCGTCACGGGATCCCGCGCGTGCGGCGCGATCTCGGCAAGCGGCACCAGCACGAAGGCACGCTCGCGAAACCGCGGATGCGGCAGCTCGAGCGCAGGCTCGGGAGGAGTTCCCGAGAGACCCTCCGCGGGCCGCCCAGGATGGGTTCCGCCTGCGACGCATTCCCCGAACAGGATGAGATCGAGGTCGATCGTGCGCGCCGTCCAGCGTGAACCGCTGCGGTCGCGGCCGAGGTCACGCTCGACCCTGAGGAGTTCGCGCAGCAGCTCGGTGGGCGCGAGGCGCGTCGAGAGCGCTGCGGCGGCATTGAGGTAGCGCGGCTGATCGGGTGGTCCGACGGGAGCCGTGTCGTAGGCGCTGCTGACCGCCGTCACCGTGACGCCGTCGATGCGGGCCACGCGCGCGATCGCCTCGCGCATGGTGCCGAGGCGGTCGCCGAGGTTGGCGCCGAGCGCGATGTAGGCGGTCTCAGGCGCTTGCAACGCGCACCGCCTCGGCCTCGCTCCAGAGGAGCGGCCGCGTGGGCTCGCCAAGCAGCGCGAACCGCGCGCACGCGAGCGCGAGATGCGCCGTGCGCCGCCGTACCGTCGTGCGGTCGCCGGGAAAGTGAAAGCGCCGCGCATAGATCGGTCCGCCCGCAAAGCCGACCGCCACATGCACCGTGCCGACGGGCTTGGCGTCGCTGCCGCCGCCGGGGCCGGCGATACCCGTCGTCGAGATCGCGACCGCTGCGCCCGTCGCCCGCAGGCAGCCGCGCACCATCTCGATCGCCGTCTCGTGGCTGACCGCGCCGTGGACCGCGAGCGTGGACGGGGCGACGCCGAGGTCGCGTTCCTTGCGCCCGTTGTCGTAGGTGATGAAGCCGCCGTCGTACCAGGCGCTCGAACCCGCGACGTCGGTGAGGAACGCGCCGAGGAGGCCGCCCGTGCAGCTCTCCGCGGTCGCGAGCCGCATGCCGCGCTCGGCGAGCATGCGCCCGACCACCGCAGCCAGCGGCTCGCCGTCCTCGCCGTAGATGATCGAGCCCACGCGCGCGCGGCACGCCGCCACCGTCTCGGCCAGCGCGCGGTGCGCTTCCTGCTCGAGTCCGGTCGCGCGCACGCGGATCGTGACGATGCCGTCGCTCGCGGTGGTGCCGACCGACGGTTCGCGGCCGCGCTCCATGAGCTCGCCGAGCTGCTCGGCGATGGTGCTCTCGCCAAGGCCGATCGTGTGGAGCGCCGCGGTGAGCACCACGCGCGCCTCGTCGCGGAGCGCGGGCACGACGAAGCGCGCGAACATCGGGCGCATCTCGTTCGGCGGGCCGGGAAGGCAGAAGATGCTGCAACCACCGGCGTGTGCCGCGATGCCGGGCGCCGTGCCGTGCGGGTTGTCGAGCAGCTGCGCCGATGGCGGCCGGTCGGCCTGGCGGAGGTTCGTCGCCGGCATGGCCCGGCCGCGCCGTTCGAACCAGCCGCGAAGGTGCTCGACGCCCGCGGGGTCGCGCACGAGCGCCGCACCCGGGTCGACCACGTCGCCCAGCGCCTCGCGCGTGAGGTCGTCGAGCGTGGGGCCGAGCCCGCCCGTCATGACGATGGCCGCGTGATCGCGCGCGAGTTCGCGCAGGGCCCGCGCGAGCGCGGCGCGGTCGTCGGCCACGGTGCGCCGCTCGCCGGGCATCGCGCCGATCCGCTGCAGCTCGCGCGACAGCCAGGTGGCGTTCGTGTCCTCGATCTGCCCGAGGACGATCTCATCACCGACCGAGAGGAGCGCCACCCGCCGCGGGCCATCGGCCTGCGGCGCGGAATCCACGGCGACAGCAACGTCGCCGCTCACGAGCCCGTCTCCCGCGCCAGTTCGACGATGCGGCGGTACTGCGCCGAGTGGAACGCGCCGAATCGCCGCCGAAGCTCATCGATGCTCGACGCGCCCTCGGGCCAGAGGCCCGCGGCCTTCCAGCCGCCCTTGATCCAGCCGTCGCGGATCGCCGCACGCCCTTCGCGCGTTGCCGCGCTCACGCGCGTGCCGTCGGGTCCTGCCACGTCGGGCATCGCGTCGAACGCCTCGAGCATCGCCTTGAGCGTCGGATCGTCGACATCGGCGGCGGTCACGAGCGGCGTGCCGACCGGGTACGCGGGATGCATCCGAATCGCATCCCACGCGCGCGCGAGCTCGTCGCGGCGATCGGCGCACATCGCGCTGAAGAGCGGCGCGATGAACGCGCGTGCGTTCCGGTCGGGATTCTCGACCTTGCTCGCGAGGGCGAACGGATCGACGTCGTCGATGAACTGCTCGCGGTACGTCGCGCGGAAGTCGCGCCGCACCGGCATGCGCCGCAGCTCGAAGCGGTGCGGACCGAGTTCGCCGTCGGTGCGCGCCCTGCCGCCTTCGGCCTTGGCCCGGAACTGCCACAGCGCCTGTCCCTCGTCCGAAAGCGCGAACGCGATGAAGCGCTCCGCGGTCTCGCGGTTGGGCGCGTTCGACAGGAGCGCGATCGGGTCGGGGTCGATCACCGTCTGCCCCTGCGGGTCGATGTAGCCGATGCGCGCGCCGCCACCGGCGTCGAGGATCGCCTGCGCCTGGTAGCGGCCGTAGAAGTCGATGCTGGGACCCGCGGCGCTGTCGCCCGCCGACACGTCGAGCGGGACCTTCGGCGCGCTCGACGCCACGCTGCGGGCGTTCGCGGACATGCGCAGGATGATCTGCCAGCCACGCTCCCAGCCGAGCCGCTGGATGATCGCCTCGAGCGCGGTCGTGACCGAGCCCGACTGCGACGGATTGACGAGCGTGATCGCGCCCGCGAGCCGCGCATCGGCGAGGTCGGCCCACTCGGTGGGTTCCTGCAGGCCAAGCGACAGCAGATAGTCACGGTTGTAGACGATGCCAAAGCCCGAGAGCGCCACGCCGAACCAGTAGCCGTCGGGGTCGTAGAGCGGCTCACCGCCGACGGAGTTCTCGCCGTAGGCCGATGCGAGCCACTCGGGGGTCAGCGAAGGCTTGTCGAGGATGCGGCCGCGGCGCGCATCGCCTTCCCCGCTGCCGTCGGTCCTGAGCACGATCTCGCGCTTGAGCTGGCCGTACTCGTAGCTGCCTCCACCGAAGACGAGGTCGGCGTTGCCACCGATGGGTCGCCCCGCGCGCAAGGCGGCCTCGGCGTTCGCCTCGAGGATCTTGCGGATCTCGCTGGTCCCGCCCGGCGTGTTCCACACGACCTCCGCCGGCCCACCGTGCACGCGCTGGTGCCACGCCGCGAAGCCGCGCCCGAACTCGAAGCGGATCTGCTCGTTGTGCGGGGTGTAGATGATCACGCGGCGCACATCGCGCGCGGGCTCGCCTCCACGAGGGCCGAAGGCAATCGGGAGCGCCGCGAGCAGCACGAGCAGCCCAGGAAGGATGAATCGTCCGATCTTCACGCCATACCTCGGATGCGCTCAGCGCGTGATGGCCCGGATGTCGTCGGCGAACGCACGCGCCGCGTCGCGGATCGCGGTCTCCCACGGCGTGCCGGCCGCCGCCTTCGGGTAGATCACGGAGCGGCTCGCGGTGATCAATGCGCCCAGCGCGCCCTTGGTGAAGCACGCGCGCACGTCGTCGGCGGTGCCGCCCTGTGCGCCGTAACCGGGCACCAGGAAGATGGTGTGCGGCATGCGTGCGCGCAGCGACGCGATCTCAGCCCGCTTGGTCGCGCCCACGACGGCGCCGAGCGCCGAGAAACCGCTCGCACCGATCGAGCGAGCCCCGAGCGACGAGACGAGGTCGGCCACGGCCTCCGCCACCGTGCGACCGTCGGCGAGCGGAAGCGACTGGATCGAGTCGCCAGAGGGGTTGCTCGTGCGGACGAGCGCGAACGTACCTGCGCCATCGGCCAGGAACGGCTCGATGCCATCGGCTCCGAGATAGGCGTTGATGGTGGTCCAGTGCGCGCCGCCGGCGCGTGCGCTCGCGGCGTAATGCTCGGCGGAGATGCCGATGTCGCCGCGCTTGAAGTCGAGGACGACGGCGAGCCCGTGCGCGCGCGCGGCCGCCAGCACGCGCCACATCGCCGCATAGCCGTCGACGCCGTAGCGCTCGTAGCACGCGGCCTGGATCTTCACCGCTGCTGCGTCGGCGCACACCGCCTCGATCACGCCGAGCGAGAACCGCTCGATCGACTGCGCGCACGACGCGGCATCACGCGGGTCCGACGGCGCGATCGCCGCGGGCAGCCGGTCGACCACGGGATCGAGGCCCACGCAGGTGGCGCTGCCGACGTGTTGGACGCGGGCGCAGAGGACATCTGCTGGATGGTGATTCGTGAGGGTCGCGCCGGCGCCTTGGCTGGCGGGAGCTGCGTGGGTGGACTGGGCCATGGAGCGGCGATTGTAGGGGCGGCGCCGTCGGTCGACGGAGCCTTCAGCCGCCGCCCGCGACCGGCGTCCCGTGCCGCTCGCCGAGTTCACGCAGGTAGCGCCAGGTGTAGATCCCCGTGTCGTGCCCGTCGCTAAAGCGGATCCGCAGCGCGTAGTGGCCAACGGGCTCCACGGCGTCCGCCCGCAGCGGTCCCTGCGAGGCTCCCCGATTGGCAGGAAGCACCGTGAGCGGATTGCGCGCCATCTCGGCCCGCAGCTCGCGCTGGTCGGCCGAGGGCGAGTGGCGTCGCAGCGTGGTGATCGGGAGCATGTGCGCCACGCCGTCCTCCCAGCGGATGGTGAGGCCGCGATCCCGCGCGAGGTCGAGGTGCACGGGGCGCGGGTCGTTGGCGCGTTGCGAGGCGTCCATGCCGCCATGCTACGCTCCGCTGCGATGAACGTCGAAGGCTTTCCGATCGCGTCGCTTGCCGCCGCCACGCTGCCCGGCGACGTTCCGCGCGACGCCGCCTTCGCGCTCGCGCACACGGTCGACGCCAGCGAAACGAGCGCGCTCGTCCCCCACGCCAACAACATCGTGATCCTCGGCTGGATCGACCTGCTCGCCTCGCTCCACGGCGACGCCGTCGGTGCGGCCCGCCAGGACCTCGCCGCCCGCGGGCGCATGTGGTTCGTCGCGCGCCACGAGATCGACTACCTCGGCGAGGCCTTCGTTGGCGACGACCTGCTGCTCGTCACCTGGCTCGAGTCGCTCGGGCGCACGAGCCTGGTGCGGCAGTCGCGCATCGTGCGCGCGGGCAACGGCCGCGAGCTCACCCGCGCCCGCAGCCGCTGGGCGCACGTCGACCTCGCGACGCGCCGTCCGACGCCCATCGACGAGGGTGTGCGCGCGACGCTCGCGAGAAGCGTGCGCTGCGCGCAAGGGTGAATTCGATCGCGTCGGGCGGATACCGAGTTCGCGCCTCGGTCTGACTTCACTCGCGGACACTTCCCGATCGAGAAAGGCTCGCGGGGGGAGCGGCTGCCAGACGGCGTCCGCGCAGGCGCGAAAGAAAAACCCCGTTCGATCATCGCTGAGCGGACGGGGCGGAGGGGAGAAAGATGACGAGTTCAGACGAGGCGGTGAAACGACGCTCCGCTTCGCGCTCGACGACGGCATCCAACACCACTGTGGGCCGCATCGAACTGTGTTCGCCGCAGGCGGTCTGCCGAGCAATCGGCTCACCAGCGACTCACCGAGAAAACCCATCGGCGTGCCCCTTCGTTCGGCCAAAGCCGCGCCGACTCCACACATTTTTCTTGACCGCGGCGCGGCGGTACCCTTCGGGCATGCCTTTGCACGCGATCGCCCCGATTCTTGCCGCCTTCCTGAGCGCAGGCGCCAGCCTGTCCACGCCTCCCGCGTTCGAGCGCGTCCCCGAGGGTGATCCTGGCGCCGGACAGGCTCGCGATGGGCAGCGCGTCGTGCAGCCCGCGTCGCCCAAGCGACAGGTGGTGGCCATCGTGCCCGACCGCACCACGGGGCGCGACTGGGGCCTTCGCTACCTGCGCGAGGCGGTGGCCGACATCAACCGCGAGATGCCCGACGCGGTCTTCTGCGTGGGCGACCTCGTGCAGGGCTATTCGCGCAGCAACGAGCATGTGGCGGGCGAGCGGAAGGACTTCCTCGACACCGTCGGTGCGCTGCGCATGCCCTTCTATCCCACGCCGGGAAACCACGACCTCGTGAGCGGCAAGCGCGATGGCAAGGACCGCTCCTTCGCCGACTCGTACCGCGCGCTCTTCGGACCGCTCTACTACGCGGTCGAGCTCGAGCTCGCGAGCTTCGTCGTCCTGAACACCGAGGACGGTGGCGGCAACATCGAGCCAGGCTTCTCCGACGGGCAGCTCTCGTGGCTCGAGCGCACGCTCGGCGAGCTCAACGCCCGCGGCAAGCCGATCATCATCCTCTTCCATCGCCCGCTGTGGGACCACAAGCCCACGCGCTGGGACGAGCGCGTGCAGCCGATGCTCGTCAAGCATGGCGTCGACTACGTGATCGCGGGGCACTACCACTCGCTGCAGGCGCTGCCGCCGCGCGACGGCATCCCCTTCCTGCTGCTCGGCACCTGCGGCGGCGCGATCGACCAGCATCCCCTGGCGGGGCAGCTCCAGCACCTGACCTTCGTCGTGATCGGCGAGGACGGCTCCATCGCGCCGTACCACCAGGTCGCGGGCTGCACGCTGCCCGTCGACTGGATGACGAAGGAGGACCAGGACCTCGCCTATCGCTTCAAGACCTCGCGCGATACCGTCACGCTTCGCGGCGCGGTCGCCGACCCGCTTCGCGCCGCCACGGAGGGCGAGATCGAGATCACGCTCCGCAACCCGCTCGATCGCCCCGTCGAGTTCACGCTCCGGCCCGCGCGCGCGCCTGAGCCTTGGACCGTCACCGAACCAGCGCCGGGCGAGCCGAGCGGCGAGATCACGCGGGTCTGGACGAGCCGCACCGCGTTCGACCTCTTCAACCCGCATACGACCGACCTGAAGTCGCCCTTCGAACTCGCCTTCGATGCGAGCGCTGTGACGCTGGCAGCAGGCGAGTCGCGCAAGGTCACGCTCACGGCCCGCGCCGCGGCGCAGGTCCTTCCCTGCGAGCCGCCGCCGTTCGAGATCGTGGCGAGCTTCGCCGACGGCAAGGGGCGCAAGGTGCCTGTCCTGCTGCGGCAGCGGGTGCCGCTTGCGCGCACGATCGCGGTCGGCGAGACACTCGCCGACGCCACCCCCTACTCGATCGCGGTGTGGAACTGGTCGGAGTACGACACGGCCGAGCGCAACAGCACCGCGCGCGTCTCGGCGGGTCGCGATGGCGCGGAGCTGACCGTGCAGCTCGAGATGCCGGACCTCGTGCTGTCGGCCGACGCCAAGCCCAACGACCGCAAGTCGGGGATCGAGGATCCGCTTGGCGACGCCGTGCGACTGGTGCTCGGCGAGGGCCCCGAGGCGCGGGAGTACCTCGTGACGGTCGGCGCAGACGGGGCCGAACTGCGGGTGCGGACGCTCACGCCCGACCGCGAGCGGATGGAGCCGTCCAAGGCGGTCGCGGCCACGCTCTCGGCCGGAAGCAAGGGTTGGACGCTGACGCTGCAGGTCATGCGCGAGGCGCTGCCCGCCAATACCGCGATCGACGGAATGAGCCTGAACATCGGCGTGGCCGACAACGACGAGACCTACCACACGCAGTGGCGCTGGCTCGCCCCGCGGCAGTCGCCGGCACGACTCGTCCGTTCCTCGCGCTGAACCCCAGCGCTGAACCCCCGCCTCGCTGCGACTTGACCGATTGAACCGAGTTCGATTGAATACGCCCGTCGGCCGGAAATCGCGAGACAGCGTCCATTCGTCCGACATACCCCGTTCGAAGCCAGAAATCGCCCGCAGCGTCCGATCCACTGTCACGGATCGCCACCGCGGGAACAACCCGAAAGGACTGCCATGAAGACTCTTCTTGCCCTGAGCTGCGCCACCGCGTGCCTGCTCTTCGTCGGTTGCTCCGGCGGCGAATCCGACGATGTCGCCCTCGAGCAGAAGGACATCCGCCCCGTCGGCGAGACCGTCGCGCCTCCGGGCGACGCCGTCAAGCTCGGCAACAGCAAGACCGCCGGCTCGGCTGCCGCCCCGGCGAAGCCCAAGGCCGAAGGCGAGTGATGGCCGAAGGCGAGTGATCGGCCGAAGGCGAGTGATCGCCGCGGCGGGCTCAACCGCCGCATCCACGACTGCGTTCAGTGCGCCGAGCAACTCGGCGCACTGTTCTTTTTGGCCGCGCGGACATCCCGCGGACATCCCGCGGACAACCCGCGGACAACCTCGGATCGGCCCACCGCCGATGTTCTGCGCCACGCCGCTACAGAGCGATGGAAACAGAGGTCCATCAGCACGCGGTCCCGGGGAGAGAAACGCGGATTCTTGATCGACGCGCTCAACTCGGTCCGGCGGATGGCAGATGAATGGACTGTCGCGGGAGCGCGGGTCGAACCGCATGACCGCGACCACCAACTTCAGGCCATCCACCCGCCGCTGCTCTGGGCCACAAACTCAGACAGCGGTTTTCTTTCGCCGTCCCCCGCTGCCGCGCCGCATCACTTGCCGCGCATCAGGTCGGTGATGACGGCGAGTCCGCTCGCGAGCGTCTCCTCCTTGGCCGCGAACGACAGGCGGAAGTGCGTGTCGCGCGTCGAGAAGACCTTGCCCGGGATGATGAGCACGCTGCGCTCGATCGCCTTCTCGACGAACTGCGACGCGGTCAGGCCGAGCTGCTCGGGCACCTTGACGAACGCGTAGAACGCGCCGCCCGGGGTGGGAACCTCGGCGAGCCCGCGGAACGCCGCGAGCACCGTGTCGCGGCGCTTCTCGAAGCGGTCGACCCACGGCTGCATGTCGATCTCGTAGCAGTGCGCCGCCGCGTACTGCGCCATGCTGGGCGCGCACACGTAGGTGTACTGCTGCAGCTTGGCGATCGACTGCACGATGTCGTGCGGCCCGGCCACGTAGCCGAGACGCCAGCCCGTGCAGCCGTAGGTCTTGCCAAAGCCGCGGATGAGCAGGCAGTCCTTGGTGAACGCCGCGGGCGTCGGGAAGCGGCCGTTCTCGCGCGACTCGCTGAAGGTGAACTCGTCGTAGATCTCGTCGGAGATCAGCAGGATGCCCTTGGCGCGGCAGAGATCGACGATGTCGGCCATCTCGCGGTTCGAGAGCACCACGCCGGTCGGATTGCCCGGGCTGTTGACGAGCACAGCCTTGGTGCGCGGCGTGATCAGCTTCTCGATCTTGGCCGCGGTCATGCGGAAGTCGGGATAGGTGTCGCACAGCACGATCTTGCCGCCCGTGAGCGCGGCGAGCTGCGGGTACATGACGAAGTACGGGTCGGGCACGATCGCCTCGTCGCCCGCGTCGAGCAGGCACATCATGCCGAGGACGAGTGCGCCGCTCGTACCGCTCGTGACGATCGCGGAAAGGCCGTCCTGGCCGCTGTGCCAGCCCACCTCGCTGCCGAGGCGCTTCCAGATCGCGCCGAGCAGCTCGGGGCAGCCCTGCGTCTGGGTGTAGCCGTTGCGGTTCTCGTCGATGGCCTTGATCGCGGCCTGCTTGAGCAGGTCGGGCACGGGGAAGTCGGGCTGCCCGATCGAGAGGTTGATCGGGTTCTTCAGATGCGCGGCGAGGTCGAAGACCTTGCGGATGCCGCTCGCGTCGATCGACTTGGCGCGGTTCGAGAGGATCTTCTGAACGTCGAGGCGATCGGCGGACGTCGGGGAGGCGGAGATCGGGGAGGTGGACATCGGAGGCCTGCGCGCGCGGCGCGAAACGAAGCGTGAAAAGAAACACCTCCGACGGTTCCGTCGGAGGCGCTTGAGTATGCCATGAATCGGTGATCGGCGTCGGGCCAGCACCCGCATGCGCAGGCGCGGCTCAGCGGCGGTCGATCACTTCTTCTTCGTGTCCTTGGCGTCGGCCGCGGCAGCCGCTTCCTTCTTGGGCTTCTTGCCGGCGGCGACCTTGATGCTGAGCACCTTGGGCAGTCCGAGCGGCGAGTTCTTGCCAGCAGCGAAGCGATCGGCGGCGGTGAGCTTGGCGACGCGCTCGTCGCGGGTGAGGACGTTGCGGTGCTGGTTGAGGGCGCCGGACTTGGTCTTGAGGCTGCTGTGGATGCTCATGGTCGTGCTCGAGGGTCTCGCTCTAGGGTCTCGCTCTAGGGTCGTGCTCTTTCGTTCCGTCATTCGATGCGCCGCCGGGGACGGCGATGCATCTGGATCCCACGCACGCGTCATGCGTTGCGCGGTCCGCACTCGAGAGGCTGCTGCCCGTTCGGATGACGCGCAAC
>JBIIRG010000181.1:0-6156 GCA_044341665.1 Phycisphaerales bacterium | reverse complement strand
GGACTCAGCGTGCAGGACTTCCACCTGCTCGTGCAGCTCAAGGTGTTCAACACCGAGCAGATGAATCAGGCGGTGTTTGCATTCCGCCGGTACGAGGACGCGTCGCTCTCGTACACGGGCATCGCGAGCCACGAAGGCTTGCGGCAGTGGGGCGGCTGGGACACGGTGGTGGCGAGGGAGTGAGGTACCGAGCCGTTGGAAGGCTCGCACCATTCCGATCGCGCCAAAAACAACGCGCGCGCGGCACGTGGGCCGCGCGCGCGTTTCGTTTCGGGGGGGGGTGATGCTTCGGGGCTGGGTGAGGTTCGAAGCGGAAGCAGACGGGTTAGCGGCGACGGCGGCCGGCGAAGCCAGCGAGGCCGAGCAGCGCGATGGCGCCCGGGGCGGGCACGGTCGAGAAGAAGCCGACGTTGTAGCTCGAGAGCGAGTTCGACGGACCAGCCGCGGTGGCGAGGGCCGTGAGGTCGACGCGGTAGTTGCGACCGGCGATGACGTCGAAGGAACCCGAGCCGATCGACGGACCGCTGAAGGCGAGCACCACGGCGCCCGAGGCGACGTCGATGACCGACAGGGCGATCGAGGACGAGTTGCCTGCGCCGCTCGACTGGCGGGCGAGGTTGACGATCCAGCTGATCGACTCGCTCGAGTCGGCGAGGAAGCTCACCGACGCGGTGCTACGCGCAGCGAGCGCGGCGGTCATGCTCGCGTCGAGCTGTGCGGCGCCGACGAAGGTCATCTCCATGCCGCCCAGGTTCGAGCCCTGGGTGGCGAGGGCCGAGTAGCCCATGCCAGTGGTGTTCGCGCTGCCGAACCACGAACCAGGGTTCGCATTCGACTCGGAGTCGACCACGGAGCCGGAGACGGAGACGCTGACATCACGAGCGGCGCTCTGATAGACAAAGCCCGCGCTGGCCGACTGAGCGACGGCCACGGTCACAGCCGACAGCGCGGCTGCGCAACGAAGAGACTGCATTTGTTCAAACTCCCTTTTCAAGTCGCCAAGGAGAGCCCTGGCGAATTCCCTCGGAGTCGACGAGTTCCCGCTCGTCGAAACCAAAACCTCTAGACGGTCGCGAGACCGCCTCCCTAGACCCTCAATCTAGCACCGATCCAAGGACCTCCAAACAAATCGGTCGCCAAATCGCCCGTGTGATCGGTTCGCGCAGGCGGGCTCCATAAACCTTCCCCAACAACGACGCAGGCCGCCGGCACTCACCCTTGCGGGTACTTGCCAGCGGCCTGTCGCGTCTTGGAGCACCAGAGGTGCGTGTGCTCGCCCGCACAAGAGTCGGGGCGACTTCGTGAGATACATGCCGGCGCAAAAATCCGCCAAGTTCTTTCGGGCGTCAGGGGGTCGCCGGGCGGAGCGGCGACAGAGCCCCATAAAAAGAGCCTTCAAGCGGCGAAAGCGCGAGTAGTGCGAGGATGGCATTGCATCCATCGCCGTTTCGGATGGGCTGCTTCGAGGCGTCGCGGGCGCCGATTTCCTCCCGCCCAGGGCGAGATCGCGCCGGATTCGTCTTATAGAGGTCTTCGGGAGCGCCGTCTGCGCCGAGCCAGATCGCGAACGGGATCCGGAAGTTCAGGGGGCAGGTGATGTCGGTGTGCGTCTTGCGAGGGACGCCGCCGCCATGGTCGGTGGTGAGGACGACGGCGGTCCGCCCTCGAAGGTCCGGGTCGCCGTCGATCGCCGCCAGGATGACCCCAAGGGCGGCGTCGACCTCTTGGATGGCAGCCATGTACTTGGACCCCGCCTTGACCTGCCAGTCGTAGCTGTGGCCAGCGATGTCGGGCGCCGCGAAGTGGATGAAGTGGAACGACCGGCCCTCGGTGCGTCGCAGGCGGTCGGCCAGCCCCGCCGCCAGCTCGGCGGAGTGGTCGCTGAACAGGAAGCTGTCGATCTTGCTGCGACCGTTGTCGGGTCCCGTCGTGTCGGGCGCGCCGTGGGCCTCGCCGTAGCTCTGCTCGAGCAGCCAGAACTTGGTCTTGGAGGCGCTGCAGCTGGTGGCGAGGCCCGCGTCGTGCGCGGCGTCGAACACGCTCGGGATGTAGGCGCCCTTGTGGATGTGCAGCGTGCCGCCATGCTTGGCGGCGGCGGGGTCGTCGTTGGTGATCCAGTTGTGGCCGTAGGGGCCGAGCACGGGGCGGCCCGTGAGCATCGACAGGTGGTTGGGCAGCGTGATCGTGTACTGGGGGTCGGTGCGCGCGTCGAGCGTGTGCGGACCGCGCAGCAGGCGGGCGAAGTGGGGCAGGGCGTCGATGTGCGGCGACTCGAGCACGTCCGACCGCAAGCCGTCGACGCTGATGAGGATCGCGTGGTCGAACGTCCGGTCGAGCGCGGGGGCCGCCGCCGGCGTCACGGGGGCCAGGAGCATCAACACGGCAGCGGCGGAAAGCATGGTGTGCGGAGACTACCCGCGTCGCCGCACGAGGTCGGCGCCGAGGGCGCGGATCTCGTCGACGGTGCGCACGCCGGCGAGCGCCATCGCGAGCTCGAACTCCGCGCGCAGCATGGCGAGGGCGCGCGCGACGCCCGGTTCGCCGCCGGCGCCGAGACCCCACAGGATCGGGCGGCCGACCGCGGCTGCGTCGGCACCGAGCGCGATCGCGCGCAGGACGTCGGTGCCGCGGCGGATGCCGCCGTCGACGACGACCGTCGCGCGACCGCGGACTGCCGCGGCGCAGGTCGCGAGGACGTCGGCCGTGGCCGGCGCGCCATCGAGCTGTCGGCCGCCGTGGTTCGAGATCCACACGCCGCGTGCGCCCGACTCGATGGCGGCGCGGCAGTCGTCGGGACGGCAGAGTCCCTTGACCACGATCGGCTTGCGGGTCCACGACACGAGCTGCTCGACGTCCTTCCACGTGAGGGTGGCGTCGATGGTCCACGAGAGCGCGCCGCCGATGCCCACGCCCGAATGCCCGGTGGGGCCGCCCGGCCGCTCGAGGTTGACGATGCGCAGGCCGTCGGGCACGCGAAATCCGTTGCGCATGTCGCGCTCGCGGATGCCCCACACGGGTGTGTCGGCGGTGACCGCGAAGGCCTCGATGCCCGCAGCGTCGGCGCGCTCGACGAGGCTCTTCGTGAAGCCGCGGTCCTGCGAGAGGTAGACCTGCATCCACATCGGCGCGGTGGTCGCAGCGCGCACGTCCTCAAGCGCCGTCGTGGAGAGGCTCGAGAGGCACATGGGCAGGCCCGCGGCCGAGCAGGCGCGCGCGGTCGCGCACTCGCCGTCTGGGTGGGCCATCTTCTGCATCGCCGTGGGTGCGACGATCAGCGGGCAGGGGATCGTTCGCCCGAACAGC
The DNA here is from genome assembly GCA_044341665.1 of Phycisphaerales bacterium. Taxonomy (GTDB): domain Bacteria; phylum Planctomycetota; class Phycisphaerae; order Phycisphaerales; family SM1A02; genus QWPT01. The sequence continues at coordinate 2,853 of JBIIRG010000181.1, read as the reverse complement.
GCGGTCCGCCCCGTGCGCTGCGAGACATCGACCATGCCGCGGAAGTGGATCTCGAGCTCGCGCCACGCCGCTTCGCTGCGCGCAAGCGTCGTCTCGTCCCACGCACCCGAGCGGTAGTAGTCCCACGCGGTGGGTTCGATCGCCCGCTCGGCAAGCGAAGCGAGGTCGGCGAGATTGACGGCGCGCTCGAGTGGAGACATTCGAGCGGGACAGACTACAGGAACTCGGCGGAGGGGCGAGGGGGGCGGGGGTTCGTCGACTCCGGGCGCAACCCGCACCGCAGATTTCGGCGTTGCCAGCATCTGCGGGCATTCATGTCGAGCGACGCGGGCGGGGCGTGTTCGAGCATGCGCCCGCGTATCGTTGATGTGTCGGCGCGAAAAGCAGCCCCCGTACACTCCGCCCATGCACCCCGATCTCGTTGCCCTCGGACTTGCGCTCGGAGTCGGGCTCCTCGTGGGCTTCGAGCGCGAGCGGCATCCCGACACGGTGGCGGGCGTGCGGACCTTCGGATTTGCCGGGTTCATCGGCGGATTGAGCGCGCTCCTGACGCCGATCGGCACCACGCCATGGGCGCTGATCGTGGCGGGCGCCGTATTGGGCGCGGCGGGCGCCTACGGCGGCATCGTGCGCTCCGACCGGTCCGTGCGCAGCGAGGAGGCGGGGCGCGAGCCGTTTCGCGACATCGGCCTGACGACGGCGTTTGCGCTGATGGCGACGACGCTGCTCGGGGGCTACGCGGTGATCGGCGACCGCTCGATCGCGGTGGCGGGGGCGGGCGTGCTGTTCCTCCTGCTCTACATCCGCGATCCGCTGCACGCGCTCATCCGCAAGCTCGGGCAGGAGGATGTCCGCGCGATCGCGACCTTCGTGCTGATCGCGCTTGTGATCCTGCCGGTGCTGCCCGACAGGCCGATGGGCCCGCTTGACGCGGTGAACCCGCGCGGCGCCTGGATGCTCGTGGTGCTCGTCGTGTCGATCAGCCTCGCGGGATACCTGGCGCAGGTGCTGCTCGGCGCGCGCGCGGGGACGCTTGCGACGGGGCTCCTCGGCGGGCTCGTGTCGAGCACGGCTGCGACGCTCGGCGCGGCGCGGCGGGCGCGAGACGACGGCATGGTGCCGCTGGCGGCGGCGGTGATCCTGCTGGCGTGCGGCGTGCTTCCGCTCCGGCTTGTTGTTCTGATCGGCGTCGCGGCGCCCGACCTGCTGCGTGTCCTGTGGCCTTGGCTCGCGGGCGTGGGCGCGCTCACGCTGCTCGGTGGGCTGCAGGCGATGCGTGGCGCGAACGGCGTCCTGCGTGCCGATGCGAACGCGCTGCCCAAGCCGAGGAATCCGACGCAGCTCACCTCGGCGCTGTCGTTTGCTGCGGTGTTCGTGCTGATCCGCGTGGCGACGAAGGCAGCGGTGTCGTACGAGGGCGTGGGCGTGTTTCTCGCGATCGCGGCGCTCTCCGGCATCACCGACATGGACGCGATCGCGCTCAGCTCGGCGCGCGAGGTGGTGGAGGGCGTGCTCGATGTGCGCGATGCGGCGCGCGCCTCGATGCTGGCGCTGGCGGTGAACACGGTGTTCAAGCTGTGCGTGGCGCGGTTTGCCGGCTCGCGCGAGGTCTTCCGCGCCGTGCTGCCCGCGCTCGGGGGCGCGGCGCTCGTGGCGCTGGTGGCGGTGTTCGCGGTGTGAGCCGTGCCGTCAGGAGGAACGCGCGGGTTTCGTGAAGTGGTCCGCGGGAAAGGCGATCGGCTCGATGCGGCGCAGGCGGAGTTCGCGCGGTGGGTGGGGCGGAAGCGCGCCGGGCGCGGTGCGGTAGTCGTCGTCGCCTTCGGGCGCAGGGCGCGGTGGCTGCGGCTGCGGCGGCGCGCCGCGTGGAGGGCGGTCGCCGCGCGCGGGCGGCTGGGATGGGAGCCAGCGCAGCTGTGCCTCGAGCACGACGTTGCGGTCGGTGTCGATCCAGAGGTCGATCTGCGACGGACCGGGCACGCGGCCGCGGCGGTCGGCCACGAGGTGCAGCGATCCGCGCAGCGCGACGGGCGATTCCTCGCCCGCGCGCGCGAACGCCACGTCGTAGCTGCGCTGCACGAGGCGCAGCAACTCGTCCATGCGCTCGACGGCGATGCGGCCGCTGCGGTCCTCGATCCAGCGCGGCCAGAGCTCGCTCGATTCGAGCGCGCGCGCTGCGCCGCCTTCGCGCTGCTCCCACGCGCCGTCGCGCGCATCGACGCGCACCAGCGACGGGCCATCGGACGCGCGCAGCTCCAGGCGCGACTCGTCGCCGTGCATGTCCCAGTTGCCGCGCAGCACGAGTTCGCGGTCGCGTCCGCCGCCGGGCGCGGGACGGTTGAAGCGCAGCTCGACCTCGTAGCGGCGCTCGTCGGCGGCGCCGCGGGCGCGCGATTCGCCCGAGACAGCGCCGGCGATCACGCCCATGGCGTTCGACTCGACCGGCAGGAGGAGGAGCATCGTGCCCGCACAGAGCACGACGAGCGCGGCGCGCGCGATGCGGAGCGCGCGGGCGCGCGTCGGATTGCGCAGCGGGCTGCCTTCCGCGGCGTCGAGCGCGGCGAAGGCGCGGGCGTAGCGCTGCTCCATCTGCGGCGAATCCTCGCCGAGGTGCTGGCGCAGCAGCGCATCCATCAGGCGGTCGCGTGCGTCGCTCATGCGGGGGAAACCTCGGAAAATGCACCCTTTGCGCCGAGGCACTCGCCCAGCATGGCGCGGGCGCGCTGCAGGCGCTTCTTGATCGTCTCGATGGATTCGCCGCTGGCACTGGCGATGTGCGCGAGCGTGTGCGCGTCGCGGTACGCCGCCTGCACGGCGTGCGCGTACATCGCGGGCAGCCGCGACAGGCAGTCGTCG
>JBIIRG010000180.1:0-6202 GCA_044341665.1 Phycisphaerales bacterium | reverse complement strand
CGGCCGTACCTCTTCGGCGACGACGTGCGCTCGATCGACTGGAACGTGAGCGCGCGCGTGGGCGAGCCGCATGTGAAGGTCTTTCGCGAGGAGCGCGAGCTCACGGTCATGCTCGCGGTCGACCTCTCGGGATCGCTTGCGTTCGGCACGCGCGGGCAGCTCAAGCGCGAGCTGGTGGCCGAGATCGCGGCGACGCTCGCCTTCTCGGCGATCCGCTCGAACGACCGAGTGGGGATGCTGCTCTTCACCGACCGCATCGAGGCGATCGTGCCGCCGCGCAAGGGTGCGCGGCATGTGCTGCGGATCGTGCGCGACCTGCTGGCGTTCGCGCCGACCGGCCGCGGCACCGACATCGCACGCGCGCTCGACGAGCTCAACGCGTCGCTCTCCAAGCGCTCGGTGGTGTGCGTCGTGAGCGACTTCCTCGTGGAGGGCGAGGCGCCGGGGTCGGTTTCCCGCGGCTCGTCGGGCTGGGAGTCGGCGCTGGCGCGCCTGCGGCGGCGGCATGACGTGATTCCCATCGTGGTCGAGGACGCGCGCGAGCGCGAGATGCCCGACGTGGGCATCGTCGACCTCGAGGATCTCGAGACCGGCGAGACGGTCGCGTTCGACACGTCGTCGCGATGGGTGCGCGAGGGCTGGCGCGAGGTGGCCGACGAGCGCGCCGAGGCGCGCGACCGCCTGTTCCGGCGGGCGAAGTCGGAGCCGCTGGTGCTCGAGACGGGCGCGGACTTCATCGACCGGCTGCGGGCGTACTTCGTGCGCCGCGACCGAGGGAGGTCGCGATGAACGCGCTCGCAGGGTCCCAGATCGTCGTGCTCGCGCTTGCCGCCCTACCGCAGGATGCCGAGATGGTCCGCACGCGCACCGAGCTCGGCGCGCTCACGGCGGAGGTGCGCGCTGCGGCCGCGGGCGGCGAGGTCGGGCTCCCGATCGTCTTCACGCTGCGCTTGACGGGCCGTGCGGCGGACGTAGTCGAGCTCGATGCCGCGGATGCGCTCGGGGCCTTCGACGTGCTCGCGGTCTCCGCGCCGCGCCGTACGGCGGACGCCGTCGAGTACGACCTCACGCTCAGCACGTTTGAGTCGGGTGCGGTGGCGCCCGACGCGCTCGGCGTGCGGTGGACTGACGGAAGCGGCGAATCCGCGGGCAAGATCGAGTTCCCCACCGTCACCGTGGCCACGCTGCTCGGCGAGAAGGTCGATCCCGCGGCGTTCCGCGACATCCAGGGCGAGATCGAGATCGCAGGGCCCCTTGCGTGGTGGCCGTGGGCGATGGCCGCGGCAGGAGTGATCGCGGCGGGCGCCGCCGCCTGGTGGGTGTTCCGCCGACGACCCGTGGTGCCGTTGACGCCCGACGCGTGGGCCGCGACGGAACTCACGCGCCTGGAGCGCGAGGAACTCCCTGCAAAGGGCGAGTTCGGCCGCTACTACGACGGGCTCACGGCGATCGTGCGAGGCTACGCCGTGCGGCGCTTCGCGATCCGCGCCGAGCAGCAGACCTCGCGTGAGTTCCTCGACGCGGCATGCACGCACGGTGACTTTCCCGCAGCGGAGACGGACCGCCTTCGCGCGCTCCTGCGTCTCGCGGATCTCGTCAAGTTCGCCAAGACGGAACCGACCGCCGACGAGTGTGCGGCGCACCTCGCGGAGGCGCGCCGCTTCGTCGAGGCGACGCGACCCGTCGTGGCGACCGCCGACAACCCGACGCAACAGCCGGGAGGCGCGCGATGACCTTTCATCCGTCGTCGGTCTGGCTGCTCGCGCTCCTGCCGCTTGCGCTCATGCCGCTCTGGCTCTGGCGGCGGCGCACGCGGCGTCCGATCGGCTTCAGCGCGCTCTCGGCGGTCGACCACGCGCCGCGCGGACGCATGACGCGGCTGCGGCGCGCGCTGCCGATCCTGCGCGCGGGCGCCATCGCGTGCCTGGTGATTGCGCTCGCGAGGCCCGTGATTCCCAATGAAAGCGCGCGCACGCTCGTCGAGGGCGTGGCGATCGAGATGGTGGTCGACCGCAGCGACTCGATGCGCGCGCTCGACTTCACGCTCGGCGGCCAGCCGGCGAACCGCCTCGACGCGCTCAAGGACGTGGCCCGTCGCTTCATCAAGGGTGGCGACGGTTTCGCGGGACGGCCGAACGACCTCATCGGCGTCGTGTGCTTCGCCGGCAAGGCCGACAGCGTGGTCCCGCTCACCCTCGACCACGACGTTGCGATCGACGCGCTCGAGCAGGTCGATTTCCCCACCGACCAGAGCGAGATGGGCACCGCGATCGGCGACGCCGTCGCGCTCGGCGTCGACAAGCTCAAGGATGCATCGGACCGCGCCAACAAGGACGCTGAGCGCACGGGCCGCACGCGCATCAAGTCGCGCGTCCTCATCCTGCTCACGGACGGCGAGTCGAACGCAGGCGAGCTCGCGCCGCTCGAGGCCACCGCGCTCGCGCAGTCGACCGACGTGCGGATCTACACGATCGGGCTCGGAACCAAGGGCTTCGCCAACGTGCCCGTGCAGACGCCCTTCGGCATGCGCATGCAGCGGGTGCCCGTGTCGATCGACGAGAAGACGCTCACCGAGATGGCGACCGCGACCGGCGGCCGCTACTTCCGCGCCACCGACAGCATGAGCCTTGCCGGGATCTACGAGACGATCGATGCGCTCGAGAAGAGCTCGATCGAGGAGACGCGCCAGACGCGCTTCCGCGAGCTCGCGGTCGCGGGCTTTGCCATCGATCTGCCGCTGCTCCCGCCGTTCGAGCTGCCCGCGGTGCTCGCGCTGGCCTTCATGTTGCTGGCTGCGGAGATCCTGCTCTCGACCACCCGACTGAGGAGCATCGCCTGACATGAGTGCCCTGCTGCTCCAGTCCGCACCAGTCGGTGCCGAGCTGACTCCGACCCCGATCTCGGGCGCCGGCTTCGAGTTCGCGCAGCCCGAGGGCCTCGCGTGGCTCGTGGCGGCAGCGGGCTGCGTGGCGCTTCTCGCCTGGCTCGTCGTCTGGCGGCGGCGGGCGCGGGCGCGGCTTGCCGATGCGGCGCTCCTGCAGCGCATCGCCCCGCACGCGATGCAGGCGCGCAGCGGCTTGCGCGTCTGTTGCCTGGGCGCGGCGATCGTGCTGCTCGTACCCGCGCTCATGGATCCCCGCGCGGGAACCACGCGCGAGACCGTCGAGCAGCGCAGCAGCGACGTGATGGTCGTGATCGACGTCTCGCGCAGCATGCTCGCCGAGGACGTGACGCCCAACCGCCTCGCACGCTCCAAGCAGTTCGCGGCAGACCTCGTCGAGGCGATCGGCAGCGACCGCGTGGGGCTGATCGAGTTCGCGGGCGTGCCCTCGCTGCGCTGCCCGCTGACCTTCAATCACCGGACGTTCCGCGTGCAGCTCGACGCGCTCTCGCCGCAGTCGACCGTGCGCGGCGGATCGATGCTCGGCGACGCGATCCGCCTCGCCGCGTCATCGCTCGCGGGTGAAGGCGCCGGCAAGGCCATCGTCATCCTCTCCGACGGCGAGGACATGCAGAGCGAGCCCGTCGAGGCGGCCGCCGTCGCGGCCAAGGAGCAAGGGATCCGCGTGGTCACGATCGGCATCGGCGACGCCACCGAGGGTGCGCGCATACCCGTGTACGAGCGCGGCCAGCGGCGCTACATCGTGCACGAGGGCCAGGAGGTCTGGTCGCGCATGGATCCGAAGCTCCTCAAGCAGGTGGCCGACGCGGGCGAGGGCTACTTCGTCGAGGCAGGCGTGGCGCAGGCCGACATGGACCAGCTCGGCAGGCTCCTTTCCGGCTCGCTCGAGAAGTCGACGCGCGAGCGCTCGGATGTGTCGACGAAGCAGCCGCTGTTCCAGCTCTTCGCGGGGGCCGCGCTGGTGCTGTTGCTCGCCGAGATGCTGCTGGCGCCGCGTGTGCGGCGGGATGCCAGCTCGACGACCGTGGCTGGGAGTACGCCATCATGATTCGATCAGGAACGCCATCTCCATCGCGTCCGTCCGCCTCGATGCTCGTGGTCGCAGCGGTGCTGGCGGCCGGAGTCTCGGTCACCGACGTGCGCACCGCCCTCGCGCAGGCCACCGTCGCACGCGAGGAAGACCCGATCGCCGCAGCGCGCGCCCTGCTCGATGCCGGCACCGCACCCGCGACCGATGCACCGCCCGTCCGGCCCGAGCGGCTCTACAACGCGGGAGTCTCGATGTACCGCGCGGGCGAGCTCGAACTCGCACGCGACCTCTTCGCAGCCGCGGCCGAGCGGGCCAAGGCCGGCGTCGCGGCGCGATCGATGTACAACCGCGGCACCACGAGCTACGCCGAGGCCGTGCGCGCCATGGAGTCGGCGGGGCGCGCCGACGGCAGCACCAACCCGCAGGAGCTCCAGAAGGAAGTCATCGATACGCTCGAGCGGTCGCTGCGTGAACTCAAGGATGCGGCGCGCGCCGACCCCCGCAACACCGATGCGCGCGCCAACGCCGAGCTCGCGTATCGCGTGCTCAAGGAGCTGAAGAAGCAGCAGGAACAGCAGCAGCAACAACAACAGCAGAATCAGGATCAGCAGCAATCAGGCGAGCAGAACGAGGAGCAGAATCAGAATCAGCAGAATCAGCAGCAGCAGAACGGGGAACAGCCTGAGAAGAACGACGACCAGAAGAGTGAGTCGGGCGGCGAGCAGGACCAGCCCCAGCAGGATCAGCGTCGCGATGGGCAGGAGGATCAGGACCAGCAGCGCGACGGGCAGAAGGGACAGGAGTCCGAGGCAGAGGAGTCGAAGCCTGACCAAGCCACGCCCGATGAACCGAGGACTGATGAGGCGAAGCCGAACCAGCCCAAGGCGGAGAACCGAAAGCCCATGACCCGCCAGGAAGTCGAGCGCCTGCTGCAGCGCATCCGCGACAAGGAACGCGCCCGCGTGATGGAGCGCATGGAGCGTGAACGCGCCCGCACGCAGCCTGCGCCGAAGGACTGGTAGTCTCCCGCCGATTTCCCCGCCGATCCTCGAATCGCCCGACCCGCGAACCATGCCATCCGCACACCGCTCGCTTCTTCCCGCGATCCTCGCCTGCATCACCGCATGCGTGCTGTGCGCGTGGGCCGAGGCGCAGAGCGTCGTCGCCCGCGTGGCGACGCAGGATGCGTTCGTCAACGAGCCGCTGCGGCTGGCGCTCAGCGTGCAGAACGTCGAGGACTTCGACGGCCCGATCTTTGAGGAGGTCGCCGACCTCGAGATCAAGCGCCTTCCCGGCGAGCAGACCTCGACGAGCATCCAGACGGTCAACGGCCGCACCACGCAGCAGCGAACGGTGTCGATGACGTTCGAGGTCACGGCGCGGCGCGCGGGCGAGTTCGTCATCCCCGCATTCACGATCACCGCGGGCGGCGCGACCTACGCGTCGAAGCCGATCCCCATCCGCGCGAGCGTTCCGAAGGACAGCGACGATCTTCTCGTGGTGCGGGTGACGGGCACGCCGTCGGCCGTCTACATCGGTCAGCGCGGCGGCATCAACCTCGAGCTCTGCATCAAGCGCTACAGCGACGCGGGCATGGGCATCACGCTCGACGAGGCGTCGATGTGGTCGCTCGTCGACCTGCAGGGATCGACCTGGGGCGTGTTCACGCCGGCGCTGCAGAAGATGCTCTCGGAGAACCGCAGGCCGCGCGGCGAGCTGCGCATGGTCGACGACACCGAGTGCTACGTGTACACCATCGCCAAGGACTTCGACCCGATCGCGGTCGGCACGCCAAGCGTGGGCGAGGTCCGCGTGCGCATGGAGTACCCGACCAAGCTGCAGCGCGGCAGCGACTTCTTCATGGCCAACCGCCTGTCGGTGGCGGCCGCGCGCACGCTCAACGTGGTGCCGCGCTCGGTGGATGTGTCGGTGCTTCCCATTCCCGAGGGCGGGCGCCCGAGGAGCTGGAATGGCGCTGTCGGCGACTTCGAGGTGCTGGTGGTGGCGAAGCCGCTCGATGTGGCCGTGGGCGATCCGATCACGCTCACGATGCGCGTGACCGACCGCTCGGGCTCGGCGTCGCTCGAGGGGCTGCAGGCGCCGATGCTGGCGCAGCAGCCCGCGTTCACCACGGCATTCCGCGTTCCGAGCGAGGCCGCCGCGGGAACCGTCGAGGGGCGCAGCAAGGTCTTCACGCAGTCGATCCGCGCGCTCGGCGAGGGCGTCACGGAGATTCCGCCCATCGAGCTCGCGTTCTTCGATCCGGCGCG
>JBIIRG010000179.1:0-6221 GCA_044341665.1 Phycisphaerales bacterium | reverse complement strand
CTTCTTCCACGAGCAGGGCTTCCTGTGGGTGCATACGCCGATCATCACGGGCAGCGACTGCGAGGGCGCGGGGCAGATGTTCCGCGTGTCGACGCTCGACTTCATGAACATGCCGAAGACGCCCGAGGGCAAGATCGACTACGCGCAGGACTTCTTCGGGCGCGAGACGAACCTCACGGTGTCGGGTCAGCTGAACGTCGAGACCTGGTGCATGGCGCTGTCGAAGGTGTACACCTTCGGGCCGACCTTCCGCGCGGAGAACTCGAACACCTCGCGGCACCTCGCCGAGTTCTGGATGATCGAGCCGGAGATCGCGTTCGCCGACCTGCTGACCGACGCAAAGCTCGCGGAGGATCTCCTCAAGTACATGTTCAAGGCGCTGCTCGCCGAGCGCATGGACGACATGAAGTTCTTCGCCGAGCGGATCGACAAGGGCTGCATCGAGCGGCTCGAGAAGTTCGTGAGCGCGGACTTTGCCAAGATGGACTACACCGACGCGATTGCCGCGCTCGAGGACGCCGTGAAGAAGGGCGTGAAGTTCGAGTACCCCGTCAAGTGGGGCATCGACATGCAGAGCGAGCACGAGCGGTGGCTGACCGAGACCTACATCGGGCGGCCCGTTGCGGTGATGAACTACCCGAAGGACATCAAGGCGTTCTACATGCGCCAGAACGACGACGGGAAGACGGTCGCGGCGATGGACATCCTCGCGCCGGGGATCGGCGAGATCGTCGGCGGCTCGCAGCGCGAGGAGCGGCTCGAGCGGCTCGACGCGCGCATGGACGAGATGGGCCTGCACAAGGCCGACTACTGGTGGTACCGCGACCTGCGCCGCTACGGCACGGTGCCGCACGCGGGCTTCGGGCTCGGGTTCGAGCGCGCGATCATCTACGCGACGGGCATGGCGAACATCCGGGATGTGATTCCGTTCCCGAGGGCGCCGAAGACCGCGAGCTTCTGACGCGGCGGTGCCTGGCACCAACCAGGCACCAACCAGCGGAACCAGGCAACAACCTGGCATCAACCAGGCACCTCGCGAAGCAACGCCTCATCGATGCCGTAACGCTCGCCCTGCGAGGTCCACGGAAGCAACCGCGCACCAACCTGGGGAACCAGGTTGGTGCGCGGTTGGTGCCTGGCACCGGGTTCAGAAGCCGACGAGGGTCGTGGTGCCGCCCTCGGCCTCGATCTCGACCCAGATCTTGCTGCCTTCGGGGAGCGGGTCGGACACCTCGGCGTGGGTGTGCCAGTGATCGCCCTCGATCTCGGCCTTCGCCTTGAGGGCGCCCTTCGCGTCCTCGGTGCCGACCCAGAAGCGCACCGACACGACCTTCGCGCCGCCGGTGATCCACACGTCGATCGGCACATCGCCGCCGGGCTTCACATCGCCGTCGCGCGAGGCCTTGACCTTGAAGCCGCCGACCTCCTGCTCGCCGAGCTGCGTGGTCTCGCCATGGCTGTGGCCGCTCATGCCCTCGGCGGCGTGATCGTGGTCATGGTCGTGGCCGTCGCCATGGTCGTGGTCATGATCGTGACCATCCGCCGCCGTGGCCGCCGGTGCGGCGGGCTTGTCGCCGCCGCCGCACGAAGCGAGCAGCGAGGCGAGCGGCAGCATCGCGAGCGTGTAGAACGGGACGGCGACAAGCGCGAGTGACTTCTTCATGCGGACTCCTTGAGTGGGTTGCGTCATGTGGACTGCCTGATGCGGAACGCGAGCGCGTAGCCCGCGGGTACGACGAAGAGATTGAGGACGGTCGACGAGACGAGTCCTCCGAGGACGACGATGGCGAGGGGCGCGAGGATCTCGCTGCCCGGCTTGCTGCCCGAGAGGGCGAGCGGGATGAGCCCGAGCGCGGCGGTGAGCGCGGTCATGAGGATGGGCACGAGCCGCTCCATCGAGCCGCGCACGACCGACTGCGCGGGCGTGCAGCCCTCGTGCTGCTCGAGGTGCGCGTAGTGGTTGACGAGCAGGATGCCGTTGCGCACCGCGATGCCGAAGAGCGTGATGAACCCGACCATGCTCGGGATCGAGAGGATCGGCGTCGTGCCTGCGGGGGCCGTGAGCGCGATCGCCGCGATGCCGCCGATGAGGGCGAGCGGCAGGTTGAGCATGACGAGCCCCGCGGTGCGGGCGCGGCCCGTGGCGGCCTGCAGCATGACGAACATGACGAGGGCCACGATCGCGCCCATCGACAGGATGGTGCGGCTGGCCGACTGCTGCGCCTCGAACTGGCCGCCGTAGCGCACCGTGCAGCCGGCGCGGGCGACGATCGGGTCGACCTTGGCGCGCACGGCCGCGACGAGATCGCCGAGGTTGTAGCCGTCGGCGATGTTCGTCGACACGATCGCCTTGCGCTGCGCGTTCTCGCGGGCGATGAGGTTGCTGGTGCGCTCGGGGCCGATGTCGGCGACCTCGCGCAGCCGCACGAGCGCGCCGCCCTCGCCGCGCAGGATGAGGTCGCCCACCTGCTCGATGCGGGCGCGGTCCTCCTCGGCCAGGCGCACGACGATCTCGAGACGCTGCACGCCCTGGTTGACCTCGGCGACCGACTCGCCGTGGAGCGCCTGCTGCACCTGGCGCGCGGCCGCTGCGGGCGTGAGGCCGGCGGCGGCGAGATCCTGGGCGCGGTAGCGGATGGGAAGGGACGTGACGAGCACCTCGCGGTTCGCGTTGACGTCGCGGGTGCCCGGCACCGACTTGAGCGCGGCCTCGACCTCCTTGGCCACGCCGCGCAGCACGTCGAGGTCGTTGCCGAAGATGTCGATGGCGATGGCGGCGGGCGTGCCCGACAGGAGGTGCGACAGCCGGTGCTCGATCGGCTGGCCGATCATGGTGGTGATGCCGGGGACATCGGCCATGACGCGGTCGATCGCGGCCCGCACGTCGTCGGCCGAAGCTTTCTCCTTGAGCGTGACCTCGATCTCCGACGAGCTCACGGGCTCGGCATGCTCGTCGCGCTCGGCGCGGCCTGTGCGGCGCGTCACGCTCGACACGCCGTCGATCGCGATGAGCCGCTGCTCGACGCCGCGGGCGAGGCGGTCGCTCTCCTCGAGCGAGGTTCCCGGCGGGGCCATGAGGAAGGCGGTGAAGGTGCCCTCGCGGAAGGTGGGCAGGAACGAGGTGCCGAAGGACCACGCGTAGGCCAGCGCCGCGACGGCGAGGCCGAGCGCTCCCGCCAGGACCGCGCCGCGCCGCGCGATGGCCGCGCGCAGCAGCGGCTCGTAGCGGTGCTTGAGCCAGCGAACGAGGGCGCTCTCGCGGTGCTCCGCCGCCGCGCCGGCGTGGAACGACTTCGCGAACAGCAGGCGGCACATGGCGGGCGTGACCGACAGCGCGACGACCAGCGACGCGAGGATCGACACGATGTAGGCGATGCCGAGCGGCTGGAAGAAGCGCCCCTCGAGGCCCTGCAGGAAGAGCAGCGGCACGAACACCATGCAGATGATCACGGTGGCGAAGACGACCGACGAGCGGATCTCGTTGCTCGCCTCGAAGACGACGTCTGTCACCGCGCGGCGCTCGGGCGCGGGCAGCGCGGCGTTGAGCCGCAGGCGGCGCAGCACGTTCTCGACGTCGATGATCGCATCGTCGACGAGCTCGCCGATGGCGACGGCGAGGCCGCCGAGCGTCATCACGTTGACCGAGAGGCCCCAGGCCCACAGGATGAGGAGCGCGATCGCAAGCGACAGCGGCAGCGCGGTGAGCGTGATGAGCGTGGCGCGCACGTCGAGCAGGAAGAGGATCAGGATGATCGCGACGATGATGCTCGCCTCGACGAGCACGCGGACGACGTTGTTCAGGGCGCGCTCGATGAAGCGCGCGGCGCGGAACGGGTCGCGGTTGAGGACGATCCCCTCGGGCATCGCCTTCTCGAGTCCGTCGAGCGCGAGGTCGAGCTGGCGGGTGAGCTCGAGCGTGTTGGTGCCGGGCGACTTCTGCACGCTGACGACGACCGCGGGCACGCTGCGGTCGGCCGCCGTGCCGCGGCGCGGCGATGGGCCGACGCGCACGTCGGCCACGTCGCCGATCGTGATGGGCGCGCCCTCGTCCATGCGCACGAGCGTGCGCGCGATGTCGTCGACGGAGCGCACGCGCGCCATCTGGCGGATGGGGAGCTCCTGGTTGTCGACGTTCGCGAGGTAGCCCGCGGTGGCCGTGCTATGCGCGCCGCGCGCGGCCTCGACCACCTCGTCGATCGAGATCCCGTGGCGCGCGAGGCGCTCCTGCCGCACCTCGACCTGGTACTGCGGCAGCTCGCCGCCGATCGCGACGACCTGCGCCACGCCGGGCACCGCGAGCAGGCGGTTGCGCAGCGTGAACTCGGCGTAGTCGCGGACGGCCAGCGGCGTGGCCTTGCCGTCAGGCGCGCCCAGCGCGAGCAGCATGACCTCGCCCGTAATGCTGGTGACGGGCGTGATCTCGGCGTGCACGGTGTCGGGCAGCGACTCGCGCACGGCGGAAAGCCGCTCCGACACGAGCTGCCGCGCGCGGTAGATGTCGGTGCCCCAGTCGAACTCGACCCACACGATCGACAGGCTGGTGGCGCTCGACGAACGCACGCGCCGCGCGCCCGCGAGGCCGTTGACCGCGGTCTCGATCGGGAAGGTGACGTTGGTCTCGACCTCGTCGGCCGCGAATCCCGCGGCCTCCGACATGATCACGACGGTGGGCGCGTTGAGCTCAGGAAAGACGTCGACCGGCATCTCGCGCAGCTTGAGGCCGGCGAAGAGGACCAGCAGCCCCGCGATCGCGAGGACGAGCGACGGTTGCCGCAGCGAGAAGCCGATCAGGCGCGACAGCATTCAGTGGTCCTCCGCGTGGAAGGTGCCGTCGGAGTGGAAGTGGCCGCCCTTGGGCGCGCTGCCGCTGGTGGCGAGCATGAGCTGGTAGTTGCCGGCGAGGACGATCTCGTCGCCTTCGCGCACGCCGCTCTTGACCTCGACCCAGCGGCCGTCGTCGAGGCCAAGGTCGGCGTCGAGGCGGATGACCTTGTTGGCGTCCTTCGGGTCGCGGCGGAAGATGATGGGCTTGGCGCCGTCGCGCACCACGGCGGCCAGCGGGATGGCGAGCTCGGTGGCGCCGCCTTCGAGCGTGACCTCGAGGCTGGCGGCCACGCCCGCGCGCGTCCACGACGCGACGGCCAAGGGCGTGACGATGAGGTCGATCGTGCGGCCGTCGGCGTCGGCGGTCACGGCGAGGGCGAGCGTGCCGTCGATCGAGCCGATCGCGGCTGCGGCCTCGCTGCTTGGCGGCGCGATGCGCGCGGGCAGCCCGTCGCGGAGGCGCGCGAGGTCGCCCTGCAGCGCGCGGGCGCGGAAGCGCACCTGCTCGGGCTGCACGACCGAGAGGACCTCGCTCGACTCGTCGGCGAGTCCGCCCTGCGACACATGCAGGTGCTCGACCACGCCCGCTGCGAGCGCGCACACGGTGAAGCCGTTCGCGTCGGGCGTCGTGCAGCCGGTGCCCGCGAGGAGCGCCGATCGACGCGCCTCGAGCGCGCGCAGACGCGCTCGCGCCTCCTGCTCGTCGGCCTCGAGGAGCGCGTCCTTCTCCATCACCTCGGCGAGATCGGCCTGCGTGGCGTTGAGCGTGGCGCGCGCCTCGGTGAACTGCGCCGCGCTGCCGCCGCCCGCGGCGCGGAGCTCCTCGAGCTGCTTCAGGCGCGACTCCCACAGCTCGACCTTGTCGGCGAGGCTCCGCTCATGCACGCGGTGCGCCTCGCGGATCGGGCCCATCGACGCGACGCGCGCCTCGGTGGCGGCGATCTCCTCGGCGAGCGCACGCCACGCGGGCGACTCGACGCGGAAGAGCGGCGCGCCCTGCTCCACGCGCTGGTACTGCGACACGAGCAGCTCGATGCGGCCGCCGAGCGGCGCGCGGTACTCGCGCTCCGCGGTGGGCAGCAGCTCGAAGCGGCCGGGAATGCGCATGGTGCGCGCGACGTTGCGCGGCTCGACCTTGGCGAAGGTCATGCCGAGGTTCCGCCGCACGGCGTCGGGGATGTCGACGCGGTTGGTGGGCGCGGCGGCGCGCGCGGCATCCTCTGCCTGCGTGGCGGAGGACGAGGCGCCGGCGCCCGAGTCGTCGGCCTTTTGATCGCACGCGGCGAGGCAGAGCGCGGCCGCGCACACGAGGTGCAGGGCGGGCGTGCGGAGCACATCGGACGTTCGCGTGGTCATGGTGCGGTTCCTTCGGGGCGCGGCGCAGCGGTCGCTGGGCC
>JBIIRG010000178.1:0-6239 GCA_044341665.1 Phycisphaerales bacterium | reverse complement strand
TGTTCGACTCGACGATGCAGCCGGTGACAGGCAGGTTCGTGCCAGTCGCGGCGTACCAGAGCAGCGCGCCGCCCTCCACCGTTGCGGTGTTGTTGCGGAAGACGCAGTCCGTGAGGCTCGCGTTCGTGAGCGGACCGTTGTCCCAGTTCACGACGTGGAGCGCGCCGCCGTTCTGCGCGGTATTGCCGATCAGCGTGTTGTTGCTGAACTCAACCGTTCCGCCGAAGCCGATCTGCACGCCACCCGCGCTGACGGTCGCGTCATTGCCCTGGAAGAGGCAGTTCTCGATCAACCCCGAGAACGAGATCGCGTAGAGGCCACCGCCGTAGTTGCTCGCGTTGTCGAGGAACCGGCAGTTGCGCACGGTCCCCGTCACGTTGTCGAGGAACAGGCCGCCACCCACACGGGTGTCGAATGCGGCGCTGCCGATGGTTCCGTCACGGAAGGTGAAGCCGTCGATGACGAAGCCGTTCGCGGCGGAGGTTCGGACCGCGAGGATCGAGCTCGTGGCGCCGACGCCCGACAGGATCGTCTGCTCGGGTCCGAGGATCGAGACAAGCTGCACGGACTTCGTGTTCAGCAGGACCGACGTCGCGTAGGTGCCCGGTCCGACCTGAATGGTCGTGCCGTTTGGTGCGGCCGTGATCGCCGCCTGGATCGATGCGTAGCCCGTGCCGCCAACGACCCACTCGCCTGAACACTCGTCGGGAACGGTGTTTCCGTTGAGATCCGTCGAAGTGCCCGCGAGGATGTCGCACGAGTCAGGCTTGCCGTTTCCGTTGCAGTCGGGGGTGTTGTCGGCGATGTCGCATGAGTCGAGTCGACCGTTGTTGTTGCAGTCGGTCGCGCCCGCCGCGAGATCGCAGGAGTCTGGGAGGCCGTTGCCATTGCAGTCGATCGCAGAATTCGAAGCGATCTCGCAGGCATCGATCTGGCCGTTGTCGTTGCAGTCGCTCGCACCCTGCGTGCGGGCGATCGAGAACGTACCGCCAGCGCTCACCTGCGCCACGTCCGCGAGTCCGCTGGGCACCGTCGTCTGTCCGAAGGCATTCCAGCCCCACGCCACCACCGTGCCGTCCGACTTGAGCGCCAGCGTGTGCTGGCCCGAGCCCGCGGCGATGTCGACGACGCCCGTGAGGCCCGCCGGCACCGTGGTCTGGCCGAAGAGCGTGGAGCCCCACGCCACGACCGTGCCGTTCGTGCGCAGGCCCACCGTGTGGTAGCAGCCCGCAGCGACCTCGCGCAGCGTGCCGACCGTGGCGGGCACCGTGGTCTGACCGAAGTTGTTCAGACCCCAGCAGGCGACCGTGCCATCGGCGCGGAGGCCGGCGGAGTGCGCGCCACCGAGCGCGAAGCCCGCGACTGGCCCCAGGCTCGCCGGCACGTTGCATTCACCGTCGATGTTGCGGCCCCAGAGGACGAGGCTGCCGTCGGTCTTGCGCACGCCCGAGTGGTTGGCGCCGGCCGCGATCTGCGCGATGTTGCCGTTCGCGGCGCTGGGAATCGTGCACTGGTTGAACGCGTTGTAGCCCCAGGCGTACAGCGTGCCGTTCGTGCCGAGCGCGATGCTGTGATCGCAGCCCGCCGCGACCTGCGACACGGTGCCGAGGCCTGCGGGAGCGGTGATCTGGCCGAACGAGTTCGAGCCCCACATCGCAAGCGCGCCGTTCGCGCGGATCGCCATGGCATGGTTGCAGCCAGCGCTCACATCGCGCACCGCACCGAGCGTCGCGGGGATGGTCGACTGGCCGTTGGCATTCTCACCCCACGCGACCGCGCGGCTGAGCTGGCACGAGTCGGGCACGCCGTTGCCGTCGCAGTCCGACTGGCTGCCGTTCGTGATCTCGTCGGCATCGCACACGCCGTTCTGGTTGCAGTCCTGGCTGAACGTATTGCCGCCGAGGTCAACGACTGGCCCATCGATGTTGCCTCCCGCGTTGAGGCAGAATCGCGAGCCCGAAACCGCGAAGGCGAGCGAAGGGATCGCATCGGAGAGGTTCTTCTTGAACGCCCCGGTTGTCCCGCCATTCGACTCGACGATGCAATTGACGATGGGCAAGTTCGCACCGCTTGCGGCGAACCATGCGAGCGCGCCTGCATCCTGGCCGGCGAGGTTTCCTCGGAAGACGCAGGATTCGATCGAGCCCACGGTGGTCGGTCCTTCGAGCCACTGAACCACCTGCACGGCACCACCGTTGCGGCCGCAAGAGTTGTTGGAGAGCGTGTTGTCGCGGAACGTGAAGGTTCCGCCGAAGCCAAACTGCACCGCACCTGCGTCGTCGATCGCGTGGTTGCTCTCAAACACGCAGCTCTCGACGGTGCCGCTATGGCGATACGAGTAGATGGCGCCGCCGTAGGTCGACTGGTTGCCGACAAATCGGCAGTTCCTGACGTCGGCCTGCGTGTCGATGAGGAGCATCGCGCCGCCGAGCCGCGTCCCGAACTCCGCCGTTCCGACCGAGCCACCGGTGAAGGTGAAGCCGTCGATGACCGTACCGTTGGCTGCCGCCGTGCGGATGATCATGATCGAGCGATCGAGGCCGACACCAGACAGCGTCGTGGTCGCAGCGCCCGCAATCGAACGCAGCGTGACATGCTTGGTCGTCAGGTCGATGCCGCCGGAGTACGTTCCGGGACCGACGCTGATCGTGACGCCCGAAGGTGCCGCGCTGAGCGCAGCCTGTACGGTCGCGTAGCCGGAGCCGCCGACGACCCACTCGCCAGCGCACTCGTCGAGCACGCCGTTCGAGTTGAGGTCCGTCGAGGTGCCAGCGGCGAGGTCGCAGGAGTCGAGCTTGCCGTTCGCGTTGCAGTCACTGCCCGTTCCCGCGGATACGTCGCAGACATCGAGCCGACCGTTGTCGTCGCAGTCGAATGCTGCACCCGACGCGAGTTCGCACGAGTCGAGCAGGTTGTTGGTGTTGCAGTCGGTGTCACTGCCGTCGGTGATCTCGCAGGAATCGGGGAGCCCGTTTCCGTTGCAGTCGGGCGCGCCCGCGAGCAGGTCGCACGAGTCGGGCAGGCCGTTGCGGTTGCAGTCGGTCTGCGAGCCGTTGGCGATCTCGCAGGAGTCGATCGAGCCGTTGGCGTTGCAGTCGAGCGTGCTTGCACGGCGCGCGAGCGAGAACGTGCCGCCCGCCGAGATCTCGGCGATGCTCACCGCATTGTTGGGCACGTTCGTCTGTCCGAAGGCGTTCCAACCCCATGCGACGACCGAACCGTCGCTGCGCAGCGCCAGCGTGTGCTGGCCCGAGCCCGCCGCGATCGCGACGACGCCGGAGAGGCCCGCGGGAACGGTCGTCTGGCCGAACAGCGTCGAGCCCCACGCGACCACGGTGCCGTTGGTGCGCAGACCGACCGTGTGGTAGCAGCCTGCGGCGATTGCCTGCAGCGTTCCCACTCCGGCGGGAACCGTGGTCTGTCCGAAGTTGTTCAGACCCCAGCACACGACGGTTCCGTTGGCACGGAGACCTGCCGAGTGCGCGCCTCCGAGCGCAAGCCGCGTGACCGGCCCGAGCGCCGCGGGCACATTGCATTCGCCGTCGATGTTGCGGCCCCAGAGCACGAGCGATCCGTCGTTCTTGCGGACGCCGCTGTGATTGGCGCCCGCCACGAGCTGCGCCACGGAGCCGTTGGCTGCCGAGGGCACGTTGCACTGGCTGAACGCGTTGTAGCCCCAGGCGACGACGGTGCCGTCGCCGCGGACGGCGAGGCTGTGGTCGCAGCCGGCGGCGATCATGCGCACGTCGCTCGTGCCCGCAGGCACGTTGCGCTGTCCGAAGGTGTTGGCACCCCACGCCAGCACCGTGCCGTCCTGATTGATGCCGAGGCCGTGATTGCAGCCTGCCGAGATCGCCGACGCACGGTCGACCGACTGGGGCGGCACGCTCTGGCCATTGTTGTTCTCACCCCAGGCGATGGTGTCGCCCAGTTCGCAGTCGTCGGCCACGCCATTGCCGTTGCAGTCCACGAGCGTTCCCGCCGCGATGTCGCAGGTGTCGGGCTTGCCGTTGCCGTTGCAGTCGCGGGCGTACCCGCTGTCGAGGTCGCAGCCGTCCGGCACGCCGTTCGCGTTGCAGTCGAGGCTGCGCGAGAGCAGCGCATCGTCGATCTCGATGATGAAGCCAAGGGCGTAGTCGCACGAGCCTGGGCAGCCGCTGTCGTTCCACAGGCCGCCGGGCGCCATCTGGAGGCGGTCTTCGCCGTTCTGGTCATTGGGTTCGCCGGGGAACCACGCGGTGTAGCTCCAGGCCTCGCCCGTCACCCACTCCCAGCCTGCCGCGGGCTCCGCGGTTCCCTTCTGCTGGAAACCGCCGAGCCACGAGTTCAGGCTGCCGAACTTGGAAACCAGGAACGCCTGCTCGGCGCTCGACGTGACGGTCGCGAGGTGACCGCCGATCGCGAGCGCGCGCGCTTGCGCCGCATCCCAACCGAGTGCGGACGGCACGCGGATGTAGCGCTTTCCGTTGCCGCCCTCGGCCGTGGTCCAGACGTACGAGGTGCTCGCCGCGTCGGCGATCTCCTCGTAGTCGCAGATGCCGTCGGCGTCGCAGTCCTGGCTGAAGATGTTCGAGCCGAGGTCGGTGTAGTTGCCGAGCACGTTCTGCGGGAGGTTGCGGCAGAACCGGTTGCGGATGAGCCCGAACGCCCCGGTGCCCTCGATCACGGCGATGCCGCCGCCGGACGCCGCCGTGTTCTGCTCGATCACGCAGCCATCGAGGAGGACGCCTGCCGAGCTCGGCGTGAACCACGAGAGCGCGCCACCCATGTTCGTCGCGGTGTTGTCGACGAAGGTGCAGTCGAAGATGCCGCACGCCAGGCTCCACACGTGCATGCCGCCGCCGACGGTGGACTGGTTGTCGCGGAAGGTGCATCCGCGGACTTCCCAGCCCGCGCCCGTCGAGGCTCCGAGCTGCAGGGCGCCGCCGTCGACCACCGCGGAGTTGCCCGCGAAGAGGCAGTTCGTCACGCGGCCCGCGCCGCCGAAGCAGTACACGGCACCGCCGTACGAGGCGCGGTTGTCGTAGAAGCGGCACTGGTCGATCGTCACCTGCGGTACGGAGGTGACCGCGATCGCGCCTCCCACCCGGTTGCCGGCGAAGTTGAAGCCGACGGTTCCGTCGCGGAAGGTGAAGCCCGCGATGCGGGTACCCGAGGCCGCGGCGCCATCCACGGTGACGATCGCATTGGCGAGACCGGCGCCCGAGATCGTCGTCTCGGTCGCGCCCGTCAGCGAGGTCAGGTTGACGGCCTTGCCGGTGATGCTGATCGGCCCGGTGTACAGGCCTGGGGCGACCTGAATGGTGCCGCCTGCTCCGACCGCCGTGATCGCGGCCTGGATGCTCGCGAAGCCAGACCCGCCGACGACGAACTCGCCCGCGCACTCGTCAAGCACGCCGTTGCCGTTCAGGTCGGTCGAGAGACCGCTCGCGAGGTCGCACGAGTCGAGGCGACCGTTCGCGTTGCAGTCGGTGCCGAGTCCGTTGGCCACGTCGCAGGCGTCGAGGATGCCATTGGCGTTGCAGTCGGCGGCGAGACCGTTGCCGAGCTCGCAGCTGTCGAGCTGGCCGTTGTTGTTGCAGTCGTTGCCGGGCTGGATGCCTTCGTACTCAAGGCGAAGTCGGATACCGCCGTTCGCGCACTGCGCCGAGTTGACCGTGCCCGACGCCACGATGCTCACATTGAGCGTGCCGTCGGCCGCCAGCGCGTTGAACGCCGGGATGGTGAAGGTCTTGGTCTCCACATCGGCCGTGGCGGGGCAGTCGCTGCCCGTGTTGACGAAGAAGAACTCCTGCGCGCCCCCGTCGAAGCTCACCGCGATGAACTCGTTCGAGAGGTCGAGGTCCGAGATGGCCTCGATGCGCAGGCGGACCGAGGAACCGTACGCTCGAACGAGGTTGGTGAACGAGAAGTTGACGGGAGCGCCGCTTCCGAACGGAGCGAGCAGCGGAGTCACGCGACGCACGACCGCGCCGCCTTCGCAGGCATCGGCGATTCCATCGTTGTCGCAGTCGAGCAGCGCGCCCGAGGCGATCTCGCAGACGTCGCCCACGCCGCTCTGGTCGCAGTCCTGCTGGCCGGGGTTGGCGATGGACGGGCAGTTGTCGTTCCCCACGAGCACGTAGCCCGCAGGCTGCAGGCACTGCACGAGCGTTCCGTCCCCCGAGGAGCCGAAGCCGTCGCCGTCGGTGTCGCGGTACCACACGGTGTTCGGGTTGATCGCCGCGTTCGTGTCGTTG
>JBIIRG010000177.1:0-6307 GCA_044341665.1 Phycisphaerales bacterium | reverse complement strand
GTCCGCACATCGGAGACGCCGCATCGGTGCACGGCACCTTCCCGGTTCGCCAGGCTGGTGCCAGGTTGGTGCCAGGCACCAACCTGGCACCGGCGGCGGGCGGGTCAGCCGGCGCTGGGTATCACCGTGGGCACCGTCGGATCTGCCGGCTGCTCGCTCGCCGCCGGGATCTTGTTCGCCTCGTCGAGCGAGTTGAGCTTCCACGCCGGGAGCTTGTACTCCCAGCCCGCGTGCTTGGCGGCGAACTCCGTCCAGTCGGGCACATAGGGGTCGCCCGGGTACTTCTTCTTGGCGTTGATCTCGGCGGCGCTCGGCGCGCCGTCCTTCGCCTTCGCAGCGAACGAGATCCACACCGCGTCGCCCTCGCGCACGGCGTTGACCTTGAGCGTGCCGCGCACCATGTCGAACTCGGGTGAGATCGCGGGGTCGGCAGCGCCCGCCTCGGGGCCGCTCTTCGCCTTGCGCACGTCCTCAAGCTCAAGCCGCGACAGCCACGACGGCAGCGTGCGCAGCGCCGTCGAGCGGCGCGTGGGCGTCCAGTCGAACTCGGTCGGAGCGACGAGCGGCGAACTGTCGATCACCTTGAACTCGACCTTGCCGTCGGCGCCCTCCTCGCCAGCAAGGTGCAGGCCGTTCACGGTCACCGCGCGTACCTCGCCGTCGGGAATCGCGAGCAGCTCGGCCTCGACCCAGCGCCGCGGCTCGATGTCGACGAGCACCGAACCGAGCACGCGCCACGTCTGGTCCTCGCTCTCGCGGCGGATGAACTGCGAGCGCGGGTTGGCGCGCTCCTCGCCGAGCACGACATCGAGCACGGGATCGCTGCCCGCGAGCAGCCGCACGCGCGCCGCACGTCCTGCGTCGTCGGGCCAGGCGAGCGCGAGCTCGGCGTGACGCTCCTTGCGGGCCGTCATCTTCTGGTCGCCCTTCAGGCCCGCGAGGCCCGACACGAGGCCCTTGATCTCCTCGAACCGCGCGGGGTAGCCGTCGCTGGTCGCGAGCGTCCACTGGTTTCCCGCGCGCACGAGCTCGAGGCGCTTGCCGCCGCGGTCGAGCTCGATGCGGTCGACCGTGCCCGACTTGGCGCCGAGGTCGGCGAAGAACACCGCGCCCGGCTCGAACTCGGCGGTGCGCGTGCCGCGCGAGAGCGCGACGTAGGCGCCACCCACGCTGGCGGCGGCAACGGCAAGAACGATGGCGAGGGTCTTCGACTTCATCGCGGGTTCCTCCAGCGGTCACTTGCCGCGCTGGCGGCGGTAGCGGAGCGAGATCCAGCCCGTGGCGAACATCGCCACCGCAAGCGGCCACACGATCACGTTGAGCACCATGAGGCCGGTGCCCGTGCTCTCGATCTCGGCGCGCAGCGAGCGCTGCACCTCGCGCAGCTCGCGCCGTGCGTCCTTCGAGGCCTGCTCGAGCTTCTTGAGCTCCTCGGCCTGCTCGGGCGTGAGCACGAGGAAGCCGTTCGCGTCGACCGCGCCCGCGGACGAGCCGCCGCGCTCGCGCTGCAGCTCGTTGATGCGCATCTCGCCCTTCTTGATCTCGTCCTCGAGCTCCTGCTCGCGCGTGAGGTAGCGCTTCTCGGCGTCCTTGCGCATGGCATCGACGCGGTCGAAGGGCCGCGCGTAGCCGCCGCGCGAGCGCAGCGACGAGAGCGCACGGTCGCCCGTGGCCTGCTCGAGCGCGGCCACCATGAAGGCGCCGTTGTCGCCGGTGGTGCGCATCTCGCCGGTCTGCTGGTCGACGCCCACCCAGTTCTCGTCGTCGAGGAGGTCGGCGTCGGCCACGAGCAGGATGTTCGCGTTGCCCTTGGCGCGCGCGCCCGCGGCAGCGTCTCCCTCGCCCGCGGCGGCGGGATAGGCGCTCTCGATCTCACCCGTGATGCGTACGCCGATCGACACGGGCGCGCCCAGCGACTTGAAGTCACGCACCAGCCGGTCGACCTCGCCAAAGAAGCCGAGCTTGAGCGTCTGGATCATCTGCACATCCTTGGTGCTCGTGAGGATGGGCGTGATCGTCGTGCGCGCACCGGGCAGCGTGGCGATCGCGCCCGCGCCCTTCAGGTTGAGCTGCGCAAGCTGCGCGGTCACGGGATCGTCCTTCGCGATGCCCTCGCGGTTCATCGAGAGCCACGCGGGGTGCGACATCTGCATCACCTGCCCGCCCTGCGAGCGGTACATGATGCGCGTCGCGAAGCCGAGGTCGGCGATCGCGTTCTGCTTGTCGATGTCCACGCCCCACTGCACGAGCAGCGGCCCGAGGTCGTAGGTCGAGCCAGCGCCCGTCGAGCCGAAGTCCATGCTGCGCGCGGCGGGATCGCTCTCGCACCACGGATCGGCGAGCACCACGAGCGGCTTGCCCGACACGGCCCACGCGTCGATGGCGCGGAGGGCGTCGTCCTTGAGCTCGCGCGGCTGGACCACGACGAGCACGCCCGCCTCGGTCGGGATGACGGGCGCCGCGGGGTCGACGCGCTTGACCTCAAAGAGTTGTTCCAGCTGCTGCCAGATGATGTACTTGCCGCCGCCCTGCTGCATCGGGTTGCGCGGGTCGAACGGCTTCGACTCGGGAAGCGTCGAGAGAACCGCCACCGTGGCGCGCTTGTCGCGGCCCACCGACACGATGCGCCGCGCGATCTCGTACTCGAGGAACGGCTCCTGGTCGGGCGAGAGGAACGGGATCGACTCGACCTTGTCGGTCGGGCCCTTGACCGCGAGGCCGAGCATGAGCACGCGCCCCGTCGTGTCGAGCGTGCGCGGCGAGATGCCCGCGGCGCGCGCCATGTCCTCGGTCTCGCTGAACGGCTCGGGGTCGATCACGCGCAGCTCGACCATGCCGTCGGAGGCCTGCGCGAGCTCCTCGAGGAACTCCTGCACGCGCTGCGCATAGCTGCGGATCTGCGGCACGTCGGCGCCCTGCTCGCGCGTCCAGTAGAAGTCGAGGCGCACGGGCTCGGGCAGCTTGGCCATGACCTCGCGCACGCCGGGCGAGAGGCTGTAGAGCTTCTCCTCGGTGACGTCGACGCGCGCGCCGCGCACGAGGAACCACGCCGCGGTGTTGACCGCGACGAGCGCGACCAGGATGCCCGCGGTCGCGATGAGGGTGGAACGACGCTTGTCGGTGACTGCCATGTCGTTGGATCCGTTGGGGCTTCGTCAGTCGGACTTCTTCCAGTCGATCGCGAAGACGTTGATCACGAGGAACGCGGCGATGACGAGCACGAAGTAGAGCACGTCGCGCAGGTCGATCACGCCCCGCATCATCGACTCGTAGTGGGTGAGGGCGCTGGTCGACGCGATGCCCTCGACCGCGCCGCCCGGCGCCCAGCCGCGCAGGAAGTCGATCACTGCGGGGAATCCCGCAAGCAGCAGCACGAAGCACGCCACCGCGCAGAGGACGAACGCGATCACCTGGTTCTTGGTGAGCGCCGAGAGGCACGAGCCGACCGCGAGGAACGCGCCCGCAAGCAGCGCGCTCGCGAGGTACGCGACCAGGATCGTCCCGTGATCGGGGTTGCCGAGCCACGACACCGTGATCCACACGGGGAAGGTGAGCGCGAGCGCGGCCGTGGTGAAGGCCCACGCGGCGAGGTACTTGCCGATCACGAGGTCGGCGGCGCCGAAGGGCAGCGTCATGATCAGCTCGATCGTGCCCGTGCGGCGCTCCTCGGCCCACAGGCGCATCGACACCGCGGGCACGAGAAACACGTACAGCCACGGATGGAACTGGAAGAACGGCCGCAGGTCGGCCTGGTTGCGCTCGTAGAAGCCGCCGATGTTGAAGGTGAAGAGCCCGGCGAGGAACAGGAAGATCACGAGGAACACCGCGGCGAGCGGCGTCTGGAAGTACGAGCGGAACTCGCGGCGGAAGACGACCGCGATGCGCTGGCGCGCGCTCAGCGCAGGCGCGTTGGGGGCGGGCGCGCTGCTCATCGGCGGCCTCCCTTTGCTGCGGCGCCCGATGCGGCGACGTCGCCCGTCGTGATCATGCGGAAGACATGGTCCATGCGGTTCTTGGTGACCTCGCGCGGGGCGCGGCCCTCCATCTCGGCGGGCGTGCCGTCGAAGACGATCTGCCCCTTGTTGATGACCACCGCGCGCGTGCACACCGCCTCGACCTCCTCGAGGATGTGCGTCGAGAGGACGACCGCGCGGTCGCCGCCGAGCTCCTTGATGAGCTCGCGCACCTCGAACTTCTGGTTCGGGTCGAGTCCGTCGGTCGGCTCGTCGAGGATGAGGATGCCCGGGTCGTGCAGCAGCGCCTGCGCGAGGCCGGTGCGGCGCTTGTAGCCCTTCGAGAGCGTCTCGAACGCCTGGCGGCGCACGCCCTGCAGGTTCACGCGGCCGATCGAGCGCTCGACGCGCGACTTGGCGTCGGCGCCGCGGAATCCGCGCGCGTGCGCGATGAAGCCGAGGAACTCCTCGACCGTCATGTCGGGGTACGCCGGCGCGCCCTCGGGCAGGTAGCCGAAGGTGCGCTTGGCCGCGATCGGGTTGTCGGCGAGGTTGATGCCCTCGAGCTCGACGGTTCCCGCCGTTGGCTCGAGGAACCCCGTGATCATGCGCATGGTGGTGCTCTTACCCGCGCCGTTCGGCCCGAGGAAGCCGAGCACCTGTCCGGCGGGCACCTCGAGGTCGATCCCGCGGACGGCGTGGATGTTCCCGAATCTCTTCTCGAGTTTCTTCGCGACGATTCGACTTGGCATCAATGTCACTCCGAGGCGTCCGCCCACCCTATTGCCGAGCGGGTGGCGGGGGCGCGATCCTACAGAACCTCGTGCGTCAGGTTGCGGAGCGCGCGCGCCCGAGCGGTCGGCCCGCTGCGCGTGCACCAAGCAGGAATCCGCCGATCCCAAGGCCGAGAAGCACCGTGATCGGCACAATCTGGTCGGCGACCGCAAGATCACGCCAGAACGGGCCTTCGATCGCGGTCACCGCCCAGCGGAACGGGCTGCCGTAGCTGATGGTCCGCAGGAAGGGCGGCATGAAGAAGAGCGGGATCGTTCCGCCGCCCACCATCGCCAGGATGAGGATCGCGCCGCGCCCCGCGCCGTTGGCCTCGGCCTCGGTGCGGCAGAGGGCGGCGAGCAGCATGGCGAGGCCGGAGAAGCACACCGCGCTCGCCGCGAACGCGACGACCAGCATCATGGGCTGCGCAACGGTGGAACCGAAGCCGACGACCGCGACGCCCACGAGCAGGAACTGGACCATCATCGCGACCGCGAAGCACGCGAGCCCCTTGCCGCCGAGGAGCTGCCATCGCGCGATCGGCGCAAGGCGCAGGCGATCGAGCGTGCCGCGCGAGCGCTCGACGACGAGGGCCGACGCGAAGGCGCCGATGCACCCGGCGAGACCCCAGACGAGCCCTTGCGGGAAGGTGACATCGAAGGACGAGCGTGGCCGCAGCTGCTTCTGCGGCAGTTCCTCGATGCGCACGGCCACGGGCGACCACGCCGCAGCGGGTGCGGCGGAAGCAGCCTGCGCCGCCGCCGCCGTTGCGGCCTCTCCCGGCGCTGGCGCGACCGCAAACGACTGCGTGAACACCTCGCCCGCCGCGATCATGCCCGTGGCGGCCAGCCGCTGCGTGGCCGACATGCCCTCGGCCTCGGCGATGGCGGCACGCGCGCGCGCGAACGAGCGCTTCATGCCGTCGGCGTCCGACATGAGGCGCGGGAACTGGCGAAACGCGAGCTCGTTGAGCTTGCCCTGGATGAGCCCCGCCTCGGCGCGGCGCGACGGATCGACGATCGCCTCGATGGGAATGCCGCCGCCGGCAAAGACCGCGTCGAGCCCATCCTGCATGCCCGCAGGCAGCACGATCGCCGCCGTGGCGCGGCCCGCGCGCACATCCTCGATGGCGGCCTCGCGCGTCTCGCGGCGCACGACCTCGAACGCCGCGTCGGCCGTGAGATCGGCCGCGATCCCCTGTGCGATGCGGGCGTTGCTCTCGACCACGAGCGCAAGCTCGATGCGGCTGCCGCCCCCCCCGCCGCCGCCGAACACGAAGCCAAAGAAGATCGCGAGGATCACGGGAAACACGAAGGTGAAGAACACCTCGCCCTTGTCGCGCAGAAGCAGGCGAAGGTCCTTGCGGGCGATGGCGATCACGGCCCTCATTCGCGCAGGCTCCTTCCCGTGAGCGACAGGAACACCGTCTCGAGGTCGGGGCGCTCGACGCGCACGCCCGTCACGCCGCCCGAGGCAAGCTGCCGCGACACCTCGCCCACGGGGTCGAGCGTGAGCACGCGCTCCTCGGCGCCCTCGCGCTCGACCGTGACGGCGGTGCGCCCGCCGTGGCGCGTGACCAG
>JBIIRG010000032.1:0-18750 GCA_044341665.1 Phycisphaerales bacterium | reverse complement strand
TGGGCATATCTGGAACACCGATCGCGTGGTATACACCACTGCTGATCGCGCGCCACCGTTGCGGGGCACTCGGCGGCGTCGCGCTGTAGGTTTCGTTCCAACGACCCCACACTCGAACGGAACCGTCCTCGAGGAGGGCCACGCTCGTGTTGCCGCGATCACCTGAGATCGCCACGGCCGGACCGAGATCCGAAGGAACATCGCGCTGACCGTACTCGTTGCGGCCCCAACACACAACTGTTCGATCGGCTTTGAGCGCCATCGAATGCCATGCTCCAGCGACGACCTGCGTGACTCCGATGAGCCTCGGCGGCACCGTGCTTTCGCCGAAACCGTTGCCACCCCATGCGACAACGGTCCCGTCGGCGCGGCGCGCCAATGCGTGCGCATGCCCACCTGTGGCGTCGACGACGCCCGCAAGTCCCTGAGGTACCGTCGTCTGACCTTCGACTGCGCGCCCCCAAGCACGCACGCTTCCATCACTCGTCACCGCCAGCGTGAAGTCATCACCGATTCCAACCGCACGCGCGAGCTGCAGGTCCGAGGGGACCGAGCACTGCCCCTGTGCGTCACTACCCCAGCAGCGGACGCGACCCGCCTGAGTCAGCGCGACGGAGTGGGTGTAGCCCGCAGCAACCTGCCGAACGATGCCGAGATCGGCGGGAACCGTCGCCTGACCCGAGGCGTTCCATCCCCAAGCGATCGCTCGTCCATCTGCGCCGATCGCGATCGAGTGATAGAGGCCTGCGGATACCTGCACCGGGCTCTTGAGCGCAGCCGGCGTCGCGAGTTGGCCTTGATCATTCCGCCCCCAACCAACAACCGCGGCGGATTGAGCGAGCGAAGAACCAGAGATCGCAGCAGCCGAGACCGCAGCGCCGACAACGAAGGACTTCATGGCTTTCTCCGAGGCAGTGTGAGGATCCGCACGAAGCGGCTGCCGGAGAAAGGCCGACGACAGCACGAGCGGTGCAGCAAAGAACAGGAATCTCGCGAGTGCCGTGCGCGGGCGCTGGCCCGGCTCGGGCGCCCGTGTCGCCCTCTCGAGCCGCATCCACTGCTCCTCGCTGTACTTCCGCCACTCCCCGCTCACGGCGCCACCAGCCTCTGCACATCCGCGATCGCCTCGTCCATCTCGCGCTCGGAGACGCCTTCGAGGGCGAGGAGCCAGCGCATCCAGTCGCGGACCTTGGCCTGGGCGAGCCGCGCGGCGGGGCGGGCGCTCTCGGGGCGGAGGCCGAGTTCGCGGGCGGCGTCCTCGTAGGTGACGCCCTCGAGGAAGTGGCGCTCGAACACGGCCCAGGCGTGGGCCTTGCCGGCGGCGACGAGCTCGTTTCGTGCGCGCTCGCACGCCTCGCCGAGCACGCTGCGCGCCCACGCGCGCTCGAGCTCGCGGAAGGCGCGGGCATCGTCGGGCGCGGCGAGCGCGTCGGCCCCCTGCTCGTGCATCGCGTCGAGCGAGGCGCCGTCGCGACGCTCGCGGCGCATGCGGGCGCGGCGCTCCTCGCGCAGATAGAGCAGCATGCCGTTCGCGAGGAACCGCCGCAGCGGCATCGCGCTCTCGAACCACTTGACGAGGTACTCGTCGCGCGCGAGGCGGCTGGCGAAGAAGCCGTTGACGAGCGCCTCTGCGTCGTCGAGCCAGCCGAGGCTCGAGCCCTTGGCGTAGATGCGCAGCGGCTCGGCGTAGCGCTCCATGACGCGGGCGCGGAGTTCGGCGGCGACCGACGCGTTGCGCGGCGCCTCCATGACGCGCGTGGCGAGCCAGGTCCATTCGGTCGAGGGAAAGTGGTCGTAGTTCGTGCCAGCCATGCGCGCCTGCATGCCAAGAAGACCTCGGAAGTGTCCAGCGGTGTGGATGCTCACCGATTCAGCGCCAAGTCGCATGGATGACTTGGACCCAGGCCGCGCCCGGGAAGCAGGAACTCCACATGGATCGGCGAGAATCGTCCGATATACTCGCTCGCATGGCGCACGCGCGTCCAACTCCGCCCGACACCGCGATCGCTCGTGCGGTCGAAGCGGCGCTTTCGTCGATTTCGCCATCCGTGCAGGGCATCGCGTGCTGGGTGTTCGGCTCGCGAGCTGGTACCGCGCATCGGCAAGACAGCGATCTCGACATCGCGTTGCTCTGCGACCGCGCGCTCACGGCGGTCGAGGCCTTCGACGCCGCCCAGACGGTTGCGGCGACGCTCTCCCTCGATGTTGACCTCGTCGATCTCCGCACGTCGTCTGGCGTACTCGCGATGGAGGTTGTTCTCAAGGGCCGGCGCATCCTCTGTCACGACGAGTTCACGGCCGAGCTGTTCGCGACGACCTGCTTCTCGGAGTATGTCTCGTTCAGCGAAGAGCGCGCGCCGATCATCGACGGTTTCCTTCGGGCGCGAAAGGCGGTCTGAATGGCTGCAAACGACGTCCTGCTGAACAAGGCAGCGACCATCGAGCGCTGCGTGACGCGGATCCGCACGGAGCGGGGTCGGCTTGTCGCAGACGAGATCGCCCAGACCGTCGAGGATTCGGTCGTCCTCAACATCCAGCGTGCCTGCGAGGCATCGATCGACGCCGCCATGCATGTGGTGCGCGTTCGTGAACTCGGGATTCCGCAGGATCGCCGTGACGGGTTCCGCCTGCTTGCCGAGGCGAAGATCATCGATGAGGCGCTGTGCAGCGCGCTCCAACGGATGGTCGGCTTTCGCAACATCGCCGTGCATGACTACCAGCGCATCGCTCGCCCGGTGATCGACCACATCGTCGCGCATGGGCTTGAAGACCTGCTCAGGTTTGCGCGCATCATCTGCGCTCTTTGATGCAATGGGCGCATACACTGCGCGCCCCATGGCCAAGAAGTCGAACCCCGCCGTCAAGAACGCTCCCGCCATCGCAGCCGACCTGCTCCACGGCATCCCGCTCGCGGGCTACGCCGCGCGGCGCGAGCAGGTGCTCAAGTCGCTCAAGGACTCGGTCGCGCTCGTGTTCGCGGGCGACATGGACGCGAGCCTCCACGGCGAGTTCCGCGCGCATCCGCACTTCCAGTACCTCACGGGCATCGTCGACGAGCCAGGCGCGGTGCTGCTGTTCGATCCGCTGAACCCGGTCGAGGCGCGGCGCACGATCCTGTTCCTGAAGCCGCTCAACCCCGAGCTCGAGAAGTGGGACGGCTTCCGCGAGGAGATCTCGTCGAAGCTCAAGGCGAAGTACGGCGTGTCGACGATCATGCGCACGACGGCGTTCGCGCGGTTCCTGCTCGAGGCGACGAAGCGCGCGAAGCGGTTCGCGCTGCTGCATCCGCTGGCGGCGCACACCGCGCCCGTGTCGCCGGACCTCGATGTCTTCCGCAAGAGTGCAGAGCGCATTCCGGGCTCGTCGTTCGTCGACCACACGCAGATGCTCGCGGTCATGCGCGCGGCGAAGGGCCCGTTTGAGATCGCGCTCATGCAGCGCGCCGCCGACATCACGGCGAAGGGGTACGAGGCGGTGCTCTCGGGCCTCAAGCCGGGCATCACCGAGTTCGACGTGCAGGAGCTCGCGGAGCACGGCTACCGCGCCAACGGCTCGCGCAAGCCCGCGTACCACACGATCGCGGGCGGCGCGTTCAACGCGACGGTGCTGCACTACCACGGCAATCGCGAGCCGCTCAAGGACGGCGACCTGATCCTGCTCGACTCGGGCGCCGAGTACATGGGCTACGCCTGCGATGTCACGCGCACCTTCCCCGTGAACGGCAAGTTCACCAAGCGCCAGCGCGAGATCTACGAGATCGTGCTCGAGGCGCAGCTCGCGGCGATCGCGGCGACCAAGGCGGGCACGACCTTCGCGGCGATCGACAAGGCCGCGCGCGATGTGATCACGAAGGCGGGCTACGGCGACGCATTCTTCCACGGCTGCGGCCATCACCTCGGGCTCGAGGTGCACGACATCACGCCCGAGGGTCCGATCCCGGAGAACGCGGTCATCACGATCGAGCCAGGCATCTACCTCCCGAACGAGAACCTCGGCGTGCGCATCGAGGACGACATCCTGGTGACCAGGAAAGCCGGCGGCGTGAACCTGACGCGGGCCATTCCGAAGACGGTCGCGGAGATCGAGCGCGCCATGTCGCGGCGCTGAGCGACGCTCCTCACGCGGTCTTGACGGAATCCACACGCCGCGGCGTTGATGCCATCGCATGATTCGTGCGATGCACGGACGCAGGGATTCAGAAACTCCTCATGCACCGCCACTTGGGAAGGTGCTTCTGCTCACGGGCTCCGTGGGCGCGGGGCACACGCGTGCCGCCGAAGCACTCGCCGAGGCGCTGCTGCACAGCCATGCCGCGCGGTCGGCGCGCGTGGTCGACGTCCTGGCGCATGCGGTCGCGCCCTTTCGAGCGATCTACCGGGATCTCTACGTGCGCCTCATCGAGCGCGCGCCCTCGGTCGTAGGCTGGATCTACCGCACG
The DNA here is from genome assembly GCA_044341665.1 of Phycisphaerales bacterium. Lineage (GTDB taxonomy): Bacteria > Planctomycetota > Phycisphaerae > Phycisphaerales > SM1A02 > QWPT01. The sequence continues at coordinate 14,312 of JBIIRG010000032.1, read as the reverse complement.
AGCGACACCACCGAAGGTGGCGGCGCGCGGCGGCTGGTGCAGCGCCAGGCGCTTCGCGAGCTGCGCGCGCTCGTCCGGCGCGAGAACCCCGACACGATCGTGTGCACGCACTTCCTGGCGGCGGAGCTCCTGTCGGGCATGGTCGAGCGCGGCGAGTGGCGCGGACTGCTGGGCGTGGTGGTGACCGACCTCGACGCCCATGCGATGTGGGCGGTGTGCCCGCGCGCGGACCGCTGGTATGTGGCGCTCGACGAGACGGTCGAGATCCTCGCGGGCAAGGGCGTTCCGCGCGATCGGATCGTGGTCACGGGCATTCCGATCGCGGGCGCGTTCGCGGCGCGGCTGCCCGGCGCGGCCGACCTGCGGACGCGTTTCGGGCTTCCGACGGCGCTTCCGATGGTGCTCGTGTCAGGTGGCGGCGTGGGCATCGCGCGGCTCTCCGACACGGTGGAAGCGCTGCTCGACATGCCTGTCCCGTGCAGCATCGCGCTGGTCTGCGGGCGCAACGAGGCGCTGCGCACGCAGGCCGAGCGACTGCTCGAGCGGCGGCCTGGCGACCAGGCGCGATGCAAGGTGCTCGGATTCACCGATCGGATGCATGAGCTCATGCGCGCGGCCGACCTTTCGATCGGCAAGCCGGGCGGCCTGACGACGAGCGAGGCGCTGGCGTGCGGCCTTCCGATGGCGATCGTGCATCCCGTGCCCGGGCAGGAGGAGCGCAACAGCGACCACCTGCTCGAGTGGGGCGTGGCGATCCGCCTCAATTCGCCCGAGAGCATCGGGTGGCGCGTGGCGTCGCTGCTCGCCGACCGCACCCGCCTTGACGCGATGCGCCAGGCGGCGCGGGCGCGCGCGCGGCCCTTCGCGGCCGACGCGATCGTGGAGGACCTGCGGCACATGCTTGCCCCCGCGGCGGCGAGCGCCTTCGCGCCGCGGCTCGCCGCCACGCACTCAGCCCCCGTCGCCACCGCGCACGGCGTGCAGTGAGAGCAGGAACAGCGACCACACGACGGGCGCCGCGCTGAGGACGACGGCGCCCACCGCGAGCACCACGCCCGCGCGATGCCGCATGCGCGCGAGCACCTCGCAGACGATAATGACCCACGTCATCAGCGCGAACTTGAACGCGATCGCGCCCTGCATGCCCCACATGTCGATCACCACCGCTGCGACCGGGTTCACCTCGATGCCGCCGCGCTGGAGGATCTTGGCGGTGAGCATGATGTCGAGGCTCGACACGAGCACGAGCCAGGCGTAGGCGTTCTGGAAGTGCATCTCGGGCGCGCGCGCGAAGCCGAGCGGGTCGTGCTTGAAGGCAGCGCCGCAACGCGGGCAGGCGCTCGGGCGGTGCACCGCGTGCACATCGACCGAGAAGCCGCAGCCGCCGCAGCGCTCGTACAAGGCGGCGCGGCGCCTGCGGAACTCGCGCGGCGCAGCGAGGGCGATCCACGAGCAGCTCGCCCAGAAGAGGATGTCGAGCGCGATTCCGATCGGGAGCGGTCGAAGCGGCACGAGCACCGACTCGCCGCCCGTCACGCCAAGGACGAGCGCCTGGCGGTAGAGCGGCATGCCCTCGACTCCGAGCCGTCCGCCCTCGCGGTGCCACGACTCGGCCGCAAAGGCGCGGAAGGGCCAGCCCGCGAGGTGCGTGTCGATCCTGTCCCACGACCCGTACTCGTCCTTCGCCGGCTCGAGCCGCACCGCCCACGGCGGCGCGTGCGTATTGGTGCGCCCGAGGTTCCAGTCGTCGAAGGTCTGCAGCGGACCGAGCGGCCAGTCGATGAAGCCGTCGTTCGCGCGCCGCGACGGAAACGCCGCGTAGAGATCGGCAAGCGCGGTGCGGCGGGCCGTGACGCCCGCGCCATGCTCGGGTCCTGCGACCGCCGCGTGGGCGCGGATGCGAAACCAGTCGATCGGACGCGCCGACATCGGACCGACGCCGCGCGACGCAAGCGCAAGCGGCAGCGCCCACGCCATCACCAGCGTCATCACCGCGCCCACGGCGGCATGCGGCCAGATCCGGCGCAGCCTTCGCGGCCACGGCGTGGACGCGCGGTGCTGCGGCGCTGGTTGCTCCATGACCGCACTATCGCAGGGCGCGCGCGATGTGCAAACGCCCGCCCGCCGATCCTGTCTCGGCGGGCGGGCGCTGGATCGTCCACTGTCCGTTTCAGCGGCGACGGCGGTTGGCAAGGCCCGCGAGGCCGAGGAGCGCCAGCGCGCCCGGCGCAGGCACGGCGAGCGCGCTGCCGATCGACGCGGTGTCGCCCGACGCGCTGACGGTGCTCTGGGTGCCGATGATGCCCACGGTGCTCACGACCGCGTTGTAGGCGGAGTCGAGCACGCCCGAGGCGGTCCAGCCGTAGAAGAAGCTCGAGCCGCTGGTGGCAACGCCGAAGCTGACCTGGCTGAGGATGGTCGAGGTGGTGTCGAAGAGGCACGCGCCGTCGCCGCCCGAGGAGAAGCCGAGGCCCGAGCCCGAGTAGTAGCCGACCTGCACGCCCGAGAGGCCGCCCCAGAAGGTGCGGAACGCGCTGATGCCCGCGCCGCCGGCGGACTCGATGAAGATCACGCTCTCACCCGCGCCGATGGTGCTGACGCCGGTGAGCGCCGCCGACACCGCAACGCTGAACGACCCGTCGTCGATGCGCCAACCCGTCAGGTCGACGGCGGACGCGCCGTAGTTGGTGACCTCGATCCAGTCGGGCGTGGGCAGGCCGCCGCCGTTCGACGAGCTCATCACCTCGGTGATGCGGATGTTGGCGGATGCGGACGAAACGATGGCCGCGCCAAGGGCGCCGGCAAACAGGAGGGACTTCATCAAACACCTCTGAGCTTGGTATGGAGGGAAGGAAACGGGACACACGGCCTGGACGCCGCGGTGGCGAGGGAAGCCACGGTGCGAACGTTACGGGCGGTGTGTTTCCAATCGGTTCAGACGGCGCTCAGTTTCAAGGGCGGGCGGCAGTGGCGATCGGGGCGAGATGTGCAAGCAGCACCTCGGCCACGCGGCCCCAGCCGTTGCACCGCGCGTGCGCAAGGCAGGACGTGCGAGGCACATGCAGCGCGCGGGCGGCGGCGCGAGCGAGGTCCTCGTCGAGCGCGCCGTTGACGCCCTCGCGCACCACGTCGATCGGGCCCGTCACGGGATACGCGGCGATCGGCGTGCCACAGGCGTTGGCCTCGAGCATCACGACGCCGAAGGTGTCGGTGCGGCTCGGGAAGACGAACACGTCGGCGGCCGCATAGTGGGCGGCGAGCTCGTCGCCGAACTTGTAGCCGACGAAGCGCACGTGCGGATGCGACCTCTCGAGGCGCACACGCTCGGGACCGTCGCCAACGACGACCTTGGAGCCTGGGAGCGGTGCATCGATGAAGGCGTCGATGTTCTTCTCGCGCGCGACGCGGCCCGCGTAGAGGTGCACGGGGCGCGGAAGATCGGCGAAGAGTCCGCCCTCGATCGGCCGGAACTGCGCCGTGTCGACGCCGCGGCACCAGGTCTGGGCGCGCGCGATGCCGTGGGCGCGCAGCTGCTCGGTCACCTGCTGCGTGGGCGCGAGCGTGGCCCGCGCGCCACCGTGGAACCAGCGCATGAACCGCCACGTGACCGCGGGCGGCAGCGCGAAGTAGCGCTTCATGTACTCGGGAAACTGCGTGTGGTAGCTCGTCGTGTAGGGAATGCGCCGCGACTCGCAGCGGCGGCGCGCCTCGAAGCCGATCGGGCCTTCGGTGGCGATGTGGACCGCGTCGAAGGGCCGCGCCATCGCGCGCGAGACGATGCGCCACGGGGCGAGCGACAGGCGGATCTCGTTGTAGCGCGGCGCCGCCACCGTCGCGCCGAGCGCCGGATGCATCACCTCGACCTCGTGACCGAGCGCCTCGAGCTCGCGGATCGTCTGCTGCCAGGTCCGCACCACTCCGTTCACCTGCGGCGACCACGCGTCGGTCGCGAGCAGGATCCTCACTGCGCGATCCTCAGGAGCGCCACCGGCGCGGCGAGCCAGGGATCGGACTCCTCGGTCTCGACGGCTTCCTCGGCGGTGTCGTCGCCCTCGCCCTCGCGCATCGCCTTGGCCGCATCGCGCGCCGCCAGGAACTTGAGCCCATCGATGAGCTCGATGCGCCCGTCGGCATGCTCCGCCAGTGCCGTGCAGCTCTCGACCCAGTCGCCGCAGTTCAGGTACGCGACGCCGTCGATCTCGCGCTGCTCGGCCTTGTGGATGTGGCCGCAGATCACGCCGTCGTAGCCGCCTTCCTTCGCGTCGCGGACGAGGGCGGTCTCGAAGTTCGAGATGAAGTTGCAGGCGCGCTTGACGCGGAGCTTGATGGCCTGCGAGAGCGAGTCGTACGGAAGCCCGAAGAGCCGCCGCCCGCGGTTGTACCACTTGTTGATCGCAAGAAGCAGCTCGTATCCCACCGAACCCGCGACCGAGAGGAGCCGCGAGTGGCGCACCACGAGATCGAACTTGTCGCCATGCGTGACGAGCAGGCGTCGGCCGTCGGCCGTTTCGTGCACTGCCTCCATCGCGATCTGGATGCCGCCGAACACAAGGCCGCAGAACTGACGCGACGCGTCGTCGTGGTTGCCGGGGACGTAGATGATGCGCGTCCCCTTGTGCGACATCTTGAGCAGGCGCCGCAACACGGTGTTGTGCGAGTCAGGCCAGTACCAGCGCTGCTTGAGGCGCCACATGTCGATGATGTCGCCCACGAGATAGACCTCGTCGGCCTCGACGTGCTTCAGGAACCGCGCGAGCTGCTCGGCCTGCGCGCCGTTCGAGCCGAGGTGGCTGTCGCTGATGAAGAGTGTCCTGTAGCGCGCCTTCATGCGTCGAACCTCCTATGCCGCCGATCCTTGGCGGTGTGGACGCTAGAAGCATCGGCCGCGCGTGTTCAGGCCCGGACAAACCGGCGTGAAGGCGCGGTGAGGGGTGCGTGAGAAGCGCGAGAGGGCACCGCCTGCGAGGCCGGGGCGCGGATGGAGGTCCAGGGTCGCGCAAGGGGTATTCTCACCCCCATGACCATGCCACACGCCCATGAGCCAACGACGACGAATCCCGAACCGAGCGCCAGCGTGTGGCGGCGGCGTGCGTCGCGCGTGGCCTTCGGGTTCCTGGTGCTCTGCGCGGTCCAGGGCACCGTGCGCGCCGGCATCCACATGCTCGCCCCCGACGGCGGCGCGCACTCGATCGCGGGCCTCGATGTCGACGTCGAGGGCGGCCAGAACCTGATCGCGCTCTTCGGTCAGTGGGGTGCCGTGCAGATGCTGCTCGCCGTGATCTACTGGGCGGTCATCCTGCGCCACCGCCAACTCGTCACGCTCATGCTCTGGGTGATCGCACTCGACCAGCTGCTCCGCTGGTTCGAGGGACAGATCAAGCCGCTGGTCGTGAGCGCGCCACCGCCCGGCGCCTGGGCGACGTGGATCATGGGCCCGCTCTCGGTGCTCGCGCTGGCGCTCGCGATCTGGGGCGCGCGGGGCACGAGGCGGGGTTAGGCCAGGGCGGGGATATCCAGAGCGGACATATCTAGGGCGGGGTCAGACCACCCGGTCGTCGGTCGCGATGTTGAACGCCGGCGCCAGATTCACCTGCACCAGCTTCGCGCCAACCTTCTCGGCATGCACGGCCTGCGCGGTGTCGGGGTCGACGTAGTCGGAGTGGCACGACGCCTTCTCCCCCACCGCGGCGCCGACGGCCTTCTTGGTCTTCGACGCGAGCTTGTGGATCTCGTCGGGGCTCAGCACGCCGCGCTTGGCGAGGATCTCCTGCTGCTCGGGCGTGAGCGCGGCGCTCTTGACGGGCTTGCCGCGCTGGTACTCCTCGTCCTTGCCCGAGGCGAACTCCTGGATCTCCTTCGAGATGCGCACGCTGCACCAGTCGTGGCCGCACATCGCGCAGAAGTCGGTGTCGACATCGAGGTCCTCGTCGTGGTAGGCACGGGCGGTGTCGGGGTCGAAGCTGAGCTCGAAGTGCTTCTCCCAGTTGAGCGCGGCGCGGGCCTTGGTGAGCTCGTCGTCGCGGTCGCGCGCGCCGGGGATGCCGAGCGCGACATCAGCCGCGTGGGCGGCGATCTTGTAGGCGATGCAGCCCTGCTTCACGTCATCCTTCTTGGGGAGGCCGAGGTGCTCCTTGGGGGTGACGTAGCAGAGCATGCTCGCGCCGTGGTAGCCGGCGGCGGTGGCGCCGATGCAGCTCGTGATGTGGTCGTAGCCCGGGAAGATGTCGGTGACGAGCGGTCCGAGCACATAGAACGGCGCGCCGTGGCAGAGGCGGCGCTGCAGCTTCATGTTGAACTCGATCTGGTCGAAGGGCACGTGGCCGGGACCCTCGATCATGACCTGCACGCCCATGCGCCACGCGCGCTCGGTGAGCTCGCCGAGGGTCTCGAGCTCCGCGAGCTGCGCGCGGTCGGTCGCGTCGGCGAGGCCGCCGGGGCGCAGGCCGTCGCCGATCGAGAAGGTCACGTCGTGGCGGCGCATGACCTCGCAGATCTTCTCCCAGCCCGTGTACATCAGATTCTGCCGGTTGTGGACGAGCATCCACTTGGCGAGCAGCGAGCCGCCGCGCGAGACGATGCCGATGAGGCGCTTCTTGATGAACGGCAGGTGCTCCTTGAGCACGCCCGCGTGGATGGTGAAGTAGTCGACGCCCTGCTGCGCCTGGTGTTCGAGGGTGGCGAGGACGATCTCGTCGTTGAGGTCCTCGATCTTGCGGCCAATGATCATCGAGTAGATGGGCACGGTGCCGATCGGGACGGTCGAGTTCCGGCAGAGCGCGTCGCGGCATTCGTCGAGGTTGCCGCCGGTCGAGAGGTCCATGACCGTGTCGGCGCCCCACTTCTCGGCCCACTGGAGCTTCTCGACTTCCTCGTGCGTGCCCGACGAGACGGGCGAGGCGCCCATGTTGGCGTTGATCTTGGTCTTCGACGCGCGGCCGATCGCCATCGGGTCGAGCTTGTGGCGGAGGTGCGTGCGGTTCGCGGGGATGACCATGCGGCCGGCGGCGATCTCGTCGCGGACCTCGGTCGCGGTGAGGTGCGGCTCGCGCTCGGCGACGCGCGTCATCTCGGGGGTGATGATGCCAAGGCGCGCGCTCTCGAGCTGCGTGATCGGGGTGAAAGCCTTCGGGTGGATGACACGGCGCCACTGCCCGCGGGCGCTGGCGAACTCAACGCAGGTGTAGGCGTCGCCGCAGCAGTTGGTGCAAGGCTTTCCCCCATTCGGGGCCCCGTTCGCGCCGGCCGGCACTTCAGCGAGTTCGACGGTCGACCAGCCGGCGGGCAGGAAGTCCCACGCGGTCTTATCGCTCGGCGCGGGCATGCCGGGGGTGTCGGGCGAGCTGAAGGCGAGCGGACCGCCGATGTCGGCGCGGCGTGCGAACGAGCCGGGTGTCGTGCCCTGCGCGTTGGTCGACGGGTTGTGCGCGCCGTGCATGGGGAGCGCGTACGAGGAATCGGGGGAGGTTCCGAGCGTGGCGGCGGTGGTGATCATCGTTCTTCCTTCGTGCGCCGGTCTCGGACGACGGGAAGGAAGGCGCGGATCCGCGCATTCGCTTCCCTCCGCCGGTGCGAGCCGGATCAGGTTCAACGGGTACTTCTCAGCGTCCCACGAATGCAGGGCGCGCCCCGAGCGAGTCGAGAGTGTAGCCGAACGGTCAGCCCTGCCACTGCTCGCGGGCCATGACGATCAGGTCGTTTGGCCCGAGCGACTTGCCCATCTGCCGCAGCATGTTCGAGATCTGCGCGGCGTGGTAGTGCTGATGGGTGCAGACATGCAGGAAGATGTCGTGGGCGTTCGTGGTGTAGGTCTTGCCGTCGCGGACGCGCGGCATTGGCTTGGCGAGGAACGCGGGCTCGTCTGCGCGGGACAGCAGCGTCGCCCATCGGAGGTCGAGCGGCTTCCATGCCTCCTCAAGCGCCGCGAGGCTCGGGAACGCGCTCGCGGGCGGGATGGTGAACGCGGGGTCTCCCTCCTCGAGCACGTTGGCCCACACGGTTTCCGCGCCCCAGAGGTGGACGATCGTCCCGAAGAGCGAGCCGACGCCCATCTCAAAGGTGCGGTGCAGTTCGACCTCGGAGCAGCCGCGCGCGGCCGCGAGGATCTTCCCGCGGGTCCACAGCCGATGATCGTGCAGGCGCCGAATCGTGTTGGGTGCTGGGCTCATCCGCGCAGCGTACCGCAGTGCCAGGCAGTGCACGGCACGTGCCGTGCACCAAAGGTGGCGAGGATGGAGGCGGCGGCACAGGCCACGTGGCGCTCGCCGCGGACGCACTCGTCGATGATCGCGAGGGGAAACGCCGCGGCGACCGGGCGGCGCGGCGCGAACCGGTCGACCCGAGCAAGCGCGAATGGGCTCCGCGCGAACAGCGCGTGCAGGCACGCCGCATGCATGCCGGCGAGCAGGCGCGTCTCGTTTCCGCCGGCGGCGCGCAATGCGGCATCGCGCTCCGTCGCTGCGCACATCTGCAGCTCGTGGGCGAAGTTCGCCGTCAACCAGCGGGACAGGTCCACGATCTCCGCGTCCGAACAGCACTTCGAGTCGCGCACGCCACGCGCGAGCGCCTCCGCCTCGCGCTCGACGGGGATCACGATCGCCGCGACCGCGAGCGTCCGCTCAAGTTCGCCCTTGCCCGACTCGTCGCTGCCTGCGATCGACCGCACCCGCTCGGGCGGCGCGCCTCCGTCGGGGATCTCGCCATCCGAGGGGAACGCAGCCCGATGCCGCGCATCGAAGCCGTCGGCACGCGCCTCGTCGGACGCCTCGACGAGCACGGTTCCCGTCCACGCGCGCACGCGCGTGCCGCGGTCGTCGGCGCACTCCCACTCCGCGATCGCGTCGGGCGGCACCACGGGGCGGAAGTCCCCGAGCGCGAGCGACTCGCGCAGCGCATCGAAGCGCGCCGAGGCGCGACGACGATACACGCGGATCGCGGGAGAACACGCCGTCGGCACGCAGGTAGGCTACCCGCATGACGACCACCGAGACCATGGAGTACGCCTCGAATCTCGGCGCCATCCGCGCCGCCCACCGCCGCATCGAGCCGTTCATCCACCGCACGCCCGTCCTGACGAGCGCCACGATGGATGCCGTCAGCGGCCGCTCGCTCTGGTTCAAGTGCGAGCTGTTCCAGAAGACGGGGTCGTTCAAGTTCCGCGGTGCGACGAATGCCGTGCGCATGCTCGATGACGCAGCCGCCGCGCGCGGCGTCGTGACGCATTCGTCGGGCAACCACGCCCAGGCGCTCGCGCTCGCGGCGCGCATGCGCGGCATCCCGGCCCACGTCGTGATGCCGTCGAACTCGGCCGAGATCAAGAAGTCCGCCGTCCGCGGCTACGGCGCGAGCATCATCGAGTGCGAGCCCACGCTCGAGGCGCGCGAATCGACTGCCGCGCGCGTGATTGCCGAGACCGGCGGCGCCATGATCCCGCCGTACAACCATCCGAACGTCATCGCGGGGCAGGGCACGATCGCGCTCGAGCTCCTCGACGAGTGTCCGCAGCTCGACGCGATCATCGTTCCGCTCGGTGGCGGCGGCCTCATCTCGGGCATCGCCATCGCCGCGAAGGCGCTCAAGCCGTCGATCCGCATCATCGGTGCGGAACCCGAGCTCGCAGGCGATGCCGCCGCGTCGAAGCGCGAGGGCGCGATCCAGCCCGCGATGAGGCCCGCGACGATCGCCGACGGCCTCCGTGCCGCACTCGGCCCGCTGACATTTCCCGTCGTGCGCGACCTTGTCGACGAGGTCGTCCTCGTGAGCGAGGCCGACATCACGGCGTCGATGCGGTTCACCTGGGAGCGCATGAAGATCACGATCGAGCCGAGCGCCGCGGTCGGCGTCGCCGTCGCGTGCAGCGCGTGGATGCGCCGAAATGAAAACGCCGACATGCGAGATGTCGGCGTCGTGCTCTGCGGCGGGAATGTGGACCTCGCGGCGCTGCCCTGGATGGGATGACGCGCGCGCTCAGGCGCCCTGGCGGCGCGCGCCCTGCTCGGCGCGCGCCCGCTCGAGCTCGCGCATGAGCTGCTCGAGGCGCTCCTCGAGGCGGCGCATGCGGTCGTCGTTGTCGCGCGGACGCGCGTTGCGCGGGCCGGGAACCGGGCCGCCCTCCACGAACTCTTCGCCGTCGATGCCCTGCTCACGCGCCGAGCGCTCCATCTGACGGGCCCACTGCTCCATGCGCTCGTTCATCTGCTCCATCGCGCGGTTGAATTCCTCCATCTGGGCGGGGTCGAAGCCGCCGCCGCCCGGACCGCCGCTGAAGCCGGGCAACGCCGGCATCGCGGGCATGACCGGCATGCGGACCTCGCGGCGCCTGCCATCCGGTCCGACGAAGAACATCACGTTCCCGCCGGTGCCGTCGAGGATCTCGACGTCGATCGCCTCGGCGGCCTCGTCGAAGTTCATCCCCTCGGGGAGCGCGAAGCCCTCGACGTTCATGGTGGCGCTATCCAGCTGCTCGGCGTCGAACTCGACGGCGGTGATCTCGAGCTTGCGCGTCTCGGTGCCGCGCAGGACGTCGAGCGCGACCTTCGCGCCCGGCTCGGTCTCGCGCAGCACCTTGTAGAGGTTGGCGGTGGACGCGTCGGTGCCGCCGTTCACGCCGACGATGATGTCGTACCGCTCGAGACCCGCTGCCTGCGCGGGCAGCCCCTCGACCACGCTCTGCACCATGGTCGACTTCTTCGCGTCGAACTTGAGGTGGTGCGCGAGCGCGCCATCCGGCGCGCCAAGCCCGACGCCGATCATCGACTTCGGCGCCTCGGCGGCCTCGGTCGTCCCAATCGCGGTGCGGGGCGCGATGGTGCGCGGACCGCGATCGCCGCGGATCACCACGCGCCGACCCTCGCGGCCACCCGGGCCGGCCGACGGAGGCGCACCTTCGATCTCGACCTCGTCCTGCTCCCTGCGCAGCTCATCGAGCCGGCTCCGGGTCTCGGCGTTGGCGCGGGCGCGCGCGCGGCCGTTGCCTGACGTCGATGTCGACGTGCCTGCCGCGGTCCCGCCAGACGAACCACTGGATGAACCACCAGCCGAGCCGCCCTGCGCGTGCGCGACCTCGACATGCTGCAGCACGCGGCCCTCGGCGTCGACGATGTCGTAGCCGCCGTTGACCTTCTTGACGCGGTCAGCGGGAATCGACTGGCCGTTCACCTTCGCCACGAGCACGCGGCCGTTCTCCACGCGCAGCTCGATCGACTTCCCCTCGCCCTCGCTGCGCTGGTACGAGAAGGTCTGCTTGCTGCCACCCGAGGCCGGCGGCATGTCTTCCTGCGCCATCGCGCAGGCGGTCAGGGACATGCCGATCAGGACGGCGGTGAATCGAAACGTACGCGGAGTGTGGCGCATGCTGGACCTCGAGTGGAGTGGTTCGGCGACGGAAGGGTCGGCCGACGTGGTGGGCGATGTGATGACCGATATGGTCGTGCGGGCTGAGCGTGAAGACAGGATGTGCGGAGCGGTGTCGGCGCGCGTCGGATGCGTCACTGCACCAGATCCGTCCGAGGACGGATGACGACCGGCCGCAGCCGCCCCGTCTCCCCCATCGGCGCAACGCGGTACATCTCGGGAGCAATGCGACGCTCGATGACCTGGCGGATGATGACGACCTCGAAGCCCTGCCCGTTGCCGAGCTCGCGCGAGCCGAGCAGTGTCGGCGGCGCGACCTCGCCCTGGACGAGACCTTCCTCGCGGGCCTTGGCGAGGTAGGCGTCGAACGCGTCGTCGGCGCTCGCGAATACACCGCCGACTCCGGCAACGCTCGCCCGCGGCGTGGCCGACGGACGGGGCGCGTACGACTGGGCAAGCCAGGCGAGGGCGATCGCCGCGGCCACGAGCCATCCAAGGCGTGAGGCGCGAGCCGTGCCGTTGCTGCCGAACCGAAGTCCCGCACGCGGGGGCGCGACCGAGTCGGCGCGCGCGTCGAGCTCGCGGCCAAGCCGCGACAGCCGCAGCTCGTCGGCCTGCCACATGGCGAGCTCCTCGAGAAGCGTGCGGTCGACGGCGCCCCGCGCCCGAACCTCGGCGAGCGCCGCACGATCGCCCGCAACGGCGCGCGCGAGCAGCACGTCTGTGTCGAGCGCGGCCGCCTCGCGCGCCGGATCCGCCGACCCGGCACCGCCCGTGTTCGCTGGTTCATCCATGTTCATGGTGTTGCACCTTTCGACCTGACTGGACCACCCCAATCGCCGCGCCCGACTCCTGCTCGCTCAACAGCTGCCGCAGCATGCGACGCCCGCGCGCGAGGCGCGTCTCGACCGTGGTCTCGGGCACATCGAGCAGCTCTGCGATCTGCCGCTGCGACAAACCTTGCGTCGCCTGCAGCAGCAGCGGCTCGGCGTAGAGCGGCGGAAGGCGCTCGAGAAGCGCCAGCGTCTCGCGTGCCTCTTCGGCCGCAACGGGATCGGTGGCGGCCGACAGCGCCTCCGTCGCGGTCCGCACGCCGGCGAACCCCCGCAGCACGCGTCGCTCGGTCGACTTCGCACGACCCGCCATGCGCGCGGCGTTCACCGCCACCACCCGCAGCCAGCCGCGGAGGCTTCCCGCATCGCGTAGGTGCCTGCACTTCGACACGAGCGTTGCCGCGACATCCTGCAGCACGTCGTCGATGTCCTGCGTCGTCGGTGCGTGCGCCGCGATCACCGCCGCGATCCAGCGGCGGTTCGTGCGCCAGACTTCCGCGATCGCGTCGCGATCCCCTTCGGCTGCGCGAGCGAACAGACGCGCCTCGGCCAGCGACAGCACATCCTCCGGCGACGCCTGTGCGTCGCTCGCAGCGGTGTGAGCGTGGGGGGAAACGTCCCGAGGATCGCGCATCGCGGGGTGTTGGCTCGGTGGTGGCCGGAGACTGGCCCTCCATGATGCACCAACCGCCGCCGTCCGTCCTGGTTCAGCAGAAATGTCGCGCGTGCGGTGCCGCGAAGCAGCTTGCCCCCGGGCACGCGCGCCGGTTCACGACCATGAACTCAGCAGCGCCGCGATATCGGTCGCGCCCACCTGCCCATCGCCGTCGAGGTCGCAATCCGCAGCGAAGGGATTGAACGCCACGCCCTGCTCGACCGGTCCCCACGCGTTGAGCAACGCGGCGACATCCTGCGGACCCACCGCGCCGTTGCCATCGATGTCGCCGAGCGGCAGGCACTCGAACCGCGCCCGCCAGCGCACGCCAAAGAGCTGCTCCGGCGGCGGGTCGTCGGGCTGCGGCGGGTTGTCGGGGTCGATCTCATCGCAATCGAGGCCGTTGCGCAGCGCCAGTCCAGCGGTACCGGCGCCGAGGATGAGCGACGACACACCCGCATCGGCGATGCAGTTGACGACCACCGGTCCCGTGCAAAGTCCGGGCGCCACGAGCCACTTCACGTCGTTGGGCCCCTCGCAGCCGCCGCGGAAGTACTGCAGTTCAAGCGGAAACTCCGCCTCGATCGCGATGCGAAGCCGCCTGCGCTGCGGCCCGTCGAGCGCGAACCAATCGAGGTCGCGCGGGCCGCCCGTCGTCACACGCCCGCGAAACACGGCCGTCGCTCCGCACGTCACCGCGATGCGCCCGCTCACGACACCGATGCCGCAGCCGTCGTTGAGGCGCTCGTAGCATGGCTCCGCCTCATCGTCACCATCCGTCGCGGACAGCGTGCACGGCGTCACGCCACACACGCGCGCCGCGAGATCCGCGCACAGCTCGTCCCACGAGGCGAAGGTGCACCAGGCGTCGATCGATGTAACCAGTTCGCAGCAGGTGAAGTCGCTGCAGCCGGGCGATGCGTGCGGGGCAAGGCACTCGCCGTCCGCAGGGCAGTTGATGCCCTCGCAGAGCTCGATGGCCGCGTCGGCGCAGGCCTGGTCCCATGCCAGCTCGCAGCACAGCGGATTGGCCTTGCAGACGAGCGCGCAGCACTCGGGCATCTCGCAGCCCGTGCCTCCGTGCGGCTTGCGGCAGTCGCCCGTGCTCGGGCACTGGGCGCGCGCAGTGCCCGCTGCGGCGAGCGTCGCGGCAACGACCGCAGCCAGCGCGCGCATCGAGGTCACACGCAGCAAGCTCGCGTGACGGTGCATCATCGCGCACCGCCTTCCGAAGCGCGCGGCCGCTCTGAGATCCAGCCGGCGAGCCAGACAGCCACATCGGCCGCGTCCACCACGCCGTCACGGTTGCGATCGACGAGCGGAACAGGCTCGCGCTGCATCGTTGCGACAGGCGCGGCGTCCAGCTCCGCGCGCGGCGCAGCCTTCGAGTCGCTCGCCTCAGCGACGCCGCCGCACGCCTGCTGCGGCGTGATGTTGCGCCGCACGAACACGGTCCGGCTCGGCGCGTCGATCCC
>JBIIRG010000176.1:0-6400 GCA_044341665.1 Phycisphaerales bacterium | reverse complement strand
TGGTCGGTGCCGCCGACACCACCGGCAACATGCATCCACGCCGTGCGTGTGGCAACCGCGCGCGAGAGCTCGATGCATTCGGCCCCTCCAAACAGAGTTGCGCTCTCGGAGCGTACAAATCGCATCGAAGGCAGCGCGATGGAATCGGGCATCCTCGCCGCATGCACTGCGTGCTCTCCCAGGAGATGGTCGCGCTGCGGCTTCAGGACGGCGGACGAGCCACCGCATGAAGAGCCAAGGTTTGAAGATCCAAGGTTTGAAGATCCAAGGCTTGAAAAGCCAAGGCTTGCCTGCATCAGCTCAACCCACTCGTTGCAGCCGCGTGAATGCGCCATGCCCTGCGGACCGTGCGATGCTGGATGAGGCAACACCGACGCGCGCCGCTTGGATGCCAACGCCGCACCAGGCACTGCATCAGGTGTCGACTGCGACACTGCTCCGGTAGCAAGGCGTCCTTGTCGGTAGCGCTGCCGTGGAGCATGGTCGATACGGCATTCGATCGATTCGATCGCGTGGTCGAGCGGAACACGCTCCAGCCTGGCACGGAGGATCGACCAGAGATGAGCTGCACGAGCGCTGGGACGAGCCATCCGCATCGGAAGCACGGTCTGAAGACTCTCGCGCTGAAGACTCTCGCGCTGGCGAAGGGATCCCCCGATATCCGTCGATGTGTCTACGGGCACATTGGCGTGTCGGAATGTCCAGACCGCGGCACCCAATCCCTGCCTTTGTTCCCGCAACGCACACACCAAACGCTCGAGCAGAACACCGCAGCCAAGCAGGATCGCCTCCATGCGGGCTGTGGGTGTCTCGAAATCGTGCCGAAGCGACCATGGCTCGCAGGCATGCAGGATGTGCAGGCCGTCACGCTGCATGCACCCGGCGCCCTGCGCCTCACGCGAATCCAACGCGCGATCAAGCCGCGACAACACATCGGTCATGCATGTGCCTGGGGACGGCGTGGCGGGACGCAGGTTCTGCGCATGAGTTGGGCTGCAAGGCATCGTCGTACCGCCGAAGTCGAAGAGCGAAGGAGTCTCAGGACCCCACTGGCCCGTGGTCGCCATATGTCGAGAACGCGGACGCCCGACTCTCGCGCCAGCAGAGGAGCGAGGCACGACCTCCGCACACATGCCGACGCCGCTGGCCGTGCCGGCTTGCCTGCCCAACCTGCCTGCGTGGATGCCCGGCCCTGATGACAATCGCGCAGCCACGCCTGCGCGTCCAAGCGCTGCAAGTTGTCCAACCGTGAAGACTTCGACCGACCGCAGCGCGGTGGCGGCTGCGGGATCGATGCGCAGCGACTCGATTGGCAACGCCGCGAGATATGCAAGCTCGCGGCCTTGCGGAATCGCGAGACGCGTGGATGTCGCGGAAGGGCTGGACGGACGCGCCAGACTGCCATCCCTGCGATGCATATCGGGATCCTTCGCACCCATGCCTTCACGCTGCTCGACCCTGCTGCCGATCATGAACCGCGCCATTGCCATGGCTGCACCCGGGGTGGACGCCGTGACGGCACGCGCGCGAAGTCCCCGCCGATCGAGGCATGCCGTGATGCGCTGCAGCAGCGCCTGTTCTGTGCGGAAACGCCTTCTATACAGGGCTGCGCAACCAGTGAGGTCACCGACGATAGTGTCTACCACTTCGCCCATCCGCTCGGGATCGCCTGCAGCGCGCTCGGTGGCTGCACTGGCATGATCGAGCGCCACAACTGGAATCCAGCGCTGCAGGCAGATCGCCACACGCTCGATCGCCCTTTGTGCGAGGGAGCCGCTCCATGCGATGGCCATCATCCGCCGGCTGAGCGACACGATGCGGTCGCTCCAGCGCACTCCTCCGACCGACATCGCATGCATGCCATGCCGATGGTCCTGCACGCGCAGTTCGGAAAGCTGGTCGAAGAGTACGGCTGCGCCGCTTTTGGCCGCACCGCCTGTCGAGGCACGCTTCGGATGCCCATCGTCGTACATGCATGCCGCTTCGGCCTGCGCCATGGTCATGCCGACGCGTACGCCACTGGCCGTCGCAAGGCTGCATGCACCCACGACGTGTTGTACGCGGTTTCGCTCATGGACCACGATGACAGGCAAACCGATGTCTAGACCTGGCCTCAGACCTGGCTTCAGACTTGGTCTCACTCCTGGCCTCACCCCCGTCGCAGGCATCTCGGCCATTGGAACATCTCCGCCTCTGCGGCTCAGGGTTCGCCGCAGAAGCGCCATCTCGAGATCGATGGTCCAGTGGGGAAAGTGCACTGCAATGAAACGACACGCTGGCTCTTGGCAGAGAGAACCATCATTGCGATCCGACGTGACGGCGACACGAGTGCCATGCGGCGCGCATGTACCCAGCAGATCACTTGCGGGAGTACTGGCTGCTGAAATGGCCGCCGCGTGATCCTCCACAGCGAGTTGCTCGGGAGATGTGAAAGCAGATCCTTCCACTGGGCTGCTCCTATGCGGAGAGTGCGGAACGCACGGAACGAAGTTCCTTTGAGGCGAGGCACTGCGCGAGCGTCTCTGCCTCGCCGAAGCCTGAGTCGAACGCCGAGTCGCAAGCGAAGTCGAGGGCCAAGTCACTTCGCATGAAAGAGCTCTGGCTACGTTCCTTCAGAACGCGCATGGAGGCAGGGATGGTTGCCGATGCAATCCGATACGACGGATGCAGCGCCTCGACTGCCTCATGGCTGCGCACGAGACACTCCAACCGCCCTTGCTCGAGCCATGCACGCTTGGCGGATCTGCTTGGCTCGGACGCAGTGACCACCGAGTCGAGGGAACGCGCGGAGACCAACCGCATGCGCCATGCAGGTGCACGCGCACGTGCGTGCCAGCAGTTGCTGCCGCCGCTGGCACTCGCCGTGCCAACACGCCCGAGCGGACCACGGTTCCAAGCGATGTCGAAGGCCGGATGCACCGTCCACCGCGTTTCAGCCGCACACCCGCGCGGGCGAAGGCCGCCCGAGGCATGCGGAGACGTCAGTACGAGGACGATGGGGCCTGGTGCGCCGCCCGCAGTCGCTGCATCGAGAGAACCGTCATCGCCAAGTGACGCAGCCTGCGAGGCCGATTGTGCAGCCAGATGCAGGCGGCGCCACGCCAGCGTGTCGAAGTGATCGCCGTCGATCACGATCACGCCTCCGGCTCCGAGGCGCAGCGCCTGCTCGGCGCACCAGACGCGCTGCGCCATGGAGCGCCTGCAGGCCGCGTCACGGCCACCCGTCTTCACGGAATTGCATGCGCCGCCATGAAGCGTGCGCATGATCGATGAAGAAAGCACATGACCATCGTCGCGCAGGTAGATCGACCGCGCCGCCACGAGACCACCCGCATCCATGCGCCAGAGCGCCTGGGCGTCCGGATGAACTCGACATCCAATCCACAGGACCCCACGCTCGACGAGTGCACGTGCTGCCATCGAACCGCATGCCGCGCTACCACCATCCGAGTCACACGCATCGCGCACGCATCCTTCATGCCTGTTGTCCATGCCGCTGCATCCGCTCGCCCACGATTGCAGCATGCGCATGACACATCCGACTGGAGCCATCGAGGCAAGTACACGCCGAGCGGCGATGTCTTCGGCCTCGGCCTCGGCTTCGGCCTCGGCTCCAGCCTCCGTGCAATCGTCGCGAGAGGCAGACTGCTCTCGATACGCCGCTTCAACGCTTGCGCCATTCGTGTCCGATCCGCACAGACCGCAAAGTTCATGGACCGCGCCACAGCGCAGGGAAATGCCAATCTGAATGTCCTTGGTGCCATCCTCGGGCACGACCTTCACCTTTCCCACGGGGATCATGCATTCACGAGTCGCAGAAGGAGCAGCGGCAATCCCATGTAGGCTCGCTGCATGGCAGCCACTCCCGACGCTCCTGACAACGCTGCTTCCGGCGGCGCATTCGCCATCGAGAACACCTTCGGCAGCACAGCCGTGCGCATCCGGCTGCCGCGCACTCGGCTCCCTCGAAACCTCGTCACCCACTTTCGGCGCAGCTGTTCCCTCTCGACGCGCCTTCGCGTCCAGCAATGCACGAACGGCCTGCACACGCTGCGCCTTGGTCGATGCGCCGGATGCACTCTGAAGCGGCGTCATCTGCCTCGGCTGTATGTCCGAGCCGTCTTGCGGCTGATCGCATGACTCGACAGCTCCTTCAAGTGCGTGATACTGCCTTTCCAACGGCCTGCATCCATCTCCGGCACCCTGGGACGAAGCCGTGCCGTTGAATGCTGCATCCAATGCGGACAGCCGCTCCTGCACGATCCGCGCGACTTCTCCCACATCGCGCGCGCTTGCAAGCCTTGATGGCGGTCGCCTTCGGGCGCGACGGCGCAGGCGTTCCATCGTCGCCTGCTCCCACATTGCAGTGGAAGGCGACGCATCTACCTTTGCCGGTGCCTGCACCGAAGCACCGTTTCCAGTGCGAATGAACATGCCGAGATCCTGAAACGACATCCGCTACTCCTCTACTCCTGTTCAAGCCATGTACACACTGCAGACCCGTGCACTACCCGTCACTTGACGTCACTTGACGTCACTTGACGTCACTTGCCGTCACTGGATGAACGCCGACCGTGGCCGATGCCCGCATGGACACTCCATGCAGCGTGCAGACAACTCGTGCGAACAGGTCCGTGCGAAAGTCCTCGCGGATACATCGCGGGCCCCACTCGGGACCCACGCACGCATGACGCACAGAAACCGCCCGACGACGAACCCCGAACCGCGCGCGCAGACGCCGCCATGCTCTTTGGACCCTGCATCTCTTTGGGCCACCCATGTGGGCCACCCATGTGGGCCACCCATGTGGGCCTGTCCACTTCAGACCAACTGGCTGCCTGCGACGAGCCGCAACGAATCGGCGACGGCGCAGAACAGTTGCGACGCCTTTCACCCGGGCTTGCGCCCGCCATTCGCTTGGGGCCCGAATACGTTCGGGTTTTGTTAGTGTATCAGGGCTTCGCGCCGTGCCTAGCCGGTGCCGCGCGATTTTTGAAAATTCGCGCGGAGGCCCCCGCGACGCAGGCATCCCCACGGACGCCGCGTCAGACGCGCCCGCCGAGCACGGCGTCGAGTGACTCGATGAACTCGTTGATCTCGAACGGCTTCTGCAGCACGCGGACACGCTGCCCGAGGTCCGGCCGCGCGGAGAAGCGCGGATGCGACGACATGAACACGGCGGACAGCATCCCGCCGGCCAGCGTGGAAAGCCGCGCATGGAGCGACATCGCCGCAACTGGATCGGAACCCGCGTCCACCACGAGCGCGGCGATGCGGCTCGAATCACCGCCGCCACGCGCCTGCTCGTGGGCCAGCGATGTGGCGCGCGCCTCGCTCTCAGCCTCGAGCACCGTGAAGCCGACGGACCGAAGGGCCTCGGCAAGCATGGGACGAAGCACGGGGTGCGGCTCGAGCAACAGCACCGTGCGCGATGTGTCGGCGCGCACGTCGAGCGACCTCGGCGCTGCGCCCGCAACGGCGCGCTGCGCGGGCAGCAGGATCGTGAACCTCGTGCCGCGCCCGACGTCGCTCTCGATGGACATGGTGCCGCCCGCACCCGTGACCACCTGATGCACGACCGGCAGACCGAGGCCGGTGCCGACACCCTGCGGCTTGGTCGTGAAGAACGGCTCGAACACGCGGCTGAGCGCCTCGGGCGGAATGCCGACGCCCGTGTCCTCGACGACGATGCGCACCGACTCGCCGACGCCATCCTGCGCGAGCGGCGCGGCGCTGACGCGAAGCGTCCCGCCCCCGGGCATCGCGTCGCGCGCATTCACCAGCAGGTTGACGAGCGCCTGGTGGAACGACGTCGGATCGAGCGTGACCTCCACTCCATCCGCCTGCGCCAGATCGAGCGTGATCGCGACGGACTTCGGGACACCGGGCCGGATGAGGTCGACCGCTTCCTCGATGGCGGCGCGCACGGCAAACCGCTCGATCGACTCCGCCGACGGCTTTCCGAGCGAAAGCAGGTTCGTCGTGAGCATCCGCGCCTTGGTGGTGGCGAGCTGGATCGATGCGAGCGACTCGAGCGCCGGCGCCGACACGCCGTGCTCGGTCGCGGCAAGCGCCGCGTGCCCCCTGATCGCGGCGAGCATGTTGTTGAGGTCGTGGGCAAAGCCGCCCGCGAGCAGTCCGAGCAGCTCGAGCTTCTGTGCGTTGCGAAGCCGCTCCTCGGCCGACTGCTGCTCCGTCACGTCGGCCACGGTGCCCACGATGCGCGTGGGGCGTCCGCTCGCGAACTCGACGGCACGGCCGCGCTGCCGCAGCCATCGCGTGGCGCCGTCGGCGCGTGTCACGCGGTGCGTGCACTCGTAGCGGGCCACGTGCCCCGCGAGATGGGCCCTCCACGCCTCGAGCACGCGCGCGCGGTCATCGGCGGGGATGGAGGGGATGA
>JBIIRG010000031.1:0-18885 GCA_044341665.1 Phycisphaerales bacterium | reverse complement strand
TCGAGGCGGACGGTGTGCGCGCGCACGTCCTTGATCCTGCCGTTGAACTGCGCGCGGTTGGCGCCGCGCTGCAGCTTCCACGAGAAGCCGCCTTCAGGCTGGTAGCCCGACAGGACGACGGTGCAGTCCTCGCGGTCGATCGACTCCTCGAGGTGGCGCAGGACGGGTCCCGCATCCATGAACCCGCTGCCCGCGAGGATGATGCCGCCCTGGTCCATGCGGTCGATCGCCATCGACTCGCGCTTGGAGAGGACATAGTGGAGCTCGGGAAACCAGAGCGGCGCGCCGCCCGCGCGCACCGCGTCGCGCAGCTCGGGCGCGAGGTACTCGGGGTGGCGGTAGAGCGCCTCGATGCCGTGCACGGCCATCGGGCTGTCGACGTACACGTTGAGCCGGCGCAGGAGCCCGCGGCCGTGCAGGCGCGCGAGGCGATGCACGAGCAGCTGCGCGCGACCGAGCGCGAAGCAGGGCATGATCACCTTCTCCTTGCGTTCGGCGGCGCGCGTGACGATCTCCGCGAGCTTGGCGTCGGCGTCGTAGCCCGCGTCGCGTCGGCGCTCGCCGTTGGTGCTCTCGACGACCACGAGGTCGGCGCGCGCGGGGCGCTCGGGCGGCGCCAGCAGGGCGGAGCGGTCAGGCCCGAGGTCGCCCGAGAAGAGGATCGTGCGGCGATTGGCGCCCGCGCCGATCTGCAGCTCCGCGCTGGCGGCGCCGGGGATGTGCCCCGCGTTGCGGAAGACGAGCGCGACGAGCGGCGCGATCTTGACCTCGCGGCCGAGGGGCACGCCCTCGACGCGGTCCATGGTGTCGCGCACCTCGGGGATGTCGAAGAGGCGCTCCGCGGGCGGGAACTCGGGCGCAGGGCCCGGCTCTTCGCCCGGCATGAGCGCGCGCGCCCAGGGTGCGGTGCCGTTGCCGCGCTCGTAGAAGCGCGCCCGCTGCAGGCGCGCGCTCGAGCGCAGCACCTTCCCGAGGAGCTCGTGCGTGGCGGTCGTGCAGTAGATCTTGCCGCGGAAGCCGAGCTCGGTCGCCATCGCCAGGCGGCCGCAGTGGTCGATGTGCGCGTGCGTGATCACGATCGCGTCGAGGAGCGCGAAGTCGATCTCGGGCGGGATGGCGTTGCGCGCCTCGTCGGCGGGCGAGCCCTGGAACATGCCGAAATCGACGAGGACGCGCGCCTTGGCGGTCTTGACCAGCGTGCAGCTGCCCGTGACCTCGCCTGCCGCGCCGTGGAACTCGAGGGTGGCGCCGATCGGTCCTGCTGCGGTCATGCCGGCCTCCCTGTCGAGATCGCCGCAGCGCTGCCCGTGCGGTTTTCGGCGAACCAGCCGATGTCGAAGATCTCCTCGAGCGGCGTCCACCATTCGCCGGCGCGCGCGAATGGCGCGGGCTGCTGGAACGTGCGCATCAGCTCGTCCCAGGCCCGCGTGCGCGGATCGCGCGCGTAGGTCTGGTAGTCGCGCGCGGGGTCGAAGCCATCGTCGGTCTCGATGAGCATGAAGAGCCGCGTGCCGCCGCGAAAGATGCGCATGCTGCGGATGCCGATCGCGCGCAGGCCGTCGGTGACCTCGGGCCACACCGCGCGGTGGTGGCGCACGTACTCGTCGATCCGCTCGGGATCGTCCTTCAGGTCGATGGCCTGGGCGAACAACTTCATCCGCGAAGGGTAGCGAAAGCGCACGCGGAATGCGCAGGAAACCCGTACTGTGCGCGCATGCCCGGGCCGATCGACTGGCTTGTCCTCACCGCTGCGAATCGCCGGCAGGCGAAGGCGTATGCATCGCAGCTGGCGATGCGCGGCGAGCGTGGAGCGCTGCGAAAGGCGCGCGGCATGCTGGTGGTTCCCGACGCGCGCGAGCGGCGCATCGGGTCGGGCGCGGCGACGGTGCTGGCGCTGGTACAGGTCGCGCGGCAGATGCTGCAGCGCAAGCGCGTGCGGTCATTCGGGGAATTGTTCGCGGGCGAGCGCGTGCTGATGCTGCATTCGGGCGGCGATTCGCGGCGGCTTCCCATGTACGCGGCCGAAGGCAAGCTCTTCGCGAGCGTGCCCGTGCGCGCGGCGGGGGCGCGGTGCGGCACGGTGTTCGACGTGCTGCTCGCCGACCTCCTCACGCTGCCGCCGCGCGCGGGCGGCGAGGTGCTCGTGGCGGCGGGCGACGCGGTGCTCGGCATCGCGCGCGAGACCGTGCGCTTCGATGGCGCGGGCGTGATCGGCGTGGCGCAGCGCGCCGACGTCGCGCGCGCGATGCGTCACGGCGTGTTCGTCTGCGGCGCGGGCGGTGAGGAAGTCGCGTCGTTCCTGCAGAAGCCGAGCGAGGCCGAGCTGCGCGCTGCGGGCGCGATCGGGCCCGACGCACGCGCGCTGGTCGACACGGGGCTGCTGTCGTTCGATCCAGCGTCGATTGCCGCACTGCTCGCCGGTGCCGGCGTGGAGATCACGGGATCGGGCGAGATCGCGCTCGTGCGCGGAGGTCTCGCCGATCTCGCGTCGCGCGGCGCATCGCCGGTGGTCGATCTCTACCGCGAGATCCTGATGGCGCTGCCTGCGCCGACAGTGCGCGAGTCGTATCTCGCGGCGTGCGCGCCGGGCGCGCTGCATGCGCCGCTCGCAGCGCTGTTCGACGCGATGCGCGGGACGTCGTTTCGCGTGAAGACCGCGGCGCTCGGCGAGTTCCTGCACGGCGAGTTCCTGCACGGCGAATTCCTGCACGGCGAATTCCTGCACATCGGGTCGACGCGCGAGATGCTCGAGTCGCTCGTGGGCGCGCACGCGTCGGCGCGGGCGTTCGGCCTTGCCGCGAGTTCGGTGCCATGTGCGCCCGACTCGGTGGCGGGCAACGGCGAGCTGCTGGTGCTTGATTCGTCGGTGGAGCAGGCCGTGATCGCGCAGGGGCGGGCAGTCATCGACCGCAGCGCGCTCGTTCGCGCGGAGCTCGCCGGCGACAACCTCGTGGTGGGCGTCGAGATGGACGGCGTGCTTGCGCTGCCGCGCGGCGTGTCGCTGTTCGCGCTGCCCGTGCACGAGCAGGTCGACGCACTCGTCTGCTGCGGCCTGCGCGATGACTTCAAGACACGCCTCGACGCAGGCGGCACGCTGCTCGACATGCCGTTCGAGGCGTTCGCGCGCCGCGCGGGCATCGAGGCCGGCGAGTGCATCGCCGGCGACGGAACGCTGTGGGACGCGCGCCTCTGGTGCGCGGCGGGAAGCGACGATCCGCTGGCGCGCGTGCGCTGGATGTGGGAGGGGTCGGCCGCACCCGACGAGTGGCGCGCAGCGCCCCGCATCTCGCTGCGCGAGCTGGTGGAGCATGCGGATCTCGAGGAGATCGCAGAGCGCCGCGCCGTGATCGCGGATCGGCTCTTCTGGCCGCGCCCGGTCGATGCGCTCCTGCATGCGGTCGACGCCGCCGACGCGCGCGACCTGCACGACCGCCTGGTCGGCGGCACGCAGGAGGAGCGCGCGCAGGCGCTCGGGCACGCCGTTGCGGCGCTTCCCGCCGTCAGCGATCCGATCGCGCGGGCACATGCGCTTGCCACGATGTCGGCGGTCGCACGCGATCTCGACGCGAGCGCGGCTTCACAGCTTCGCGCCTCGGCGTTCGATTCGGTCGGCCGCGCGGTCCTCTCGCACTTCGAGCTGCCGACCAAGCCGCGCGCGGCCGCGATCCTGCACGACCAGGCGGTGTGGACCTCGATGCCCGTGCGCATCGACCTCGCGGGCGGCTGGAGCGACACGCCGCCCATCTGCAACGAGGTCGGCGGCAGCGTGGTCAACGTCGCGGTCATGCTGCGCGGACAGCTGCCGATCCAGGTGGTGGCCAAGCTCGAGGACGAGCCGGTGATCCGCATCACCAGCACCGACGCGGGGCAGACGCGCGAGATCCGCACGATGGCCGATCTCGCGGACCGCGGCGATCCGACGCGCTGGTCCTCGCTCGCCGAGTCGGCGCTCGTCCTCACGGGCATCGCGCCATCGGACCCCGGCGCATCGCTCGCGCAGTGGCTCGGGCAGCTCGGCGGCGGGCTCTCGCTCACCATGTTTTCGGCGGTTCCCAAGGGCTCGGGGCTCGGCACCAGCTCGATCCTGGGCGCCGCCACCATCCAGTGCCTCGATCGCGTGCTCGGGCGCGAGCGCGCCCCGCACGAGCTGTTCGCGGCCACCAGCGCCCTCGAGCAGATGCTCTCGACGCGCGGTGGCTGGCAGGACCAGGTCGGCGGCGTGCTGGGCGGATTCAAGATCGCGCGCACCTCGGCGGGTGCGGAGCAGCGCCCCGAGGTCGAGGCGATCGCGGTCCCGGCGATGCTCGCCAACGAGCTGCGCGGGCGCTCGCTCCTCTACTTCACGGGCGAGCGCCGCATGGCCAAGAACATCCTCGAGAACGTGGTGTGGAACTGGCTCGTGCGCGAGCCGTCGGCCGTGAAGGCCGTCGAGCGCCTGCGCGCGAACGCCGAGCGCATGCGCACCGCGCTCGCGGCGGGCGACCTCGACGCAACGGTCGCCGAGCTCACCGAGTACATGACGCGCAAGCGGCAGATCGACCCCGGAAGCTGTCCGCCTGCGTTCGACGATCTCGCGACGCGCTGGAAGGAGGACCTCGCTGCGTGGTGCTTCGCGGGCGCCGGTGGCGGTGGCTTCATGCTGCTCGTCGCCCGAAGCGCCATGGCCGCCGAGTCGCTGCGCGCGCGCATCGAGCGTGATCCGCCGCATCCGCGCGCACGCGCCTTCGACCTCGAGGTCGATCCCGTGGGACTCCGCTGCGCGGTGCTGTGAGCGAGCGGCGGAGGGGGCCTGGCGCCCGTTTCGGCAGCCGATCGACGGGGCGGGCGCGCGCGAATCGGGGATTCCTTCGGACGCCGCGGGCTCGGGCGCGATGATGCCGCGCGCCGTAGGATGCCCGCCGATGGCAGAGGCCACCCCGACGCAGCCGCGTGCACTGCAGACGAGCCGACCGTGGCTGACGGTGGCGGGTTGTCTCGGCGGCAGCGTGCTCTCGATGGCCTTGGTGGTGATCGTGCTCGCCATCGTCGCGGTCTGGGTCTTCTTTCCCGAGTGGCTGCCGTTCGGTGGCGGCTCGCAGGACCGCTGAACTTCCCGCGCGCACGGGATCCACACCTGCGGCTGCTACATTGCGGGCATGGCGCAACGCGTTGCATTCCATCGCTCGCTGCTCGGGCGGAGCCTCCTGCTCGGCGTGCTTCCCGCAGCGCTGGTGGTGCTTGCCGTCGTCGTGCTCAACGGCGTACGCGCATGGAACGAGGTGACCGACAGCCTGCAGCGCGACCTTCGCAACGCCACGGACCTCGTGGTGCGCGAGCTCGATGTGCGCAACCAGCGCAACGTCGAGCTGGCGCGGCTCATGGCCAGCGTGCAGGAATCAGGACAGTTCGGTCGCCGTGCCGAGACGCTGCGCACGCTCGAGCGGCTGATGCGCGTGAACCCTTCGGTGTACGGCGCCTCGATCGCCTACGAGCCGAACGCCGACGGCAACGATGCCGCGGGCGCCGTCGAGGGCGTGCCGGCCGAGGCGCTTGCGGAGGGCGGCCGCCTCTATGCGTACGTCAAGCGCGATCCGAAGGCCGCGGGCGGACTCCGCATCGAGACGCTGCAGGACACCCCCGAGGACGAGGGCCTCTGGTACGCGCTGCCCAAGCGCCTGTACGAGCAGGCGGGCGTGCGCGAGCCGGTCATCACCCGGCCCTATGAGTACCTCGGCACCGACATCATCGAGTACGTCGTGCCGATCGTCATCGGCGGGCGCTTCATGGGAGTCGTTGGACTCGACATCGCGCTCACCGATGTCCAGTCGACGCTCAGCGACGTCGCCGCGCGACTCGAGGGCGACCTCTTTCTCGAGACACGCGGGACGTTCATCGCTGCCACCGCCGATGCAGGAAACGGCGCGTCGCTGCGCACGACCAAGGTCGAGGCGTCGCCGTACGCGGCGCTCCTTTCCGACGCCGCAGCGCGGCGCGACGGCGCGTGGACGGCCCTGGATCCCGTGCTCGGCGAGGAATGCAGCTACATCGCCGAGACCGTTCCGACGGGGCGATGGCGGCTCCTGCTGCGGAAGCCGATGCGTGCGGTCACGGCCGACGTGCGCGACGTCCTCGTCGGCAACGCGGTGACGGCGGTCCTCGGCATCGCCGTCGTGGTGGCGCTGCTCTCGGCGGGCGCGCTCTCGATCACGCGCCGCGTGCGCGGTGCGCAGGCGATCGCCGAGCGCATCGCGGGCGGCGACCTGCGTTCGGAACCGGTGAGCGTGCGCGCGCGCGACGAGACCGCGGACCTCATGCGCGCCATGGAGCGCATGAACGCGGATCTTGCCGCGATCATCGGCACGGTGCGCGGTGCATCGGCGCAGCTTGCGGCGACCAGCGCGCAGCTTGGGGCGTCGAGCCGCGAGCAGGCCGCGACGGTGGGGGCGTTCGGCGAGTCGACCGCGCAGATCGCCGCGGCGATCCGCGAGATCTCCGCGACGGGCGCCGAGCTCCTGCGTTCGATCGAGTCCGTCGATGCGGGCGCGCGGCGCACCGCCGCTGCAGCGACCGCTGGCCGCGCGCGGCTCGACGGCGTGAGCGCCACGATGTCGCGCCTCGACGCGGGCACGCGCGAGGTCGCCGACCGGCTTGAGACGATCGCGGAGAAGGCCGCCGCGATCTCGTCGGTCGTCGTCACGATCTCGAAGGTGGCCGAGCAGACGAACCTGCTCTCGGTGAATGCCGCGATCGAGGCCGAGAAGGCGGGCGACGCGGGATTCGGCTTCCTGGTGGTGGCCCGCGAGATCCGCCGGCTTGCCGACCAGACCGCGGGCGCGTCCCTCGACATCGCGCGCATCGTGTCGCAGATGCAGGCCTCGGTCACCGAGGGCGTCGGCGAGATGTCGCGCTTTGCCGGCGACATGCGCTCGGGCTCGGGCGAGGTGCAGGCGCTTGCGGGCGACCTCGGCGGCATCATCAGCGCCGTCGACGAGTCGTTCGCGAGCTTCTCCGGCGTGCGCGAGGGCATGGCCAGCCAGTCGGCGGGCGTCGAGCAGATCGAGCGTGCCGCGGCGCAGGTCGCGGGCGGCGCGCGGCAGTCGGCGGCCGCAGCGCAGGAATTCGGGCGCGTGGCCGATGAACTTGCGCACGCCGTCGCGGTGCTGCAGGACGCTGCCGCGCGATTCAGGCTGCGCGGCGACGCGGGAGCGTGAGTGAATCGATGCAGGTGCTGATCACCATCGTCGGAAACCGCCGCTATGCGCTCGACTGCGCCGATGTCGTCGAGGTGCTGCCGGTCGTCGGGCATCGCGCGGCGGGAACCGGCCCTGCGTGGCTGCTCGGACTCATCAACGTCCGAGGCGTGCTGCTTCCGCTCGTCGACCTCTCGGTGATCGTGGACGGCGCACCGACGCAGGCGCGGCTCGGCTCGCGCATCGTGGTGCTGCGCCTCGAGGGAGAGCTCTTCGACGGCCTGGCCACGCAGGTCGGGCTGCTCGTGCCCGAGATCAGCGGCCCGCTCGAGCGTGACTTCTCGGCGCCCGGCGCGCATCCCGGCTTCAAGTTCGCGGGAGCGTCGCACCTTGGCCCGACGATCGCGGACCAGTCGGGCACGGTCCAGCTTCTCCGCTGCAGGCGGCTCCTGGAGGGCGACGCGTCGCTGCGCGAGATGCCCCTTGCCCGCGTGGAGCGGCCGTGAGCGACGGCGATCCCGTTGGGTCGCTGCTGGCGCGGCTCCATGCGCGCAGCGGGCTCGGTGCGGAGATCGCCTCGATGGACCGCCTGCTGGCGCTGCTGGGGGTGCGCACGCGCGAGCTCGGGCTCGCGGGCGCCGCCGAGACCGCGCGGCGTGCACTGTCGGATCCCGCGGAGTATGCGTTGATCGAGGCGCATTTCGCGCCACCCGAGACGTGGCTCTTCCGCTATCCCGAATCGTTCGAGCGGCTGCGCGCCTTCGCGCGCGCGTGTGCGTCGCGGCCGGTGCGCGTGCTGGCACTCGCCGCGGGCGGCTGGTGCGAGCCCGTCTCCGTCGCCGCCGCGATCATCGAC
The DNA here is from genome assembly GCA_044341665.1 of Phycisphaerales bacterium. GTDB lineage: Bacteria > Planctomycetota > Phycisphaerae > Phycisphaerales > SM1A02 > QWPT01. The sequence continues at coordinate 10,860 of JBIIRG010000031.1, read as the reverse complement.
GCAACGGGTACTGCGCCGGCGATCGCTGCGTATGACCGCAATCCTGCGGTGTTCGCTGCACCCGTGCGATTCGCAGGCATCGCCCGGCGCGGAGGCGTGCCGGCATGGGCCGCGAGCCGCTTTCGCGATGAGTCCGGGGCGCTGGTTCCCGATGCTGCGCTCGTCGCCTGCGTGCGCGCCGAATGCGCCGAGGCGCAGCGCGCGTGTGCGGCGCATCGTGCACGCGGCGACCGATTCGACGTGATCCTGTTTCGGAACGCAGCGATCTACATGCGGCCGGAGGCGCGCACCGAGGTCTACCGCGCCATCGCCGAGATCCTCGATCCGCACGGCCTGCTCCTGGTCGGCCACGCGGAACTCGGCCTGGCTGCGTCGGAGACGGGGCTTGCGGTCGATCCAGCGGCGGGCGCCTTTGCGCTGCGGCCCGAGGAGCGGCGTTCCGAGGAGCGGCGTTCCGTCGAGCAGCGTTCCATGGAGCAGCGTTCCACGGAGCGAGGGCGCGTCGAGCCGCAGCAGGCGCCTGCCGATGCGCGCGCAGTGCAACCATCGACTGCGTCGATGCGGCGCGCCGAACCTGCGGCAAGGCCGGGCGCTGCCCCGAGGGAGCCGCGTGGCCCGGCCGAGCAGCTTTCGGATGAGGTCGCGCAGCGCCCGCTCGACGCATCGCTGCAGGTTGCGCTCGCCGAGCAGGCGCTCGAGCGGCAGGACATGGCGGAGGCGGAGCGCGCTGTCGCGCGCGCCCTGTACCTCGACCGCGGTCACGAACGCGCGCTGCTCCTTGCGGCGCAGCTGGCCGACCTCCGCGGCGCCACAGACGAGGCGGGGATCCTCCGGCAGCGTGCGCTTCGCGCGCATCTCTCCCGCGCGCAGCAAGAGGGTGGCGCGTGATACCCTCCGACCCGCACCCGATTCGGTGGCGACGCGCATGACCGACCACGAGCACAGCCTCACGCCCGCAGGACACGACGGCGAACGCGCCCTGTCGCGCATGCGCACGCTGCTCGACCGTCCGCTGGCGGCCGAGGAGATCCGCGCCAACACCGAGCTCGTCGCGGCGCAAGGTGAACTGACCGCGGTGCGCATGCGGAGCCTGCTCGTCTTCAGGGTCGGCGCCGAGCGGCTGGCGCTCGAGGCCGAGTCCACGCACCGCGTGGTGAAGGCGACGCCCGTGCGGCGCGTGCCGCATCGGACGAACAAGGTCTTCGCCGGCATCGCGAACGTGGCCGGCGAGCTCACGCCGGTGGCGCTTGTCGGCGCAGCGCTCGGCGTCCACGCGGGCACAGCGCAGCCGCACTTCATCGTGATCGGCGGCGCGCGCGCGCGCTGGGCATTTGGCGCCGACCAGGTGGAGGGCGTGCGACGCGTCGATGCAGCGCGGATGATTCCCGCACCCACGACGGTGCGTCACGCCGCGGACGGATGCACCGCGTATCTCGCCCCCGTCGAGGACGAGGGCGAGACGGGCATGGTGGCCGTCCTCGCAGCGGACCGCCTCGTGGCGCTCTTTGCGGGGAGCATCGCATGAGCGATCTCGGCGGATTCTCGCTGCACGAGCTCTTTCGCGGCGAAGCGGAGATGCACGCCGCGGCGCTGAGCGAAGGCCTGGTGCGGCTTGAGGGAACGAGCGACGCGGCCGCGGTCGAGCCGCTGATGCGTGCGGCGCACTCGATCAAGGGCGCCGCGCGCGTGATCGGGCTCGACATCGCGGTGCGCATGGCGCATGCGATGGAGGACGTGCTCGTCGCGATGCAGAAGGGCCGCGAGCCGATCGTGCCTGCACGCATCGACCAGCTGCTGCGCGGCTCGGACCTGCTCGGATCGCTGGCGCGCATCGACGAGCAGGCCGTCGCGTCGTGGACCGCGGCGCACGAGCGGATTGTCGACGAGTTGGTCGCGGCGTTGCGTGAGGCGCCTTCGCAAGCTCCCGCGCCTGCACCAGCGCCGTCCGTGCCGCAGGCTCCCGCGCCGGCCGCCGTGATTCCTGCGGAGCAACCCGCAGCGGATGCACGCGACGCGCACGAGGCCCGGACCGCCGCGCCCGACGCCGCTGCCGTTCGCGCGGACCAGCCGCCGGCGGTCGCACCCGTTCCTTCGGCCACGCGCGTGTCGAGCGTGCGCGTCACCGCCGAGAAGCTCGACCGCCTGCTTCAGCTTGCGGGCGAGACGATGCTCGAGTCGCAGCGGCTCGGCGCGCTGCGCGACGAAGCGCTCGAGCTCAAGCGCGGGCTCGCGGCGCTCGAGGACGAGCTCGACCGGCTGCGCGGCGACGTGCGGCGCGCAGGCCTCGATCCGTCGCTGCTCGCGCGCTCGCGCGCGCTCGTCGACCGCAGCAGGCAGGGATTGACCGAGCATCTCCTCTCCGTCGAAGGCGCGATCCGCCGCGGCGAGGAGACCTCGACCGAGCTCTACCACGAGGTGCTCTCGAGCCGCATGCGGCCCTTCGCCGACGTGACGGGCGCGCTTCCGCGCACCGTGCGGGACCTCGCGCGCACGCTGGCCAAGGAGGCGCGTCTCGAGATCGTGGGCGAGCAGGTGCCCGTCGACCGCGATGTGCTGGCGCGGCTCGAGGCACCGCTCAACCACATGCTTCGCAACGCGCTCGACCACGGGGTCGAGACGCCCGACGAGCGGCGCGCGAAGGGCAAGAACCCGCAGGCCACGCTGCGCGTCGAGGCGCGCCACCACGCGGGCATGCTGCGCATCCGCGTGAGCGACGACGGCCGCGGCATCGACCTCGACGCGCTGCGCGAGCGCATCGTGCGGCGCTCGCTCGCGACCAGCGAGATGGCCCGCGCCATGGAGCGCCAGGAGCTGCTCGAGTTCCTGTTCCTGCCCGGCTTCTCGACGGCAAAGCAGGTCACCGAGATCTCGGGCCGCGGCGTCGGCCTCGACGTGGTGCAGTCGACGGCGCGCGAGATCGGCGGCACGGCGCGCATCGACACCGAGCTCGGGCGCGGCACGGTGTTCGAGCTCGAGCTGCCGATCACGCTCTCGGTCATCCGCGCGCTCCTCGTGGATGTCGCGGGCGAGACGCTCGCCTTTCCGCTCGCGCGCATCGAGCGCGTGGTGCAGGTCGCCGCGGCCGACATGCGCGCGGTCGAGGGGCGCAGCCAGTTCATGCTCGAGGGAAGCTCGATCGGCGTGGTCGATGCGACCGCCGTGCTTGAGCTCGGTGCATCGGGTGCAGGCGGCGCGCGCCACACGATCGTGATCCTCGGCTCGGGCGACGAGCGCTACGGGTTTGCCGTCGACGGACTCGCCGGCGAGGAGGACCTCGTGGTGCGCGCCCTCGACGAGCGCCTCGGCAAGGTGCCGCACCTGAGCGCAGCCGCCGTGCGCGAGAGCGGCGAGCCCGTGCTGATCGTCGACACCGAGGATGTGCTCCAGTCGGTGCGGGCGCAGCTCGGCGAAGGCTCGCTCCGCGGCGCACGACGCGCCCTCGAGCAGCAGTCGGACAAGTCGCTCCGCGCGCTCGTGGTCGACGATTCCGCCACGGTGCGCGAGGTGGAGCGCCAGCTGCTCGTCCGCATGGGATTCGAGGTCGAGACCGCGGTCGACGGAGTGGACGGATGGAACACCCTCCGCGCCGGCCGCTTCGACCTCGTGGTGAGCGACATCGACATGCCGCGCATGAACGGCATCGAGTTCGTGCGCACGCTGCGCGCCGACGCGCGCTTCGGCGCGGTGCCCGTGATCGTCGTCAGCTACAAGGACCGCGAGGAGGACCGGCTCGCAGGCATGCACGCCGGCGCGACGGCCTACCTCACCAAGGGCGCGTTCCAGGACAGCACGTTCGCCGACACGGTGCGCGAGCTCGTGGACCTCTCGGTCGCGCGGCGCGCGGCGGGTGGTCCGGCATGAGGATCGCGATCGTCAACGATCTCGCCGTCGCGTGCGAGGCGCTGCGGCGCGCGGTCGCGCAGGATCCCTCGATCTCCGTGGCGTGGGTCGCGCACGACGGGGCGCAGGCCGTCGAGTGCGCTCGGCGCGATCGGCCGGACCTCATCCTGATGGACCTCATCATGCCCCGCATGGACGGCGTCGAGGCGACGCGGCAGATCATGCGCGCCACGCCCTGCCCGATCCTGGTGGTGACGGCGACGGTGAGCGGGAACGCCTCGCTCGTGTACGACGCGCTCGGCGCGGGCGCGCTCGATGCGGTGAACACGCCGACATTCGGTCCCGGCGCAGCCGTGCAGGGTGGCGAGGAGCTCCTGCGCCGGATCAGGCTCGTCGCGAAGGTCGAGCGCGCGCAGCCGGCGTCCGCCGCGTTGCCGCACGCCGCACGGGCTGTGGAGTCTGTGGTTCCCCGCGGCGGGATTGCCTTCGCGCCGCCGATCGTCGCCATCGGTGCGTCGACGGGCGGACCGCGCGCGGTGGCCGATGTCCTTCTCGCCATGCCGGCGCCGCTCGCCGCAGCGGTGCTCGTCGTGCAGCACGTGTCGAAGGCGTTCGTGCAGGGATACGCCGAGTGGCTCGCTGCCGAGACGCGTGCGCGGGTCGCGCTTGCACGCGACGGGCAGGCGCTCAACGCGGGCGATGTGCTGGTCGCCGGCGAGGAACGACACATGACGCTCGGCGCCGACGCACGCGTGCACTACGCCGACGAGCCTCGCGCGCAGCTCCACCGCCCGTCGGTCGACGAGCTCTTCCTGTCGCTCGCGCACTGCGCGCGGCCCGGGGTCGCTGTGCTGCTCACGGGTATGGGCCGCGACGGCGCCGAGGGCCTGCTCGCGCTCCGTCGCGCGGGCTGGCACACGATCGCGCAGGACGAGCTCACAAGCGTCGTGTGGGGCATGCCGGGCGCGGCGCAGCGGATCGGTGCAGCCGTCGAGATACTGCCGCTCGACCGCATCGGCCCCGCGATCACCGCGCGGCTGCAGGGCGGCGCGCGACCGGTGAGTGCACCGCGGGCGACCGCAAGCGAATGAGGAGCAACATGGAGACCATCGAGACCATCGACCGCGTGCTGCTGATCGACGACCAGGCGATCGTGGGCGAGGCCGTGCGCCGCATGATCGCATCGCAGGGCGCCGTCGAGTACCGCAGCGTGCAGGATCCATCGCAGGCGATCGCGGTGGCCGTGGAGTTCAAGCCCACGGTGATCCTGCAGGACATCGAGATGCCCGCGATCAACGGACTCGAGCTCCTGCCGCAGTACCGCGCGCACGAAGCGCTGCGCGACGTGCCCGTGGTCATGCTCACCGGCAAGGAGGATCCCGCGGTCAAGGCCGACGCATTCGCGCGCGGCGCAAGCGACTACCTCGTGAAGCTGCCGCATCCGGTGGAGCTCGTCGCGCGCATCCGCCATCACTCGCGCGGATACCGCTTCCAGCTCGAGCGAAACGCAGCGTTCGAGGCGCTCGCCGCGAGCGAGGCGCACATGAAGAGCGAGATCAACCGCGCGGCCGCCTACGTGCGCTCGCTGCTCGACCAGCCGATCACCGAGGGCGCGGTGCATGCGGACTGGCGCTTCATCCCGTGCGAGGCGCTCGGCGGCGATGTGTTCGGCTACCACTGGATCGACGAGCATCACCTCGCCGCGTACGTGATCGACGTGAGCGGCCACGGCGTCGGTCCCGCGCTCATGGGCGTGTCGGCGATGAACCTCATCCGCTCGGGCTCGCTCGAGCGCGAGCAGGTGCTCGACCCGACGCGCACGCTGCAGGCGCTCAACGCCGCGTTCCAGATGGCGCGGCACGACGGCATGTACTTCACGATCTGGTACGGCGTCTACGACCGGCGGACGCGCGAGCTTGCGTGGGCGGGCGGCGGCCATCCGCCCGCGTTCCTGCGGCGCGGCGCGGAGCTCCGCAAGCTCGACTCGACGACGTTCATGATCGGCGTCGTCGACGACTACGACGCGCCGACGATGCGCACCACGCTCGAGCCGGGCGATCGGCTCTACCTCTTCTCGGACGGCGTCTTCGAACTGCACATGAAGGACGGCGGCATCTGGGGACTCGATGAACTCGAGTCGCTCCTCCGCGCAAATCCTGCCGAATCGGCGCTCGACCTCGTGGTGCGCGAGACGACGCGCGTCATGCTCGAGGGCCGCGGAGTGGCGGCGACCGATATCCCCGCGAATGCATCGCAGCCGAAGTGGGATGACGATTTCTCGCTGATCGAACTCAGGGTCAACTGACCCGCGCACCCGTGCCGATCAAACCCGCCTACCCTTGCCGCCCCGCGCGGCGGGTCGTCGCGTCCATCGCAGCATCCACGGAACCGCAGGCAGTCGCACATGAAGAACGTCCTCATCATCGGAGCTGGCAAGATCGGCCGCATGGCGGCCCATTTCCTCGCGCACTCGGGCGACTACAAGGTGCACGTGATCGACTCGCACGAGCCGTCGTGGCGCGGTGCGATCGCGGGGCTGCCGAACGCGTCCGGCGCGACCGCGGACTTCGCGTCGCAGGCCGACATCGACGCCGCGATGAAGGGCCAGTGGGGCCTCATCTCCTGCGCGCCGTTCTTCTGCAATCCGCTGATCGCCGAGCGCGCCAAGGCGCACGGCGTGCACTACCTCGACCTCACCGAGGACGTCGCCGTGACCAAGAAGGTCATGGCGCTTGCCGAGGGCGCGTCGACGGCGTTCATCCCGCAGTGCGGCCTCGCACCCGGCTACATCACCATCGCCGCGAACCACCTCGCGAAGCCGATGAGCGAGATCCACGAGCTCCGCTGCCGAGTGGGCGCGCTGCCGCGCAATCCCACCAACCAGCTCAAGTACAACATGACCTGGTCGACGAACGGCCTCGTCAACGAGTACTGCAATCCCTGCGAGGCGCTCGTCGACGGCAAGATGGCGCTGCTCGCGCCGCTGGAGAACCTCGAGGAGTTCACCCTCGACGGCATCGAGTACGAGGCGTTCAACACCTCGGGCGGCCTCGGCTCGCTCGGCGAATCGCTCGCCGGCCGCGCGCGCAACGTCAACTACAAGACGATCCGCTACCCCGGACACTGCAGGCTGATCAAGTTCCTGCTCAACGACCTCGGGTTCATCGATCACCGCCAGCAGCTCTGCGACATCTTCGACCGCTCGATCCCCGCGACGCACGACGACGTGATCGTGATCCTCTGCGTGGCGATCGGCATCGAGAACGGCAAGCTCATCGAGAAGATCGACTCGCGCCGCGTGCCCGCCAAGAACATCAACGGCAAGCACTGGACGGGCATCCAGATCACCACGGCCGCCGGCGTGTGCGCGGTGCTCGACATGCTCAAGGACGGCGAGGTCCCGCAGAAGGGCTTCGTGAAGATGGAGGACGTGTCGTACGACGCGTTCATCCGGAACCGATTTGGCGCGCACTACGCGGTTTGAGCGGTCGCTGCGGTGCCGCGCACCTGCCTGGCACCCTCCGCGGAGCTGCCGTCTGCACGCGGCACCCGCCTGGCACCGAAGCCGGGACCGTGAACTGCCCGCGCTCACCTGACTTCAAGCGTTCCGCCCCCATGCCGCGGACCTGCCGGGCGCATCAGGGTGCTGTGCGCGTGGTGCCAGGCAGGTGCCTGGCACCTGAGGTCAGAGCTTCCGGAGGCGCAGGTTGCGGTACGCGACGCGGTCGCCGTGCCCGCAGAAGCCGATGTGGCCCTTCGCGCGCGTGAGGCCTTCGATCTTGCTGCCGCTCACGGTCTTTCCGTCCGGCGCGACCTTGTCGAGATCGATGTCGATGATGACGACGCCGTTGACCTCGACCTTGATGGTGCGGCCCTTCATGGTGATGGTCTCGTGGTTCCACTCGCCGACCTTGCGGAGCGCCGTCGCCGTCGCGGGCGCGATGCCGTAGATCGAGCCGTGGTACTGCCAGTCCTTGAGGCCCTTGTACTGGTCGGCGGTGTTGTCGAGGATCTGCGACTCGAAGCCCGCGTACGCAGGATCGCCCGATGCGGGCGCGCGCAGCGCGATGCCGTTGTTCGCGCCCGGCGTGAGCAGGAACTCGAAGCGCAGCTCGAAGTCGCCGTACTCGTCCTTCGTGAAGAGGTTGGTCCCGCCCGGCTGGCAGACGATCGCGGTCGCGCCCCCGAGCTCCTCGACCTTGTAGCCCTTCGTGTCGCCGATCCACCCATCGAGGTCCTTGCCGTTGAACAGCGGCGTGAATCCCGCCGTCTTCTCGGCCGCTGCGTCGGTGGCGACCGCCTTCGGCTCAGCCGCGGGCGGCGGGAGCGTGGCGGGCGCGCAGGCGGCGAGGATCGCGATCGCAAGGAGGGTCGATGTCTGCATGCGCGAAAGTGTACGGAAACCGCACGTCGACCGCGATACCATCGCGCGTGCGCCGCTTGTGGCGCGGAGGAATCCACCATCATGCTGTCCACGCTGTTCGTCGCCGCCGCCATGCTCGCGCTCGCTCCTCAACAAGCCGCCCCGAAGGCCGCGCCTCAGGAGGCACCCGCGCAGGAGTTCGCGACGGGCGCCCCGATTCCAGCGCTTCGCTTCGAGCGCGTGCTGCCTGAGCTTCCGCTCGTGCGTCCCGTGCAGGCGATCCAGCGGCCGGGCGACGCCGCGAACCTCTACATCGTGGAGCAGCCGGGCCGCATCCTGATCGCCGACCCAGCGCAGCGCGACATGAAGGAGGCGGACGTGTTCCTCGACATCCGCGAGCGCGTGAACGACGGCGGGAACGAGGAAGGGCTGCTGTCGATCGCGTTTCACCCGCAGTTTCCCGAGAAGCCCGAGCTCTACGCCTACTACACCGCGAGCAAGCCGCGTCGCTCGCTGCTGTCGCGCTTCACCGTGAGCGCGGATGGGCGGACGGCGGACGCCGCCAGCGAAGAGGTGCTCCTCACGATTCCGCAGCCCTATTCCAACCACAACGGTGGAACCGTGCTGTTCGGTCCCGACGGGTTCCTCTACCTGTCGATCGGCGACGGCGGCGCCGCGAACGACCCGCACCACTACGCGCAGAACCTCGGGAGCCTCCTCGGCAAGGTGATCCGGATCGACGCATCGAAGAAGGGTGCCGACGGTGCCCCCTACGCGGTGCCCGCCGACAATCCCTTCTTGGGCCGCGAAGGCGCGCTCCCCGAGATCTGGGCCTACGGCACGCGCAACATCTGGCGCATGGCGTTCGACCCGAAGAGCGGCGACCTGTGGGCCGGTGACGTCGGGCAGAACATCTACGAGGAAGTGAGCCTGATCAAGAAGGGCGGCAACTACGGCTGGAACGCGCGCGAGGGTTTCCACGCGTTCCGCGGCGGCAAGGGCGAGGGTCCCTTCGAGGACCCCGTCGTCGAGTACCACCACCGCGAGGGTCTCTCGATCACGGGTGGCCAGGTCTACCGCGGCAAGGCGATTCCTGCGCTCGACGGTGTGTACATCTACGCCGATTTCGTGTCGTCGAACGTGTGGGGAATCCGCATGATCGACGGCAAGCCGACGAAGCCCGCGATCATCGCGCAGAAGCGCGGCGAGCTGATCGCATCGATCGATGCGATGCAGGACGGCACGCTGGTGGTGAGTGCGTTCACCGGCGGCCAGGACCGCGGGAATCTGGGCACGCTCTGGCGGCTCGTCGAGTCGCCGAAGTGATCGGCGCAGGCCGATTCGACCGATGGACCGCGCATGGGCAAGCCGCTGCACTACCAGACCGCAGGTGAATCGCACGGCCCCGCGCTCGTCGCGATCGTCGACGGGCTGCCAGCCGACCTCGAGGTCGACGCCGCGCGCGTGAACCGCGAGCTGGAAAGGCGGCAGGGCGGCTACGGACGCGGTGCGCGCCAGTGGATCGAGAGCGACGCCGTGGAGTTCCTCGGCGGCCTGCGCCAGGGCCGCACGATCGGATCACCGGTCGCGCTTCGGATCGCGAACAAGGACAATCGCATCGACGATCCCGCGCGGACGCCGCCAGTCACGCGTCCGCGCCCGGGCCACGCCGATCTTGCGGGCAGCCTGAAGTACCTCACGCCCGATTGCCGCGGCACGCTCGAGCGCGCCAGTGCGCGCGAGACGGCTGCGCGAGTCGCCGCAGGCGCGGTGGCACGCAGCGTGCTCGACGCGTTCGGCATTCGCGTATTCGGCTTCGTGCGCGGCGCCTGCGAGGCGTGGAGCCCGGTCGAGGTGCACGAGTCGCGGCTCGACGCGCTCGTTGCCGCGCGCGATGCAAGCGAGGTGTACTGCCCCGACGCGGGGACCAGCGCCCAGCTCGTGGATCTCATCCACCGCGCCAAGGTCGACAAGGACACCGTCGGCGGCTGGTGCGAGGTGCATGTCTTCGGCGCGCCGCCCGGGCTTGGCTCGTGCATGAACTGGGAGGACCGCCTCGATGCGCGGCTTGCGTTCGCGGTGATGGGGATCCAAGCGTTCAAGTCGGTCGAGATCGGGCTTGGCCGCGAGTGCGGCGCGCGCGTTGGGAGCGCGGTGCATGACCCGATCGCCTACGACGCGGGAGCGCGTGGCGAGAGCCATCTCGGCTACGCGCGTCCCAGCAACAACGCCGGCGGCCTCGAAGGCGGCATGACGAACGGGATGCCCGTGGTCGTCCGCGGAACGATGAAGCCGATCTCGACCCTCCTCCGCGGGATGCCGAGCGTCGAGCTTGGCACGCATGAGGCCGTGCAGAGCGCCTACGAGCGAAGCGACATCTGCGCGGTGGCCGCCGCCAGCGTCGTCATGGAGAACGTGGTGGCGTTCGAGATGGCACGGGCGTTCCTCGCGAAGTTCGGCGGCGACTCCATGGGCGAGGTGCGCCGCGCATACGGCGCCTACCTCGACGCCGCGCGCCACCTCTGAAAACCTCGGTGCCTGGCACGTGCCAGTCAGTGCACGTCAGTGCACGGCAGCTGCCGATGCTCGGCGAGGAACAGCCCGCAGCGCAGCCGCGACGGCACAGTGCTCCCATCGGAAACCCCGCTCTGGGGATG
>JBIIRG010000175.1:0-6462 GCA_044341665.1 Phycisphaerales bacterium | reverse complement strand
TGACATGCTGGCCGCCGGGGCCGCCGCCGCGGACGAACGTGAAGTCGAGCGCCTCCGCCGCGACGCTGCAGCCGCCGCCGAGACGCACGCGGTTGCCGGGATCGGGCCGCGGGCCGGGCGCGTCGGGCTTGCGCGGTTCAGAACTCATGGCGGAACCCCGCGCGCAGGCCCTGCAGGCTCGCGGTCATCTCCATGTCTTCGCCCGTGAGCGACGCGCCGACGAGACGGTAGCCGAGGTAGACCGCGGTCTGCTCGCCCAGCCAGCCGGTGAACTGCGCCTCGATGCGGGTTGCGCCGCCGAACTCACCGTCGCCCATGGGAATCGAGAGCCCGACGCCCGCCTTGGCGAGGATCTCGACGCGCGTGAGGAGCGGGAGCCGGTCCTTCGTGTCGAATGCGAGCCGGAATCCGCCGCCGAGCTCGGCCACGAAGAAGGCCTCCTTGGCGCGGGTCAGCGTGTCGGTGGTCTCGTTGGCGAGGTCGCGCGTGACCGACTGGACATCGAGCGAGCCGAGGGCGAACAGCGTGAAGTCGGTGCCGTTGGCCGCGCCGCGGTGACGCTCGAGGACGTCGTAGCGGACTTCGGCGCCGGCGCTCCACCACGAGAAGGCGCTGTCGACCACGTCGCCTGCAGACACCGGCATGCCGCCGAGCGCATATGCCTCGGTCGCGGCGCCGCGGCCCTCGGTCGTGAAGGAGAAGCCGCGGAGCTCGACCGCGAGTGCGCCGCGCGAAAGCGTGAGCGAGCCTGCCGGCGCGGCCTCCGAGTCATGCAGGTCGGTGGTGCGCACGTCGATCTCGGCGCCCGAGTCGGTGAAGTCGCCCTCAAGGCGCGGCAGCCAGAGGTCGAGCGCGGCCTCGAGGCGGAACGGCGCCGCGCTGGCATCGTCGGGCGCCTGCGACTGCGCAAGGAGCGATGAGGTGATGAGCAGCGCCGCGGCGTCCATCGGTGCAGCGTATCAGCGCGTGCGCATCTCGATCACCGCGATCTCGGGCGGGCAGTTCACGCGCAGCGGAAACCACGCGCCGACGCCGTTCGTCACGTAGAGGTGCGAGTCGCGCACGTGGTAGTGGCCAGCGCTCAGGCGCTGCGTGAAGACGAGGTTGTGGCGGCGATTGGCGCGGCGTGCGACCTGGCCGCCATGGGTGTGGCCCGAGAGCGTGAGCGGGATGCCGCGCTCCTCGGCGGCCACGAACGCCTTTGGGTTGTGGGCGAGCAGCAGGTCTGCGCGCCCCGAGCCGCACTTCCGCAGGCGTTGCGCGCAGGCGGGGATCGACGTCGCCCAGTCGATGCCGGCGACGAGGAGTCCGTCGCGGCCGCCCGCGCGCACCGAGTCGTCGACGAGCGGGATGAGGCCCGCGTCGCGCGCGCCGCGCACGATGGCGCGCGGGTGGTCGAGGTGGTCGTGGTTGCCGAGCACGACGAACACGCCGAGCCGCGCCTTGAGGAGCGCAAGCCGCTCGAAGAGGAGCGGCGCCTCGTGCGCCGAGAGGTCGACGAGGTCGCCCGTGATCGCGATGAGGTCGGCGTTGACCGCACGCACGGCGTCGATCGCCTGCATCAGCCGCGCCTCGCCGAGCAGGTGCCCGAAGTGGATGTCGGAGATGTGCGCGATGCGCAGGCCGTCGAAGTCGCGCGGCCAGTGCGCGCTCGCAAAGGCGTGCTCCGCGATCTCGATCGGCTGCGTCACGTGCCGCGCGCGCAGCGAGCCGCGAAGCAGCGCGTCGGGCAGGCGGGTGAGGAAGGCGTGGCGGACCGTCGCGGTGTGGTAGGCGAGCTTGCGGCGGTGCTTGGGCGGCGTCGCATCGCTCATGCGCGGTCGGCCTCGAGCAGCAGCTGCTCCGCGAAGGCCGCGACGTGCGCGCGCGTCGTCGCGAGGGCGCCGATCGAGACGCGCAGCACGAGGCGTCCGTGGAAGCGGCAGTGCGACACGAAGAATCGTCCGTCGCGGTTGACGGCGTCGATCAGCCGCTGCGTGGCGTCGTCGCCGTCCCGGTGCGCGAGACAGACCAGGTTGAGCGGAGGCTCGACGACGAGCTCGAGGCGCGCGTGGGCGCGGACGCGCTCGGCGAGGTCCTGCGCCATCTCGACGTGCTCGCGCACGAGCCCGCGCAGCCCGCCGAGTCCGAAGGACCGCAGCACGAACCACAGCTTGAGCGCGCGAAAGCGGCGGCCGAGCGGGATCTGCCAGTCGCGGTAGTCGATCACCTTGCCCGACTCGGTCGCGGCGTTGCGCAGGTACTCGGGCAGCACGCTCAGCGCGCGCACGAGCTCGGCGCGGTCTGCGATCCAGAGCACATCGCAGTCGAAGTTGACGGGCATCCACTTGTGCGGGTTGAAGCACCAGCTGTCGGCGTGCGCGGCGCCCGCGTTCACGAAGCGGAACTCCTCGCAGAGCGCCGCGGTGCCGCTCATCGCCGCGTCGACATGCAGCCAGACGCCGTGCGCGCGGCAGATCTTCGCGATGTCCTCGACGGGGTCGATGCCGTTCACGCCCGTCGTTCCGATGGTCGCCGAGACGAACGCTGGCAGATGCCCGAGCGCGCGGTCGCGTGCGATCTCCTGCTCGAGCAGATCGGCGCGCATCGCACCCGTCTCGTCGACGGGAATCAGCCGCAGGAACTCCCTGCCGATGCCCGCGAGGCGCGCGGCCTTCTCGATCGACGAGTGCGCCTGGTCACTCGTGTAGCAGGTGATGGTGCGCGCGGCCTGCGCGAGCCCGTGCGCATCGCTTGCGAATTGCGTGGCCCGCTCGCGCGCCGCGACCAGCGCGACGAGTGCCGCGGAACTTGCGGTGTCCTGCAGCACGCCGCCGCCGTCGCCCGACGAGAGGAATCGCTCGGGAAGCCCGAGCGCGTGCACCAGCCAGTCGAGGACATGCGTCTCGATCTCGGTGCACGCCGGGCTCGTCGACCAGAGCATGCCCTGGACGCCCAGGCCCGCGCTCGCCAGCTCGCCGAGGATCGACTCGTAGCTCGAGTTCGCCGGGAAATACGCGAACCATCCGGGGTGCTGCCAGTGCACGATGCCGGGCATCACCACGCGATCGAGGTCGCCGAGGATGTCTGCGATCGCCTCGCCATGCTCGGGCGCGCGCGCGGGCAGCTTGGCACGGATCGCTCCGGGCGGCGGCAGGTGCGCGACGCTGCGCGCGGCGATGTTCTCTCGGTAGTCGGCGATCCAGTCGACGAGGGCGTGCCCCGCGCGGCGAAAGCCGTCGGCGTCGAGCGGGCCGTGCTGGAGGGTAGGCTGGGCCTTCGTCGCGGTCATGGTGAGGGACAGCGTATCCCGCGGCCATGCATCGGGTCGAGGAGGAAATCCGCACCTCGGCCGAGCGCCGCTCGAGCTAGGCTCAGCCTGCGACGAGCTCGCGGTCGACTTCCGCGGCGAGTTCCCTCATGAGGCTCGACGAGAGCTCGAAGCGCAGCCCCGCGGCTCGGAAGAGCTCCGGGAGCGGCCGCGAGCCGCCGAGCGCGAGGCCCTTGCGGTAGTCCTCGAGCGCACGCTTCTGGTCGCGCCGCGAGTTCAGCCACATCTGGATCGCGCCGGTCTCGGCGATGCCGTACTCGATGTAGTAGAACGGCATCCCGAAGAGGTGGAGCTGCCGCTGCCACTGCGCGTCGCGCGCGTCCTCGCAGCCCTCCCACGAGACATCGTTGCCGAAGCGCCGCATGAGCGCGCGCCAGGCCTCGGTGCGCTGCGGGCGCGAGTGGCCGGGATTCGTGTAGATCCAGTGCTGGAACGCATCGATCGTCGCGATCCAGGTCATGATCGTCGGGAACTTCTCGAGCCGCTCGCGCAGCGCGCGGCGGCACTCCTCCTCCGAGTAGAACTCGCCGTGGTAGGGCAGCGTGAGGAGCTCCATCGACATCGATGCGACCTCCGCGAACTCGGTGGGCGAGTTGCGGTAGTCGACGATCGGGTCGTCCTTCGACAGGATCGAGTGGAACGCGTGGCCCGCCTCGTGCACCATGGTCACGAGGTCGCGGTGCATGCCCGCCGCGTTCATGAAGATGAAGGGCGTGCGCGAGTACTGGCGCTGGTACTGATAGCCGCCGGGCGCCTTGCCGGGCCGCGACTCGAGGTCGAGGCAGTCGCCCGCGCGCATCGTGTCGAACATCTCGCCGAGCCCGCCGCCCATGGCGTGGAACATGCGCGAGCAGCCGTCGATGAGCTGCTGCGCCGTCTCGAACGGACGCAGCGGCTTGCGGCCCTTGACGTCGACCGCGAGGTCCCACGGCCGCAGCGGCGAGGTGGCGAGCGCGCGCGCGCGCTCGGCATCGAGCCGGCGCTGGATGGGCACGAGGTGCTCCTCGATGGCCGCGTGCATGCTCATGCAGTCGGCGGGCACGTAGTCGAAGCGCTTGAAGCGGCGGTGCTGGAAGTCGCGGAAGTTGTCGAAGCCGGCGTTGAGCGCGATCCGGTGCCGCAGCCCGAGCATGGCGTCGTAGATGTCGTCGATCGCGTCGCGGTCCTGGAGGCGGCGGTCGTTGATCGCCTTCCACGCGCGCTCGCGCAGCGCGCGGTCGCCCTCCTCGAGGTAGCGCGACATCTGCGGCATCGTGCGGGTCTTGCCCTCGAACTCGACGGTCATGCGCCCGATCGTCTGGTTGTACTTCTGGTCGAGCTCGGCGAGCTCGGTCTCGAGCGGGATGTTCGCCTCGCGGAAGAGCTCGATGTCCACGCGCAGCGCGCGCAGCAGCACCTCGTAGCGCGCGCTGGGCAGCGCATCGGCATGCGGGCTCGTGGCGATCTTTCGGTCGAGCGTGCTCGCGACCGGCTTGAGCTTGGGCTCCACCTCGCGCACGAAGCCGAGGTACGCGGCCTCGGCGGCCTTGTCCTCGGTGTTGCGCGTGGTGGCGATGTAGAGGTTCGCCGACTTCTCCGCGACGAGCGCGTCGAGGTCGCTTCGGTCGAGGATGAGCTGCTCGAGGTCGTCGGCCGAGCGCACGGGCCGGTCGAGGAGCTCGCGGTAGTGCGGCTCGAGGGCGGCGAAGTTCGTGGCGTCGAGGTCCGAGGGCGCGTAGGGGCGGGGAGATGCCATAGGTCGCGCAGGATACCCGCGGCCATGCGCCATTTCCCGCGTCGAGGAGCCGCCCGCGATATCCTCCGCCCATGCCTTCCGTGGTGCGCGCCTTCGCGCCCTCCAAAGTCAATCTCGCGCTTTCCGTCGGTGCGCCCGATCCCGACGGCATGCATCCGCTTTCGTCGTGGATGGTCACGACGCGCTTCGGCGACGACATCACGCTCAAGCGGCTCCTTCCCGGCACGCCTTCGCGCTATGCGATCGAGTGGCACGAGGATGCGCTGCGCAAGACGGAAATCGACTGGAAGCTCGCGAAGGATCTCGCCGTGCGCGCGCATCGCGCCCTCGAGGAGCGGCTGGCGCGCGAGCTCCCCGTGCAGATGAGGCTGCAGAAGCGCATTCCCGTGGGCGGCGGACTCGGCGGCGGCTCGTCGAACGCGGCCGCCATGCTGCGCGCGCTCGACGCGTTGTTCGACCTGCGGCTTCGTCCGCAGTTCCTCGAGCACCTCGGCGAGCGGCTCGGCAGCGACGTTCCGTTCCTCGTGCAGGGCGGCAGCGCCATCGTCGAGGGCCGCGGCGAGCGGCTTGCGCGGGCCGAGCAGCACCGCACGCATCTCGTGCTTGTCTTTCCCGACGCGCAGTGCCCGACCGGCGCGGTCTACGGCGCGTTCGACGCGCTGCGCACCGACGCACGCGTCGAGCCTGCGCGCGTGCGCGCGCTTGCCGCAGCCGGCGCCACGGCCGACGCCCCGTTCAACGACCTCGCCGACGCCGCGTGCCGCGTGTCGCCGCTCCTCGCGCAGGTGCGCGCCGATGTCGAGGCCTTCGCGCGCCAGGCCGTACACGTGAGCGGCTCGGGATCGACGCTGTTTCTCGTGTGCGACAGCGCGGTGCATGCCGACGTGCTTGCCGATGCGATCGGCGAGCAGCTCGGCCTGCCGGCGGTGTCGACGGTCACGTCGCCGCCGCCGCTTGAGGAGGTCGATGGCGAGCCGCGGGTGATGGAGCCGCTGTACGGCGACGACGATTGAACCTCGTCACGGGAGAGAGCCTGCGATGGTGTTTGTACTCCTGCGCGCCGACGATCGGACCCAATCATCGATGGCGGTCGTGCGCGTCGTCCGCATCGCGGGCCGGGCGGTTGCGGCGATGGGCTTGGTCGGTTTCGTCGTCGTTCTCGTGATCCTCGGCCGCACATGGAGCTGGCACGCGGGCACCGTCACGGCGAGCGGCACCGTGCGCGCGCACGACGCCGCATCCATCCGCACCGCGTCGCGGCCAACGGGCCGCACGGGCCGCACGGGCGCCCGCCCGTCCTACGCCGAGGTCGTCGAGTTCACCGACACCGCCGGGGCGCGATACGAGTTCCGCTCGTGGCTCTCCACCTCCGATCCGTTTCCAGTGGGCGCGGCGGTGACCGTTCGCTACACGCCCC
>JBIIRG010000174.1:0-6478 GCA_044341665.1 Phycisphaerales bacterium | reverse complement strand
GATCCCCGTTGGATCCCCATTGGATCCCCGTGCGACCTCTGCGCGGAACTCCCCGCCACCCACTCAAGCCGAAACCTCGCCCGCCGCGGGAATGTAACGTCCGAGGGAGTCGATTCCGCGAAGTGCTGCAGAAGTTTTTCACGCGAAAAGTGGTGCGTGAGAATTCGAGAATCACTCGACGCCGGGCGGCAGCTGCGCCTCGCGGCGCCACACATGGACTCCGTTGCTCGACAGCCCGCGTCCAGCGTTCCGCAGACTGCGTCTGCGGGCACTCGTCGGAATCCCGAACAACCGTGGGAGCACGGCCGATCCAGCGGCGACCGCTCGATCCACCACCGCCACTCAGTCGCGGTACTTCACGTGGCAGTCCTTGCAACCCGCGAGCAGCGCCTTCATCGCGGGCGCGCGCTTGGCGTGGCCGTCGGCGAGATCCTTCGCGATGAGCAACTCCTCGAGCGTGCTCGCCTGCCGGGCGTTCTTCTCGAGCAGCTCGCGGAACTCCGCCCGCTCCGCCTCGCCGAGCTTCTCGACGTGCGCGTCCTTGTCGAGGAGCCGCAGGAGATCCGCGAGCTTGCCCGCGTCGGCGGCGGGCGCGAGATCGGGGTGATCGGCGGGCACGTTCCACGCGTTCTTCTCGACGAGCCTGATGCGCTCGAGCGCCTCGTCGATCGCCACCATCGCGGCCACCATCGAGTCGGGCTTGGTCACCTCGGGAAAGTCCGCGCTCACCGCGTCGATCACCGTCTGCACCATGGGCGCAGCCTTGGCCGTGCAGGCCCACAGGCCCTTGTAGCCCTCGGCCGTACCCGACACCTTCATGAGCTCCGCCGCCTGCGCGTTCGTCATCCAGCCGAGCGACACGGCAACCGTTCCCGCAGCACCGGCGCTTCGGTGCTTGCCGTGATGGCAGTGGAGGTAGATCGGCTTGGGCAGATCGCGCACCGCGCGCACGAGCTGCAGCTTTCGCGCATCGTCGAAGCCGTCGTAGCCGATCGGGAGATGCACGTACCGCATGCCCTTGCCCTTGGCGCGCGCGAGGTCGGGAATCGCGCCATCGACGGAGACGATCGTCTTGATGCCGAGCGCCGCGAGCGACTCGAAGCCTGCATCGCCTTCGGGCACGCTGCCCGAGTAGAGCTCGCCAGGGCCGCTTCCGCGATACGACACGATGTTGTGGAGGCCGGGCATGTCGCGCGCGCCGTCGCGCCCCCCAGCATCGCCCGCGGCGCCACGCTGAAACGCCGACACGCACACGAGCATGGCGACCGTGACGAGGACTGTGCAGCGGGACACGACGGCGCGAGCGACCTCAGGCATGCCGAGAGTGTAGAACTCACTCCGACCAGCGAGCCAGCAGCCGCGCAAGGTCCGATGGATCGG
Organism: Phycisphaerales bacterium; assembly: GCA_044341665.1. Taxonomy (GTDB): domain Bacteria; phylum Planctomycetota; class Phycisphaerae; order Phycisphaerales; family SM1A02; genus QWPT01. Next base: position 5,098 of record JBIIRG010000174.1, on the reverse strand, counting down.
TCGCGCCGCTTCCGTCGAAGTCGGCGCGCGGTCCGCCCCAGTGCGAGAGCAGCGTGGTGATGTCACGCGCGCCCACGATGCCGTCGCCGTCGAGATCACACTGCACGCGGTCGAACGCGGCCACGTCTGCCGCGGTGATGTCGGAGTCGCCATCGACGTCGAGCAGCGCCAGAGCAGGCACGCACGCGCTGCCCACGAGCTTCACGAGTTGGCTCCGATCGGAATCCGTCCGCACGCCGTCACCGTCGGCGTCGCCGAGCGCCTCGGGCGGCCACACGGGCCACTCGACGTTGGTGGGCACATTGCGGAGCACGCGCGTGGCGGCGCGCCACTCGCCCGCCTGCGGAAAGACCACCTCGACCTCGGGCACGACCGCCACGTTTCCAAGCCCCATCCGCTGCCGGTAGGTGCTCTGGCTCTTGTACGCGCTGCCCGCCGCGACCTCGCACCAGTGCCGCCGCACGCCGCCCGCGCCGACGGGCACCGTGGCGACCAGCCGCGTTCCGATGCCATGCGTGTTGGTTCCGCGGCCGCGCACCGAGAACTCGACCCACCGGCGGTTGGGCAGCGGCGCGGAGTTGTTCACGTAGAGCGCGATCTTGTGCAGGTGATTCTGCAGCAGGATGTCGGGGTCGCCGTCGCGGTCGATGTCGCCGAGCGCCATGCAGTAGCCCACGCGCGCGTCGTCGAGACCGTAGATGGGCGCGGCGTCGAGCAGCGGCCACTGCGGTCCTTGGAGAAGCAGGTAGTCCTCGGTGGTCTGGGAGGTGACGAAGATGTCCTGCCAGCCGTCCGAGTTCACGTCGAACAGCGCCGCTCCCCACGACATGACGTTGCATTCGACGCCGGCCTCGGGCGCCACGCTGATATAGGTCTGCCCGAGATCCTGTGAGTGCAGCAGGAAGTTGCCCGAGTGCACGTTCGACACGTAGATCTCAGGCACCCCGTCGTGGGTGAGGTCGCCGAACGCCGTGCCCATCGCGTCGGCGCGCACGTCGGCGCGGCAGCCGACATCCTCGAGGAACGTCCCGTCGCCGTTGTTGCGGTAGAGCCGGTTGGTGAACGGGCTCGTCGTGCCCTTGTCGTTGGCCACGTAGAGGTCCTGGTCGCCGTCGAGATCGAGGTCGCACCACGACACCATGAACGCAGGCCAGCCGCCGTTGTCGACCCCGAGCACGGCCGCCACGTCGGTGAACGTGCCGTTGCCGTTGTTCCGGAACAGGCGGTTCTTCGAGTTGTTGTAGAGCGTGCCCGTGCGGTTCGCCACGGCGAGGTCGATCCAGCCGTCACCGTCGAAATCGGCCCACGAGCAGCCGGCGCCAGCGCCCGCGCCCGTCACGCCCGCGGCCGACGAGACATCGGTGAACCGGAAGTTGCCGTCGTTGCGGAGCAGCGCCGTCGACTTAAGCCAGCGCGTGACCGCGAGGTCGAGGTCGCCGTCGCCGTCGTAGTCGCCGGCGGCGATGCCCGAGGCGCGCGTGACGAGCCCGAGCCCCGTGGCCACGCTCACGTCGGCAAAGTGCCCCGTGCCGTCGTTGCGGAAAAAGCCGAGGCGGTCGTCCTGCGCACCCGTGACCACGATGTCGTCGTCGCCGTCGCCGTCGAGGTCGACGAGCGCCACCCCGCAGCCGAACTGCCCGCCGCCGGCGAACATCCCCTGCGCCACGTCGTAGTCGACGCCGCGCGACAAGGCCTCGTCGGAGTACAGGCCTTGCGCCGAGGCGGAGGATGCGAGCCAGACGGCGGCCGCGGAAACGGCCACACCACGCTGCGCGATGCGCCCGCGGGAACTGAGCCAAGCCACCAGATCGAATCGGTACTTCACAGCGACGGCCCTCGCATGTGCAGAAGCGAAACAACGAACGGATAACTCACGCTACCTTCGTCTCTGCAGAATGCAATAAAAACCACCCCGATCATCCAAATTCAGTCGCCGTGCCGCGACGGACGGGTGTTTCCCCTGCTTCCGCGGCTGCGCGCGCGCAACGCTCCCCCGCTATCCTCGCCGCCCTAGGAAACCACCATGAGCTCGATCACCGAACCGTCCGGATACAACCACGAAGAGGCCACCTTCAAGAAGCAGGAGCTCGAGGCGCTGGCCAAGATGCGTGCCGATCTCGACGCCAAGCGCAAGGCCGCCGAAGGCGCCTCGGCGAAGGCCGCCCACTGGATGTGCTGCCCCAAGTGCGGCGGCAAGATGGCCGAGAAGAAGTTCGAGAACGTGATGATCGACCAGTGCACCGCCTGCGGCGGCATCTACTTCGACGCGGGCGAGCTCGACATGCTCATCAAGCATGAGAAGTCGGGCGCCGACAAGTCGGGCGTGCTCGGACGGCTGTTCGGCCGCTGACGAACGGCTGCAACGCGCTCGGGATCAGAGCCTTCGACGCTGGTTGCGACCCACGGACCGCGCGAAGGCGTTGAGCGCACGCGCGCCCTCGTCCTCATCGATCTGGCCGTTGCCGTCGCCGTCGAACCGCGCGATGACGGCGGTCTTGTCGTCCCACGCCATCTGCGCACCGCCCTCGATGCCGCGCACGAACGCGAGCAGGTCGCGACCGGGCTCCGAGGCGTTGAGCTGCTCGGCGGTCAGGACCTTCTGCACCGAGGTGCAGAGCCAGGCGTCGAACTCCTCGTACTCCTTCTCGCTCTCGCGGATCGCGCGCTCGGCGCGCGAAATCGCGTCTTCGCCGGCCACGCGGGCCTCGTCGCGGAGCCGGATCGCGGCCACGGCGCGCTCGCGCACGCCTTCGATGCGCGTGTCGGCATCGGCGAGCAGGCTGCGCAGCGAGCCCTCGGTGAACTCGTCGGCGAGCTTGCGCAGCGCCTCGAGCGGGTACGAGGGACCGTGTGCGGTCGGATACGCGCGCGCCAACGCCTCGCGGCGGAACGCGTCGGCGAGCTGCGCGGGCAGCACCTTGATGAAGTCGCCCACGGCATCGTCGTTCACGCGACGGATGTTGAGGCGGACCTTGAGGAGCTCGGTATCGGCAGACTCGGTGCTGGCCGCCGCGCCGGCCTCGCGTGCATCGAGCAGCGGCCCGAGCTCGGCGCGGTAGCGCTGGAAGGCGCGCTCGAGGGCGTCGGTGGTCTCGCCGCGCATCTGGTTGAGTGCGAGCGCACCGACATCGATGTTCTCGCCGGCGACTGCGCCCGCGGCCTCCATGCGCTCACGGAAGATGGTGCGCCAGGCCTCCTCGAGGCGCGCAGCCTGCGTCTCGGCGAGCACGGCTTCGAGGTTGGACCGGAAGTCGACGAGCGCCTCGCGCGTTGCGCCGGCGGCCTCGACGTCCATGATGAGCGACTCGAGGATCGAGCGCTGCGCTTCGTCGAGCGCGAGCACGCGGTCGAAGAGCGGCAGGTCGCGGAGCGACACGCGCGGGATGTAGGCGGCCGCTTGCGCGGTGTCCTGGCCCGGCGCCGTCGCGGGCGGCTCGGATGCGAATGCGAACGGTGCCGCGTTGGCCTGCGACACCCCGAGCGCCGCCGCAAAAGCGATGGCGCCGAGAACGGCCCCGATGGGGTTCATGCGAGTCTTCATCTTTCTTGTTCCTCAGTGCGTGACGGGCCACCACCACACGCCCCTCACTGTGACCCGTGATCGCCGCCCTTGCAAGCGCGATGACTCAAGTGCACGCGAGACTTGACGTTGCACAATCGACGCAGTCGGCGCAGGAGGACGGCGAGTTCTCGGACTACGCTGCATAGTCCGCGAAGGCGATCTGGCTGGGCGGCCGAAGGGGTTTCGACGCCACCGCGCCAAGTCAAATGCCGTAACCATAAAAAAGACAGGCATTTACACACGCGCGCCTTGCCTTGCCCTCAATCGGCGCGAACTTGAACGCGGCCGTGTGGCTCCAGGCGGGCATCGATCCCGCGTGGCGAAGGAACACCACCTTCGACTTCAGACAGATCGGTTGGGCGGAAGCATGACGGAACCCGACTCCCATGCCCGAGGGTCCAGTGGACGTGGTCCACGCGACCTCGGCTCCCGAACCCAGGGGCGTACTGCCCTCTGGGCGACCTCGCTGTGCGCGGTGCTTGCCGTGCCGGCGGTCACGTCGCTTGCACTGGCGGCGCCACGGCAGGACGCGGGCTGCGTCGCGGGGGCGAACCACGTCACGGCCGCGAGCACGACCAACGACATCTTTGCGGCGCTGTCGAGTTCGGCGTCGGGCGGTCCGCGCATCACGGCGCTCGCCACCGACATGAGCGCGTCGTCGCTCGGACTGCTGGGCGCGAACGGCCCCCTGCTGGCCGACAACGGCATCTTCGGCAACTACTTCATCACGCCAGGCCTGGCCGCGGGCTCGACGCCCAGCGTGCTGGCGGCGCGCATCTCGGGACTGCTGTCGCACACCTGCACGAGCGCCTTCGTGACCGCCGATGCGGCGAACCTGAACGCAGCGGCGATGTCGGCGGTCTGCGCCAACATCGCCAAGGTCGACCGCATCTCGAACCTGCCGGCGAGCGCGTCGCTGAGCTTCCGCGCCGAGGAGATCTCGGGCGTCGATGTCCGCGGCGCGGGTGCGATCGCCATCCGCCCGGACGCCGTCGCGCAGCTCGCGAACCTCACCACCATTCAGTCGAACCTGGCGCTGCCCGCGAGCGCGCCGTTTCTCTCGGTTTCGGCAGGCGGCACGCTGCGCTTGCGCGTGACGCAGGCGCACGGCGCGACCATCGCGGGCGATGGCACCGTCTCGATCGAGGGGAACGCCGCGGCATCGCTCGACCTGACCGACATCACGCCCGCGCTCGACTTCGATCTCGACGGGGCCGCGGGCATCGCCATCGCCGCGGGCGCCGAGCTGCGCCTGACGGCACGGCAGGCAAACGGCAAGCAGATCTCAGGCGCAGGCACGCTGGTGATCGAGGGCGATGTCGCCGAGACATGCGATTTGACCGGCATTTCGGCGGCGTTCACGCTGTCGGGCGAGGTCGCTGCGGGCGCGACGCTGACCCTGACGGCAGCGCAGGCGCACGGGCGCAGCATCGCCGGTGCGGGCACCGTGGCGATCTCGGCTGCAACCAGTGTGCTCGAGGCCGACACCGACTTCCGCGGCATCACGACCTCGGGGCTCGCCTTCACGGGCTCGAT
>JBIIRG010000077.1:0-12294 GCA_044341665.1 Phycisphaerales bacterium | reverse complement strand
CCGATGGGCCGCGATGTGCCCGCGGTGACGGGAACGAGCCTGCTCTCGCCACATCTCGCGTTCGGTGAGGTCGGCATCCGTCGCGTCTGGCACGAGGCTGCGAGCCAGCAGTCCGCGCCTGCCGAGAGCATCGACAAGTTTCATGCCGAGCTCCTGTGGCGCGAGTTCGCCACGCATGTCCTCGTTCACTTCAAACACACCGACCTCAAGCCGCTGCGGGCCGAGTACGCGCGCTTTCCGTGGCGCGCCGATGCGGCGTCGCTCCGCGCGTGGCGGCGCGGCCAGACGGGATATCCGCTGGTCGATGCCGGCATGCGGCAGCTCTGGCATACGGGCTGGATGCACAACCGCGTGCGCATGGTGGTGGCGAGCTTTCTGGTCAAGCACCTGCTGTTGCCCTGGCAGGATGGCGCGCGCTGGTTCTGGGATACGCTCGTGGACGCCGATCTTGCGAGCAACTCGCTGGGCTGGCAGTGGGCGGCCGGAAGCGGTGCCGACGCGGCGCCGTACTTCCGCATCTTCAACCCGACATCGCAGGCCGAGAAGTTCGATGCCGACGCTGCCTACATCAAGCGCTGGGTGCCCGAGCTCACGCGTGTGCCTGCGAGATTCGTGCATGCCCCGTGGGAGGCACCGCCGCTCGCGCTCGAGGCAGCGGGCGTGACGCTTGGCGACGACTACCCGCGCCCGATCGTCGACCATGGCATGGCGCGTGAGCGTGCGCTCGCTGCCCTTACGGTCGTGAGCAAGAAGGGCGCGACCACGTGAGCGGTTCGCGCTGGAGCCGGTTGCTGCGTGTGTCGGCCTCGGTTTGGATCGGCGCGGCGATCGCGGCGGCTGCGCCAGCGTTGGCGTCGATTCCGCCCGATCGCGGTGATCTTGGCGCGGCCTATCTGCGCTTCGAGCGTGCCGTGGCCGCAGCGGCAAAGGACCCTGCGACGCGGCGCCGTGCCAACACGGCGTTCGATGCCCTCACGAGCGACTTCTTCGCGGGGCGCTTCGATCGTGCCCTCGGGCGCCTGGCGGAAATCGAGGGTGACCTCGCGGGTGACGCACCCGATGCACAGGGCCGTTCCGAGCGCGCCTTCCTCGCATCCCATCGATTCGAGGTGGAGCCCCGGCTTGCAGCGCGGGAGCACGCGCGCACGTTCGCGGTACGCGCGCTTGCGTTGGACGGCATGCCGGTCGGCACGCGTCCCACTCGCATCGTGCTCAGGCAGGGTGCAAGGGAGTTCGCCGCCGCCATCGTGCCATCCGCGCAGGGCGGCGCATCGTTCGCCTGCGCGATCGAGGTCGATGCTCCGCTTTCGTCGGGCTCCGTCGAGTTCGTTGCCCGCATGGAGTCGCTCGGCGACGTGGTGATCGGCAGGTCGTTCCTGCTCGAATCTGCCCCGGCTGTCCTGCGCGATGCCCTCATGGCGCGCATCGATGCGCTCGCGGCCCGGTCCGGAGATCCTGCGCGCGGACCCCGGAATGCAGCCCTCGGCGGTCCCTCCCCGGATGCCTCTCCGGATGCGTCGACGATGGCGTCGCTGCGCGCCCGTCACGAACTTGCCTTCGGCACCTTCGACCGCGGCAAGAGTGCGGATCTCCTGGCAGATCCGAGCGCCCTTGCCATCAGCCTCGCTCGCGAGATCGAGGACGCCTCGGCGGGGCGTCGCCCGTACGCGGTCGCGGGCGACACATGGCGCGTGCTCCGTGTCCTTGGAACGGATCTGCCCGTTCGACAGTTTGTGCCCGAAGGCGACGGTCCCTTCCCGCTCATCGTCGCGTTCCACGGTGCGGGCGGCGACGAGAACCTCTTCTTTGACGGCTATGGCGGGGGACGGTTACTCACGATCGCCCGACAGCGCGGGATCGCCGTGGTGTGTCCGCCGACGGTGCCCTTCGGTCTCAGCCCGAATGTGCTCACGAAGTTCCTCGAGGAACTCGCCAAGGACGTGCCGTTCGACCCCACCCGCGTCGGGCTCATCGGTCATTCGCTCGGCGCAGTCACGGCCTCGCGCCTTGCGGTGCTGCGTCCGGATTCCGTGAACGGCGCGGTCTGCATCGCGGGCTTTGCCGACCTCGCGCGGAACGTCGCGCCGCCGCCGCGCATGGTCTACCTCGCCGAACTCGACCCGCTGTTTCCGCTTGATGCGACCCGCACCGCTGTCGAGTCGGCGCAAGCGCGCGACAACGCGGTCACGCCCGATTCGGTCACGCTCAAGGTCATCCCGCACGAGGGACACACCCTCGTGGTCGGCGAGGTCCTCGATCAGGCGATCGACTGGCTGTTGGCGCGGCCCGCACGCCAGACGGCGCCGAAGAAGCCGACCGCCAGCGCCCCCAGCACCATGCCGATGAAGACCGGCGTCCCGAGCCCCGCCGAAAGCGACAGCAGTCCGAGCGCCGGTCCGATGAAGTAGCCCGCGCCAACGAGGGCCTCGTGCATGCCGCCCGCCTCGACCTTGGCGCCGCCCACCGCAAGACCGTAGTAGATGGCGCTGTAGTAGATCGTTCCCTGCCCGAGTCCGAGCGCGGCCAGTCCAACGATCAGCAGCCGCTCGCTCGGCGCCGCGACCGCGAGCGCGAATCCGAGTGAAAGCAGCAGTCCCGCCACGACCAGCGTGGCAGCGCGACCATGCCAGAACGCCGTGCGCCACAGGATGAGCACGGCGACGAAGCGCGCGACGTGCCAGGTCGCACCGATCGGCGCCTGCACGGCCTCGGCCGTTCCGATCTCGTTGAAGAGATACGGCAGGATCGGCGACAGCGCACCGATCACAAGGTAGCCCATCGGGTGAAGCACGCGGGCCGCGCCGAGCAGCGAACGGTAGCTCGGCGGGACATGCATCGCGTGCGTGTCCGAATCGTGGCGAGGTGGATGCTTGGGAAACGCGGCCAGGAACGCGATCGCCCCTGCATTCGTGAGGAGGAGCGACGGAATCGCCCAGCGCATGAGTCCGAGCGACTCGAGCGGCCCCGCAAGCGCAAGCCCGATCGCCGTCGCCGCCATCCACGACGCATTCCACCATCCGATGGCGTTGCGCATCTCGCGACCATGTCGGCCTGAAGCAAGGTAGTGCTGCACGATCGGCCACTGCAGCGCACCGAGCGCCGTCATGGCGACGGCGGCGAACCACAGGAGCGTCAGGTTGGGAATCAGCACCAGCGGTGCGAGCAGCGCCTGCACCAGCAGCACCGCGCCGAGCGCCGCGCGCGGCGACATGCGCCCCTCGAGGAAGCCCACGACGCGCCCGGCGTTGACCGCGACCACCGTGTAGAGGATGCCGTTGACGAACGCCAGCAGCAGGCTGTCGCGCTCGGAGAAGCCGTACTCGCTCTCTGCGATGAAGTACAGGGCGTTCCACAGGATGCCCGTGCCCAGCGAGCACAGGAACGTGAGCCCGCCGATCGGAAAAGCGCGCACGGGAGTCGAGGATTCCGCCTGCATCGGGGGGCGAGTGTACCCCGTGCGCCGTGGTACACTCCGCAGACTGTCCATGTAGCTCAATCGGATAGAGCGTTGCCCTCCGAAGGCAAAGGTTGCAGGTTCGATTCCCGCCATGGACGTTCAGCGAGGGCCCCGGAAGGGGCCCTCTTCGTTGCAGAGGTTCGCAGCACGTCACCCCGCGAGGCCCCATGACCATCGCCGAGTTTCAGCAGTTGATCCGCGACAAGTACTACGCCACCGACAGCGCCCGCGGTGCGCCCGCCACCTACCTGTGGTTCGTCGAGGAAGTCGGCGAGCTCGCGCACGCGATCGCCAACCGCGAGCGTGGCAAGCTCGACCAGGCGAACCTCGAGGAGGAGTTCGCCGATGTGATCGCGTGGCTCGCGACCCTGGCCAACATCTGCGACGTCGATCTCACCAAGGTGATCGCCGACAAGTACATCAAGGATGGCGGTCCAGAGGGATTCAAGAACTGATCGGGCGACCGCTCGACGTGATCGAATGGCGCTGTGACCAACCCCGACTGCGACCAAACCATGCACACGACCGACCCAGCTTGCCCCTTCTGCACCCGGCGCCAGACGGTGTACCTCGAGAGCCCCCGATGGCAGCTGCTCCGTCACGCGGATCCCGTGCCGCTCGCGGGCTGGATGATGGTGACGGCCCGAGCCCATCGCAGCGGCGTGGACGACATGGACGAGCTCGAGCAGCGCGAGATCGGAACCGTCCTTGCCGAGGTCGCACGCGCTGTCCGCGCGGAAACCGGCGCGGAGCGGACCTATTCGATCACCTTCAACGAGGCGGTGCGACACCTCCATCTGCACGTGATTCCGCGGCATGCGGCCGACGCCTCCACCACCAGCTGGGCACTCGCGGACCGCTATCGCGCCACCGCGCGGGGCGAGGTCGCTGCAGCAGACTCCGCCGAGGCCGAGCGCGTCGCGCGTGCCGTGGCCGTGCGTTGTCTCGCGGCGCTTGCGCCTCTCGGCTTTGCCGTGCCACTGGGCTTGAACGCGTCCTGATCGCGGTCGATCAGTAGCGCCGCAGCACGCCGATCACCACGCCCTGGATATCGCAGGAGTCCACGATGATCGGCGAGAACTCGGGATTCGCCGGCTGCAGCCGAATGCGTCCGTCGCGCTCCTTGAAGTACGTCTTGAGGGTCGTCTCGCCGTTTGGGAGCAACGCGACGACGCGCTCGCCGTTTCGCGCGGTATCGCGCTTGTCGACCAGCACGTAATCGCCGTCGAAGATGCCTTCGTCACGCATCGACATGCCATCGACCTGAAGGGCGAACGTATTGCTGCCTCGCCCGCCACCGTGCTTGCCGACGCGCGGACCGAAGAGCTCTTCGAGTGCGATCGTCTCGCGCTGCTCGAACTTTTCGATCGGATATCCCGCGGCGACCTTTCCCACAAGGGGGAACGAAAGCGACGCCATCGGCTCGCCGTGCAGCTGGCGCGCCGGGACATCCTCTGCATCGTCGGGAAGGACGACGTCAGGCGACAGCGTCAAAGAGCGAGCCTTGTTCGCATCCCGCTCCAGCGCTCCCTTCGCGATGAGCGACTCGACGTGCTCGAACACCGTGACCTTGCTGACGCCAAGCTGATCGGCGAGCTCTTGCATGGTCGGCGAGTAGCCCTTCGTGCGCCTCCATTGATCGACCAGCTTCAGGACGCGGAGTTGCTTCGGTGTCAGGTTCATCTTCGTGCTCGCGTGAGGTGGAGTGTGGCCGCACGGCGCCAGAGAAGATCTCCTGCGCCAATGCGTGGAAGCGCCGGCTCACTGCGTTCCACGCGCAGGTGAGGGGCGTGAGGATCGGGTCGGTCGTGGACGCGGCGTCCGACACGGCAACCGGCATCGCGCCTGAGATGCAGGTGATCGCGGTGCCATCGTCGCCGGCCGCGACGTAGCGGTGGCTGTACTCGGCGCCAGGTCCAACCATGACAAGCGGCCAGTCGCGCGTGTCATCGCGGGTGCTGGTTGCGTCGACGGCGAGATCGGTGTGGTGTGCGCCGCTGAGGCAGTTGAGAAGGGTGGTCATCGTGCCCATCGAGCTCTCTCCTTGTGGCCATGGCATCGTTTCCCAGAACCTGCTCGCGGTCTTCATCGAGGGCGTTCTGAGATGCGTTTCCAAGGCGTCTGTCGTGCCGGCGGTGCCGCCACGTGTCCAGAGCTCGCGTTTCCCCCGCGGCGTCGGACGGTCCTTGTCGGAAGGTGCGATCGAAGCTCCCTCGATCGCGACGTATGCATGCATGCACGCGCGCGGCCCCGTGCGTCGACTGGGCTCAGGCGCGTCCACGCCACGCGTTCCCCACGCAGCGGTCGCGACGCGCGACACGTCGTTGGCTGCATGGCGGTTGTGCGTGGCTCGGTGCATGGTGCTCTATTCGGCGCCTGTTCGGGTTCGGCTGCAGATTTTGTTCGGTAGATGTTCGCCCAAACGGAACCCTTCCGCAAGGGCCATCGGCAGATGGATCGCAAGTTTCGAACAGTTCGTGGCTTAGGCGCGGAAGCACAGTGGCCCGCCCGAACCGAACGGCGGGTCGGGATTCCGCCGAGAGCCGTGCTAGCGTGCCTCAATGCCGCCGTCCGCGCACTCTGCCGCATCTCACACCACGCCTCCCGAGCCGTTGGTCCCTGGTGATCTCGCCGCGCTCTTCCCGCTCGACCGCTCGTACACCTTCCTCAACCACGGCAGCTTCGGAAGCGTCCCGCACGAGGTGCTGGCGGCACAGCAGTCGCTCCGCATGGAGATCGAGGCACGGCCGATCGAGATGATCGATCGTCGCATGAAGTCGCTGCTGCCGATCGCACGCGAACGTGTCGCGCGATTCGTCGGCGCGCACGCCGAGCAGCTCGGGTTCGTCGTCAACGCGACCGAGGGAGTCAACGCCGTCTTGCGTTCGCTGCGCTGGCGTGCGGGCGACGAGATCGTCGTGATCGACCATGTCTACAACGCCATGCGGCAGTCGCTTCGGCGGCTCGCTGCGGAAGCGGGCATCGTGGTGCGTGAAGTCGTCGTGCCGCTGCCGGTCGTGCATGCGCGCGACTGGACCGATGCGATCGTGGCGGCGTTCAACGATCGCACCCGCATGCTGCTGCTCGATCACATCACAAGCCCGACTGCACTCGTGCTGCCGGCCGCGGAGATCGTCGCCGAAGCGCGTGCCCGTGGGATCTTCACGCTCGTCGACGGAGCGCACGCGCCAGGCTCTATCGACCTCGATGTTGCCGCGATCGGAGCCGATGCGTACACGGCGAACCTGCACAAGTGGGTCTGTGCGCCCAAGGGCGCGGCATTCCTTGCGATGGAGGGGCGGTGGCTCGCCGAGACCCACCCGCTGGCGACGAGCCACTTCTTTGCAGAGGGCTTCGAGCGCGAGTTCGACTGGCAAGGCACGCGGGACTTCACGCCGTGGCTCACTGCCCCGGTCGCGATCGACTTCTTCTCGCGCTTCGGCTGGACAAAGGTCCGTGCCCACAATCATGCGATGGCCACGTGGGCGCAGGCCTTCCTCTGCGGGCGGTGGGGGGTGCAGCCGCTCTCGCCCCTCAATGGCTCGATGCTCGCTTCGATGGCCGCGGTGCGGCTGCCGCAGGGAGTGCAGCAGCATTTCGCGTCACCTGCGGCGCTGCAGGCCCATCTCTACGACGCGCATCGCATCGAGATTCCCATCATCGATTGGAAGGGACCGTGGCACGCGCGGGTGTCGTGCCACCTCCACACCTCGCCGCAGCTCGTCGAGCGGCTCGCCGATGTGGTTCTCGGGCTTCGCGCCTGACCTGCGACACCCCACGGGTGACCGCGCTTCAACATGCTGCGGGCAAACGCCGACGAAAGGCGCATGACCCATGCCCGCGCAGCAGGCCGAAATCGATGGACCGCCGCCATGGCGACGGTTGCGGTCGCTGTCATGGGCGGCCTCATCGGATGCGATGGACCATGGGAGCGGGGGCAGGTGGCGCGTGTCGAGGACACGCGGACGTTCGAGGTCTACGCCGATACCGCCAGCCTCGGGACGTGGCTCGACAAGCGCGAGCGCTCGCAGATCACGCACGGCATGCTGGTTCTTCGAGGTCCCAAGGAGCGGCGATCGTACTTTGCGCCCGACTCGACCTACGTCGTGACCACGTCGAGTCCGCTCATCGCCGAACGCGCGGGCGAGATGACGGCGAACACCCTCGGGCTTCCCTCCGGCATGACGACGAACTTCGCGCTCGGGACCACCGTCACGGTACGCATCGAGCGAATCGGTGCGGGCGGACAGCGCGAGCCGATCGACGAAGGCCGCGTGAGCTTTCTCGAGATCGTGGTTGCCGACGAGGGCTCGCGCTAGCGACCGGCGCCCATGCGTCCGCCGGTCGGAGGATCCCGCCTGCACGCGCGCGAAGCCTCAGGAGTCGCGCGCACCCGGCGTCGACACCGTCCGCGCCTCTTCCTCCGCACTGCGCAGTTCTTCGGCGTGTCGCGCCGCCAACGCGGGGAAGTCGTTCTCGTACCACGCAAGCCAGCGCTCGCGGTCGTAGCCGAGCTGCGGGGCGGGCGCGCCGGTCGTCTGCTCGATCACCATCGCCAGGCTCACGTGGACCTCGGTGCGGTAGATCTCGACCATCGACTCCATGATGCGCAGCAGGCTGCCCTCGTAGATGGTGCCGATGACGGGCTGAAACGAAGTCGAGGCGTCACCCACGATCGGGATCTGGTTCTGCACATAGTGCTGCGTCTTGCCGATCGCGATCCAGGCCTCATCGCCCTTCTTCTCGCGCGGTGGCGCGTACTGCGCCTGGATGAGCGCGGGAATGAGCGCGCCTGCCGCGTGTGCGCTCGCGATGCTTGCGGCTCGATTGATGTGCAGCTCGCGGTCCGACGCCAGCAGGCGCGAGAGCTCCGCGAGCGCAGGCTCCGACAGCCGGTCAGGCAGGGCGTCGTTCGCGCGCTGCCGCAGCGGATCATCGGCAGTCACGGCCCACTCGACCAACCGCGGCTGCCCGACGGTCGGCTCGCCCGCCATCGCGATGAACAGTGCCCGTCGGACCTCGGGGTCGCTGGCAATGAAGTTCGGCCGCGAGCCCTCGCCCTCGAGCACCCGCAGGGCAGAGCGGATCTCGATGGGGGTGCGCAGCGACGACAATGCGGCGAGTCCGTCGCGGCGATCGGCCTTGGACACCGCGCCTGCGGTCGGGGGTCGGTGAATCGCGCGTTCGACCAGATTCCGCAGCAAGGCGCTCGCCACCTGCTCCTCGAGCTCCGCGCGATGCCGGCCGCTTGAGCGCGCCGCCTGAGCCTGCAGCCGCTCGATGCGATCGTCGACGTAGGCGTCGAGCGAGCGGGGCCGCGAAACCTCCTGCACGACGGTCGAGGCCGAACCCGTGCCTGCCGTCGACTGGACATCGACGCGAGGTTCCGCAAGCAGCAGCAGTGTCAGGCATGTGTATTCGAGCATGCGACCTCCGAATCCGATCGAATATACGCACCCGTTGCTCGGTTGATGTCCCGAATTCAGCCGCCTCCGCGAGAATCACGGGGTCGCGGCGGTCACACTGGCTTGATTCGCTCCCGCGAGCGACCAGACGACGGGCAGCAGCATCGAACGAATCGACCTATGGACCAACGCCAAGAACCGCTTCAGCCTCCCAGCCCCGGCGACTCTGTGTACAGCCGCGTCGGCCCCGCGCCGATCGCGCGATTCGCCGAGCTCCTCTACCAAGGCATCGATCGCGACGCGTCGATCCGCGCCATGTTCTCCGACGACGTCGGGCCGGCAAGCGACGCCGTGCGCGACATGCGTGAGTTCCTCATCCAGTTCTTCGGCGGGCCCGCCGACTACTCGCACCGCAAGGGGCACCCGCGGCTGCGCGCCCGCCACCTTCGCTTCACGATCACGCCGCAAGCCCGCGACGCCTGGCTCGGGCACGCCATGGCCGCGCTCGATGCCACGATCGCCGAACATCGCATCGAGCCGCGCACCGCCGCAGAAATGCGCGACTACTTCGTCCGCGCCTCGGCGTTCATGATCAACACGTAGCCGCGAGATCAGCTACTTCGCGACCTTCGAAGCGCCCGCGGTCGGGGCGGTCCCGGGCTTCGCCGGCGCTTCGAGTTCCGCAGCGCAGTACTGCTCCACGCGGTAGCCGGACTTCGGGAACTGCAGGAGGATCTTGTTGGCGGCTCCGCGGTTGGGAAAGCACCCGAACTGGACGACGTGCAGGATCGCGCCGTTCGCCTCGTCGCGCTGCACCACGCGCGGGCACTCGATGTCGAGGGCCATGCAGCGGGCGCGGAGGTCTGCCGCGATCTGGCTCGCCCGCTCCGCCGACGTGAACGCCCCGACCTGAACGGCAAACTGGGGCGTCGATGCGGAGGTGCCCGGCGAACTGCTCGCTGGCTTCGCACCGATGCGGTTGACCGGAACAACCGGCTTGTCGTCCGCGGTCACCGTGGGGCGTGCCGACGCAGGCGAATCGACCGAACCGCTGGAGGTCTCGCGAGCCGCCGACGCCACCGGCTGCGATGGCTGCGAATCGATCGGAGCCTCGCCCGCCGCCACGCGCGATTCGTTGGCGAGCACCGACAGCCCCGCCGCGTCGAAGCAGCGCGCCGCATACGAATGTGCGCGCTTCGCATCGGCAGGCGCAAGCAGCGCCGCTGCGCGCCGGTAGCCGTAGCCCGCCGCATCCCAACGCTTGCGCTCGACCTCGATACTGGCGAGGGTCACATGCGCCTGTGCCGCGATGAAGCGATCCGACGAAGCCGCCGCAGTTCGCAGCGCCGTCGATGCCGCATCGAGTTCGCCCGCCTGGAAGAGCGCAAGCCCCTCGAGGTAGCGCGCGCCGTCTCGTTCGTTTCCGCCAGCGCGATCGCCGACGATCCTCGCCAAGGTCGCGGCACGGCGGTAGTCCTTGGCGCCGTATGCGGCGGTCGCGTCGGCGAGCGATCGGCCCGCAGCCTGAGGTGCGATCGCGAGAGCTGTCGTCGCGCAGCTCATCGCCACAAGCACGGCCAGCATCGACGCACGCCCGTGCGTGCGCCGAAGCGCACGAGCAAGTGAGAGCGACCACGGAAGCACGGCGTTCAAGCGCACCATTCGGTTAGTCTACGGCGGCTGTCGCGCCCGTGTCCTGGTGCCGACGCACCGGAGGTCCGCATGGAACTACTCTCCTCGATCCGCCGCCACCTGCTCATGCGCCCATTCCGCAAGGTCGTCATCGACGACTTCCGCGCCTGGAAGGGCATCGACCTTATGGTGGTCGCCTGGCACATCGCCCGTGCCATTGAGCGGACGAGCAGCGCGCCGCGCATCGGCGTCATGCTGCCCACCTCGGGGATGTTCCCGGCAACGGCGATCGCAGGCTGGACGCTCGGTCGCACGCTCGTGCCGCTCAACTACCTCCTGTCGCGCTCGGACCTCGAGTACGTGGCGCGCGACGCGGGGCTCGACTGCCTCGTCACGGTCGGCCCCATGCTCGACCTGATCGGCGGCCCGTTGCCCGGGCTGGCCGAGGTGCGCCTCGACCGCATGAAGTTCACGGGCATCCCGCCCATCCGCATGACCAACCCGATGCGCCGCGACGATCTCGCGGTCGTCCTCTACACGTCGGGCACGAGCGGCCGTCCGAAGGGCGTCATGCTCACCTGCGGCAATCTCAGCGCCAACGTCCGCCAGTGCCAGGAGTGGGTCGACTTCGGCACCGACGACCGCATCCTTGGCGTGCTGCCCCAATTCCATAGCTTCGGCCTCACGGTGCTCACCATGCTGCCGCTCGCGACGGGTGCGAGCGCCGTCTACACCGCGCGGTTCGTGCCGCGCAAGCTCATCGAGCTGGCCCAGCAGCACAGGCCGACGGCGTTCGTGGCGATTCCCTCGATGTACAACGCGCTCCGGCTGCAGCGCGACGCGGCGCCCGATTCGTTTGCGTCCCTGCGGTTTGCGGTCTCGGGCGGCGAACCACTGCCCGAGGCGGTCTACGACGGCTTCAAGGACAAGTTCGGCATCGACATCAACGAAGGCTACGGCCTGACCGAGACCGCACCGGTCACGAACTGGTGCCGGCCGAGCGAGCAGCGGCGCAAGTGCGTCGGCATGGCGTTGCCGGGAATCGAGCAGCGCATCGTCGGCCCCGATGGAAAGGTGCTCGGGCCCAACGAGGACGGCGAGGTCCGCATGCGCGGTCCGAACATCATGAAGGGCTACCTCAACCTGCCCGACGAGACCGCAGCGGTGTTCGACGAGCACGGCTTCTTCAAGTCAGGCGACATGGGCCGCGTCGACGAGCGCGGCATGCTGTCGATCACGGGCCGCATCAAGGAGATGCTCATCATCGGCGGTGAGAATGTCTTCCCGCGCGAGATCGAGGAGATCCTCAACCGTCACGAGAGCGTCAAGGAGTCCGCGGTCATCGGGATGGTCGACGGTATGCGCGGCGAGGTCGCCCTCGCGTTCGTCGAGTTGAAGGAGGGCGCCCGGTTCGACGAGGGGGCGCTCAAGGCCTGGTGCCGCGAGCACATCGCGGGCTTCAAGGTGCCGCGCGACATCCGCGTGGTCAAGGAACTGCCCCGCAACCCCACGGGCAAGATCATGCGTCGCAAGCTCACGGCCACCACGCCGTCCGACCCGGAACTGCTTGGCTAGACCCGCGCGAACCCGTCGCACGCGACAAGTCCGCACTTACGGACAGGCGCCCCACGCGTTGAGCAGCGCCGCGATGTCCTGCGCGTCGGTGGTGCCATCGCCGTTCACGTCGCCGCTCGCAGCACCCCAGCCGTTCAGCAGTGCCGCGATGTCCTGCGCATCGACCGTGCCGCTGCCATTGAGATCCTCGGGGCAGGGCGCGGCACACTCGACCGATTGTCCCGG
>JBIIRG010000168.1:0-6712 GCA_044341665.1 Phycisphaerales bacterium | reverse complement strand
CCCGACTTGGGGCCGACGCGGATCAGATAGCGCTGGCCGCACTGCACATCGAGGCTCAGGCGACTCGCCCCGACGCCCGCGCAGATCTGCCCGTCATCGTTGCAGGAGATGAGGGTCGGCGCCTTGCATGTGCCGCCGTACACGGCGAGGACGGTGTCGAACCAGCTGCCGCAGGTCTGCACGTCGATGATTCCGGTGCGATCCGACTCGTAGGAGAACCAGATGTCGCGTGCGAAGCTCGCGTTGCATCCCGCAGGCTGCGCGAGCTCCGTCCCCGCCTTGCCGGTGTTGAAGGTGCGCTCGCCGAGCGTGACGGGGATGGCCCCCGCGCAGCCGTCGTTCGCCGGTGGCGACACGATGCAGTTGGCAACGGCGAGCGCCACGCAATCCGTGTCCCACGTCGTCTGGCAGCAGAAGGGGTCCGCGGCGCACACGCTCGTGCAGCACGCGGGCGTGTTGCACCCGCCCTCCGCGTGCGGCACGAAGCACGGCCCGCTGGTTGGCGAGCACGCGTTGCAATTCTGGGTCACGGTCACCTTGAAGCCGTAGCGGTTCCCGAAGGTGCAGGGGATGTCGCCGCCACCGTAGTTCGGGTAGTTGCCCGCAGCCACCACCACGCGGTAGAAGCCGGCTGGAACGCAGATCGGCTCCGAGGCCGTGTCGACGCACAGGCTGCTCGAGAGTCGGATCAGGTTCGAAGCCACGGGCGCGCAGGCGCTGTCGGGCACCAGCACGACCCAGGCCGCCGGACTGGAGACGAAGCTCAGCGTGACGCGCGCCTGCCCGTCGCCGTTCGTGTCTGGGATCTCGATCCGGTACACATCGACGTCCGGGCCATTGGTCGAGGCGACGGGCCGACCGAGGGTCCCTGTGAACTGCAGGTTGGGCACTGCGATCTCAGGACTTCCTCCGGGCGCGTTGTAGCAAGGGTCGTTCGTGCGGGTGTCGCACGCCTCGATCTCCTGCGAGGTGTTCTTCTCGAGGGTGGGCGTGCAGCCGAACACGCACACCTGCTCGGCGGTGTAGACGCAGATCTGGTCCCACGACTGCTCGCAGCAGGCGGGGTCGATGGTGCACACCGCGTTGCAGCACTCCGTGTTGTTGCAGGCTCCTTGTGGGTGCGGCTCAAAGCAGCTGTCCGGCGTCACGCCGCAGGTCCCGGGGTTTCCCGGGCAGGCAAAACCCGCGAAGATCGCGCAGTTCGTGTCCCACGAGGTGGTGCAGCAAAAAGGATCGAGGGCGCAGACCGCGGTGCAGCAGGCGCTGTTGTTGCAGGCGGGGTTCGCGTGTGCGGCAAAGCAGTTGCCGCTCGCCTCTGCGCCGCAGTAGCCGACGCAGGCGTTGTTCGCGAAGAGCACGCAGTTCGTGTCCCAGTCGTTGATGCAGCAGGTCGGATCGAGATTGCACACCGCGAGGCAGCACTCGGCGCTGTCGCAGCCGGGCTGCGCGTGCACGGTGATGCACGACTGCGTGGTCGGGCATTGGGCGTTCGCGATCGGGGCGAACGCGAGTGCAGCCGCAGCGCGGAGCATGATGGTCGTGAGCAGGCGCGTCATGGGATCTCCCCAAAGTTACGCACAACGGCGGCTGGTGTCGGCAGGCAATGAGAAGATTGGCCCGATTTGGATCAGCCTGCCGCGGCTGCGACATGGGTCGTCCCAAAAGCAGAACCCCCGACCCTTTCGGGTCGGGGGCTCGGATGTCTGACTGGTTGCCCGAACTCGCAATGAATCCGTTTACGGGCAGGCGCCCCACGCGCTCAACAGGACGGTGATGTCTGCCGAACCGACGATGCCGTCACCGTTGAGGTCGGGCGAGGAGGTACCCCAGCCGCTCAGCAGGATGGTGATGTCGGCCGAGCTGACCTGGCCGTCGTTGTTGAGGTCGGCGGGGCAGGGCGCTCCGCACGATCCAGCCTGGGTGATCGTCAGCGTGCCGTTGCCGAAGGCAGTGGCGCTGAACGAACCGACCGAGATGTAGTACGACTTGCCGCAGACGGCCGTGAAGCTCAGCTCGGACTGCAGCGTGCCGGCGCAGGGCGCCGGAGCGACCGCGTCGTCGTTGCAGGCGATGAGCGTGCCGCCGCAGGCATCCTCGAACACGGCGATCTTGGTGTCGAACGCCGAGCCGCAGAGCGACATCGTGATCGTCTGATCGCCGGTGGCCTGGTGCACGAACCAGATGTCGTTGTAGATGTTGGTGTTGCCGAACTTGAGGCAGGCCAGCGTGGTGCCCGAGGCGCCGATGGTGCTGAACTGCGTCGCGCCGACGGGCACCGAGATCGCGCCCGCGCACTCGTCGTTCGCCGGCGGATCAACCTGGCAGTTGGTGCAGCCAGCGATGGCGGCGTTGGCGCACACCTGATCCCACTGCGTATCGCAGCAGAAGGCGTCGGCAGCGCAGATCAGGTTGCAGCAGGTCGCGTCCTCGCAGAACGGGGTCGCCTGCGCCGTGCAGCAGCTGCCCGTACCCGGATCGCCGCAGCTCGGAGCATCGCCCACGAAGGTGATGGTGAGGTCGGTCGCACCCGTGTCGCCGCCCCAGCCGCCGACGCGGATGGTGTAGGCCGTTCCAGCGGTCATGCCGAAGTTCAGGCTCGAGGCGAACGCCGCGCAGCCAGCTCCGTCGTCATTGCACGCGAGCAGCACGCCACCAGCCTCTGGGCAGCTGCTGTAGATCTCGATGCCGGTGTCGAACGGCGTCGCGCCAAGGCAGGTCGACAGGTTGTAGTCGCCCGTCTGGGTCGCGGTGAAGGTGAACCACACGTCCTTCGTAAAGGCGGTACCGCCGAAGCCACAGGTGGCCGTGGTGATGTCCGTGCTCGCGAAGGTGTTGTCGAACGGATTCGCACCCTCGATGGCAGCGGTCGCGTCGGCGCAGAGGTCGTTCGCAGGAGCCGCAGCGTCGCAGGCGACGCCCGTCACGGCGAGGCTGTAGGCGTTGCCCGCAGCGCCACCGCAGGGGTAGCCGTCGAATACGCTCGGAAGCGCCACGACGTAGTAGGTGCCAGCCGCGAGGCACACCGACGTCGTGCCCGGGCAGGCGCCCGTGGTTGCCGTACCGATGATGCCGCCGCAGGTCGTATCGACGAGCGCCGCGAAGCAGTCGAGGCTCGAGCGGATCGTGAGGGTGACCTGCGTGCCTTCGGTGATGGTCAGCAAGTACCAGTCGGTGTCGCGCGTGCCGCCCGCGGCCCAGAACTCGCCGCCCACGGTGTCGCCGATGGTGATGGGCTGGCTCGGATTGCCGCCCGCGGCGTTGTTGCAGCCACCGTTGAGGTCTTCTCCGCAGAGCTCGACCTCGCCGACGGTCGGCGTGCCGAGGTCGCAGGGGACGAACGGCGAGATGTCGACCTGACCAGCACCCGCGTCAGCGGCGCTATAGCCACCCACGACGATGTAGTAGGTCACGCCTTCGGTGAGCTCGACCGCGTCGATGCGGCTGGAGAAGTTGGCGCAGGACGCGGGGCCGTCATCGTTACAGGCGAGCACGCCGTCTGCCGGCGAGCAGCCGTTCATGACCGCGAGGCGCGTGTCAAACGGAGCGAGGTTGCAGGTCGAGATGGTGTAGGCGCCACCGACCGTGGGCGTAAAGGTGTAGTACGCCGCGTTGTAGATGAGGTCATCGCCGAACGGGCCCGGGTCGCAGACGCCGGTCAGGTCGACGATGTTGGTCAGACCCGTGGTGTCGAAGCTGTTCAGGCCCTGGGCGAGCGCGGTCGCGCCCTTGCAGCCGCCACCGCCGCCACCACCGTTGAGGGTGACGGCGAGGGTGCCGCTACCAGCGGCGGTCGTCGCCGAGTAGCCGCCGAGCGCCACGATGTAGGTGGTGCCCGCGGTCAGGTTCACGGCCGGCAGAAGGCTGGTGAAGCCCGTGCATCCGGCGCCGTCGTCGTTGCAGCCGAGCACGCCCGCGGCCGGATCGCAGGTGTTCATCACGGCGATCTTGGTGTCGAACGTGGCGTTGTTGCACGTCGAGAAGCGGTACGAGCCAGTCTCGGTCGGCGTGAACGCGTAGTAGTTCGTGTTGAAGATCTGATCGGTGAACTGCATGTCGCAGATGCCGGTCAGGTCGACGGTCGTGCCCGTCAGCGTGTTCTGGAACGGATTGTCGCCGAGGTTCAGCACGGACGGGTTGTCGCAACCCGCGCCGCCGCCGCCACCGCCGCCACCCGAGGGAGCAGTGATGTTCAGCGAACCCGCGCCGCCGTTCGTCGCGCCGAAGCCGCCGATCACGATCTTGTAGGTCGTGCCAGCGGTGAGCGCCGCGGAGGTCTGGCTCTGGAGGCTGCAGCTGTCATCGTTGCAGCCGAGCACGCCAGCGGCGGGGTCGCAGGTGTTCAGGACCGCGATGCGCGTATCCCAGGTGGAGCCGCCGCAGAGCGAGAAGGTGTACGTACCCGTCTGCTCGGCGGTGAAGGTAAAGAACGTCGACTTGTAGATCGTGTGCGCAGCGGCGCATCCGGCGCCCGCGGGCATCGCGAAGCTGAGGGTCGAGGCCGTGGTGTCGAACACGTTCGCGCCGACCAGCGCCGCGGGAGCGGTCGCGCAGTCCTGTGCCAGCGAGGCACTGGTCGCGAAGGCCGCAGCCGTCGCAGTACAGATGAAAGTCCACTTCATCGATCGCATCTTAAAATCTCCTTGGACAAGTACTTGTGTCAGGCGCGTCCGGCCCGAGCTTTCCGTCCGACTCCAAAATGGGCATCCCGCACGACGGGGCGGCCCGAGGTACCGTTTCTGAACATACCCCGCTTCGCGCATTTGCCAAACGTTATCTCGGCGGAAGTTACAAAGACTGCAACCACCGCGGCGGTTCGTGTCGAACGCGCGGGCTCGTCACCAGACGGTACATTCTCGCCCCTTGCGATGCGATCACGTCGCATTTGTCCGAGTTGTACCGAACGTCCGCCCTCTCCCTAAGGAGTTTCCATGGCCCTCTCCGTCGGCTCAAGCGCCCCTTCATTCAAGCTCCCCTGCAAGCCCGGCGAGGAGGTCGATGTCGGCGCGCACCTCGGCAAGGAGAAGGTCGTCATTCTGTTCTTCCCGCTGGCGTTCAGCTCGGTCTGCACCGAGGAGATGTGCCACTTCCGCGACCACTGGACCCAATGGGGCGCGCTCGGTTGCAAGATGTTCGGCGTCTCGATCGACTCACCCTTCGTGACGGATCGCTTCCGTACGGAACTCTCGATCCCCTTCCCGATCCTGTCCGATTTCAACAAGACGGTCGCCGCCAGCTACGACGCGTTGCACGCCGACCTGATGGGCCTCAAGGGTGTGACCAAGCGCGCCGCCTACGTGGTTGGTTCCGACGGCAAGATCGCCTACGCGTGGGAAGCCGAGATCCCCAAGACCCAGGTCGACTTCAACGCGATCCAGGCTGCGGTCACTTCGGCGCGATAGGCGCCGACGGCGCCGGCGATGGCGATGGCGATGGCGATGTCAATGGCGGCGCAGCCGCCGGGGCGAGCATGAGTACGTGCTCGCGCCGCGCCTTGTCGCCTCCCTCGAAGACGAGCAGCGCTCCCGACCGTACGCCTGCGCCGCATGCGTGTCCAGCCGCGCTTCCCCAGAGGATCCGCGTGGGTGTCCATGTGGCACCACCGTCCGTGGAGCCGAGCTCGCGCAGGGGCGATGGGAACGCAGGCTCGGCCGCAGCGACCCGATAGCCCGCGGCTGTCGCCTCAAGGCACCACGGCGCGACTGCGGCCGCATCGAATCCCGTCGTCTGTGTCCGAACGCCGTCGATGATCGCGTCGCGCGCGCCCTCGCGCGGCCGCCGGACCATCGCGCGCGCACCGTCGAGCCAGAAGGGCTCGCAGGCCGGCTCAGCATGGAGCTCGCGCAGCAGCGCGTCGCCGAGATCGGGCACCTCGACGGCCGCTGCACGCGCCGCGCCGTCGAACAGCCGCGTGGCGCCCTGCATGAGCGCCGACTGCGAGCGATGCATCGACCCCGGCAGCAGCTGAATCGGCGCGCCCGACGACGCGACCACACCGCGGCGCGAGAACACGCGGCCGTCGTCCGAATCCAGCACCACGAGCGACTCCACGAGCCGCCTTGGCGCGACCTCTTGAACGACCGCGCGCCACGGACGAGGCTGGCCTGCCGCGTAGCCGATGCACACGATGTCGGGCTTGATGTCGCCCACATCGATACGGAACGGGGCCGACAGCGAGCCGTCGGCTTCGCGGAAGCGGCCATGGAGTTCCGTGCGCGCGCTGCCGTCCTCGGCGGTGAGCACGCCGACCGCCGTCACCAGCACGCGCGTCCCGTCGGATGCGGCGCTCGGCTCGCGAAACTCGTCGATGTCGCCGTCGGCGCTGGTAAACACGGCGCGCGGCCTTGCGGCGTCGGAGAAGTCGCCCTCGACCGAGCAGTCGATCAACCGCATGCGTCCGAGACCGAGGTCGAATCCAAGGCGGCCGAGGCTGAGGTCGTTCATCCCGATGCGTCCGACCTCGAGCTCGTTGAGTCGGATCATCAGCATGCCATCCGCCCGCTGGACTTCGATCGCGATCGGGGCGCCTGGCACGGCCGCAGCAGGTCTCCCGACCTCGAACGGAAACCTTCCGCCGCCGAATGCGCGACCGGTCAGGACCGCACCCCACTCGGGGTCGTCGAGCACGATCGCGCTGCCATCGAAGACGAGCCCCGCGCCCTTGCCCGCGAAGTCGTCGAGCACGACGGTCGCGCGCAGCGTGAAGTCGCCCTTG
>JBIIRG010000172.1:0-6521 GCA_044341665.1 Phycisphaerales bacterium | reverse complement strand
AGTCGGCGGCCCTCGCCCCGGCCGGAAGCGCGATCCTTCTCAAGGGCAGCCGCGGCGCCCGAATGGAACGATTTCTCGAGCCTCTGCGAAACGCCTTCGCCCCGGCGTGACTTTGGAGTACATCCGCCTTCTTTTCCGATAGTGCGGCACCGCGAATGCTCTACTACCTGACGACTGCCTTCGAGGGATGGCTCGGCGACAGCGTGTACTGGGTGATCCAGATCTTCACCCAGTTCCACTTTCGTGCCTTTGCCGCGCTCATCTTCTCCTTCCTCTTCGTGCTGCTGCTGGGGCCGCGCACGATCCGCCGCCTCACCGCGCTCAAGGTGGGCGACAATCCTGAGTTCTACAACCAGGACCTGAACACCCTCAACCAGGCCAAGCGCAACACGCCGACCATGGGCGGGATCCTGATCGTCGGTGCGATCGTGGCGTCCGTCGTGCTGTTCGGAGACATCGTCGGGTCGCGCTACGTGCATCTGTCGCTCCTGATCCTGCTCTGGCTCGCGGGCGTCGGGGTGTTCGACGACTGGCTCAAGCTGACGGCGGCGCGACGGGCCGCAGGCACCCGCGAGGGGCTGTTCGCCTGGGAGAAGCTGCTCTTCCAGCTCGGCGGCGCGGCCCTGGTGACGTTCTTCCTGTTCGGCGTGTCGTCGGCCGAGACCGACCCGTCGGCCATCTCGATGAACCTGCCGTTCCAGCGCACCTACGAGCCGCAGGAGTTCGCCGACATCAAGGCGCTCGGCACGTTCACGCTCAACCAGAACCTCTGGATCATGGGCATCCTCGCCTTCGTGGCGGTGGGCACGCTGTTCATCGCGGGAACCTCCAATGCCGTGAACATCGCCGACGGCATGGACGGGCTCGCGGCGGGAACCATGTCGATCGCCAGCATCGTGGTCATGGTGCTGTGCTTCATCGCCAGCAGCCGCGATTGGTCGCTGCTCCTGCTCGTGCCGTACGTGCCGGGCTCGAAGGAGCTCATCGTGGTGAGCGGCGCGATGGCGGGGGCGTGCCTCGGGTTCCTGTGGTTCAACTGCAACCCGGCGCGCGTGTTCATGGGCGACACGGGGTCGCTTGCCCTCGGCGGGCTGCTGGCCTTCATCGCCGTGGCGATCCGCCAGGAGCTCCTGCTCATCCTGATCGCGGGGATCTTCTACCTTGAGCTCGCCAGCGTGATGCTCCAGGTCAGCTACTTCAAGTGGACGGGTGGCCGTCGCATCTTCCGCTGCGCGCCAATCCACCATCACTTCCACCTCGGGGGCTGGAGCGAGAATCAGGTGGTCGTGCGCTTCTGGCTGATCACGGCCATCCTGGGCGCCATCGCCCTCGCGTCGATCAAGGTCCGCTGAGCGCGGCCGCTCCCGAAGGGGTGGCTCGTCGCATACCCTGCACGCATGCCAGGCGCCGTGTCACGACTCTTGTCAGGATCGCGCGCGCGCGGCCGTGGGGCGGGGCGCTCCACGCAGCGCGCGGCGTGGCTTGGCATCGTCGCGGCGGCCGTGCTTGCCGTGCTCTTCCTGCAGGTGGTGCGGCTTTCGGTGGCCGAGCACGGCGAGCACGTGCGTAACGTCGAGCGCTTCCTGTCGGAGACCAAGTGGTTGCCCGCGGCACGTGGCAGCATCCGCGATCGCACGGGCGTGGTGCTCGCGACCGACCGCACCGCCTGGGACGTGCTGCTCCAGTACGACGCCATCGACGGCAGCTGGCCGCGCGCCAAGGCGCGTCGAGCGGCGCTGGATGCCGTGGGGCGCGAGGCGTGGCGCGAGCTCTCGCCCGAGCTGCGCGATGCCGAGATCGACCGTCACGAGGAGGCCTTCGCGCGGCTCCTCGACGAGCGGGTCTTCGTGCCGCTCATGCAGGCCGCGGGGTGGTCGCGCGAAGGGTTCTTCGAACGCCTGAACGCCATCGCCGCGCGGGTCGAGAAGCAGGCCGTGAGCTACCGCGAGACGCGCAAGGAGGCGCTCCGCCGCAAGTACGGCGGCGACGCGCCCATCGCCGTGATCGAGAAGGAGCGCGCCCCGAGCCAGCTCGACGCGCACGTGGTGCTCGAGAACGTCTCGCCCGAGGTCGCGTTCGCCTTCCAGCAACTCGCGATCGAGTATCCGGGCACCGTGTCGGTCGAGCCCTCGATGCAGCGGGCGCGCCCGTTCGATGCGGTCGACGTGACGGTGTCGCGCGCGACGTTTCCGTCGCCGGCGCGGTCGGGACGCGCGGTGGCGCTCACGCTTGACGGCGTGGCCGACCATATCGTCGGCTACCTTCGCGGCGTGTACGCCGAGGATGTCGCCGCGCGGCCGTTCCGCACGCCCGATGGTCTCGAGGACCTCAAGGGCTACCGCGAGGGACGCGATGTGATCGGTTCGCGCGGCGTGGAGCGCACCGCCGAACAGTACCTGCGCGGAACGCGTGGCAAGGTGATGAGCGACCTCCGCGCGGGCACCGAGGAGCGCATCGACCCTGCACCCGGGCTCGATGTCGAGCTCACCATCGACATCGCGCTGCAGACGCGGCTGCACGCGCTGCTCATGCCTGAGGTCGGCCTCGCGAGGATCGACCAGTACCAGATCGGTTGGGATGCGCAGGGCGCTCCCAAGCAGGGGCCGCTGCCGATCGGCACCGAACTCAAGGGCGCCATCGTGGTGCTCGACGTCGAGACGGGCGGCATCCTGGCAGCCGTCAGCTCGCCCACGCTTGCCGACGGACGCGCCATGTCGCGCGACGACCGCGCGCGCGAGCTGCCGTCGATGTTCCGCGCGTTCGAGGGCGTCTATCCACCCGGATCGATCCTCAAGCCGCTCATCCATTGCGCCGCGGCTGCGGAAGGGCTCGTCCAGCCCGGCGAGACCATCGAGTGCGCCGGGCACTACCTGCCGGAGCGCAACGACATGCTGCGCTGCCACGTGTACCGTCCCGCCGACGGCCGAACCGCCACACATGGGCCGCTCGACGCGCCTGGTGCGCTGGCGCGCAGCTGCAACATCTTCTTCTACACGCTGGGAGATCGGCTTGGCGTTGATCGGCTCGTGCCGTGGCTTCGCCGGTTTGGGCTGGGCACGAGGCTCGGGTCGGGGCTCGCCTACGAGAGGCAGGAGCGCGATGCATCCGCTGCAGGCGACGGTGCCACCCGCACGGTGATCGTGGGCGAGGCGGGCGGTTCGCTTCCCGACCCCGCTGGCACCGCGACGCGCCGCGACCGTGTGTCGGAGGCACTGCTGGGCATCGGCCAAGGGACGCTGACATGGACGCCGCTGCACGCAGCGCAGGCGTACGCGACGCTGGCGCGGCGCGGTGTGTCGATCCCGCCCACCATCTTCAAGGTCATGGAAGGCGAGCAGACTGCGACCGATCTCGGCATTCCCCGCTGGGCGATCGACGAGTGCTTCGAGGGACTTCGCCTTGCGGTCGAGGCGGGCTTTGGCAGCGGCCACCACATCACGCTGCGCGACGGCGTGCGCGAACCGCTCTTCGATCTCCCGGGCGTGAAGCTGTGGGGAAAGACCGGCACCGCCACCGCGCCGCCGCTCCGCGTCGATCTCGACGGCGACGGTGCAACGGAGCGCGTGCAGACCGACCACGCGTGGTTCGTGGGATTCGTCGCGGGCGAGGACCTGCGGCCGCGCTACTCGATCGCCGTGCTGCTCGAGCATGGTGGCTCGGGCGGCAAGGTCGCGGGCCCCATCGCGGCCGAGGCGATCCGAGCGCTCATTTCCGAGGGCTACTTCGACGGACGCGCCGCGCGGGAGCAGGCGCGATGAGTCGCTCGGGATACACCGCGACCAGCCTCTACAGCGGCACCGACGCGCGCCTGCGGCTCGGGCTTCGGCTCGCGACGCCCGCCTGGTTCTGCGTGGCCGCCGCCGCGTTCCTCTCGGTCATCGGGATCACCGCGATCGGGACCACGCGGCCCGAGCTCGCCAGCCGGCAGGGGCTGTTTCTCGTGGTCGGCCTCACGGCGGCGGCTGTGACCACGCTCGTCCCTCCGAGGGCGCTTCGCAACCTGTCCTGGGTGTTCCTGGCGATCGCGGTGGCGCTCCTCGTCTTCGTGCTGCTGCCGTTCGTGCCCAAGTCGCTGGTGACGCCTCGCAACGGCTCGCGCGCGTGGATCAACCTCGGGTTCTCCGACTTCCAGCCTTCGGAGCTCGCCAAGATCGCATTCATCCTGTGCCTGGCGCAGTGGTATGCGCTGCAGGGAAGCCCGCGATCGCTCCGTGCGCTGCTCATCCCGATGGGGCTCGCGGCGCTGCTCGTGGGCCTGATCGTGCTCGAGCCGGACCTGGGCAGCGCGCTGCTCTTTGCGCCGACCTTCGCGGCCATGACCATCGTGGCGGGCGTGCGGCTGCGCTACGTGGCGCTCGCCGTGCTTGCGGCGGCCATCGCCGCGCCCCTCGCCTACTTCGTGGCGCTCAAGCCCTACCAGCAGGCGCGGATCGACGCGATCGTGGCGCAGGTCCGCGGCGATGACCGCTTCGAGTCGACCATCGGCTTCCAGGGTTGGCGCGCGATGCGCCTGGTCGGCGCCGGCGGACTGACGGGCAACGAGCCCGAGCGCGCCCGCGCCCTCATCGAGTTCAACAAGCTGCCCGAGGAGCACAACGACATGGTGTTCGCCGTCGTCTCATGCCGCTTCGGCCTGCTTGGCGCGGGCGCTGTGCTCGTGGCCTACGCGATGTACGCGTTCGGCGCCTTTGCCATGGCCATGCTGGCACGCGACGGCTTCACGAAGCTCGTTGCCGTCGGCATCGGCGCGCTGGTGTTCGCGCAGATGACCGTGAACATCGGGATGACGATCGGCCTTCTGCCGATCACGGGTGTGACGTTGCCGTTCACGAGCTACGGCGGAAGTTCGCTCGTCTCCTGCTGGATCCTCACGGGACTGCTCCTGGGGATCGGTATCCGCCCACCGACGGGCGGCGAGAAGGACCCCTTCGATGCCTGAGCCGAGCCGACGCGAGACACGACCTTCATCTGGAAAGCGCCCGTCGGCGCCTGCCGCATCGGCGCCGCGCGCACGTGCCGACAACACCGAGCGCGAGGCGGAGTTCGCCCGCTGGATCGCGTTCGAGCCCGAGCCGGAGGCGATCCCGTGCGACGAGGCGTCGCGCGCGCAGCTCGCGCGGCTTGGCATCGAGCTCGACGCGGCGGAGGAGAAGGCGCTGGCGCGGTACCTCGGCATGCTCTTCTTCGCCAACGAGCGCTTCAACCTCACGCGCATCGACCGTGAGAGCGCTTGGATGCGCCACGTGGTCGACAGCCTCACGCTGCTGGCGCCGCTCGCGTCGATCGACGGCGTAACGCGCGCCCTCGACGTCGGATCCGGTGGCGGTCTGCCGGCCATCCCGCTGGCGATCACGCGCCCCGACATCCAGTGGACGCTGCTCGAGGCGACCGCCAAGAAGGCGCGGTTCCTCGAGGCCGTGGCGCATCGGTTGGACGTGCGCAACGTCACCGTGCGCAACGACCGTGCGGAACGCGCCGCACGCGGTCCGCTGCGCGAGACGTTCGATGTGACCACCTCTCGGGCCGTCGGAGCATTGACCGACCTCGCGCTCATCAGCGTGCCGTTCCTCCGCATCGGCGGCGTGATGCTCGCGATCAAGGGCGAGCGCGCCGGCGAGGAGATCGCTGCGGCAAAGCAGCCGCTCTACGAGCTGCATGCGTCGGTCGTGGGCGAGATCCGCGGCGAAACGAACACGATCGTTGCCATCGAGAAGAACCGCAAGACGCCCGCGAAGTTCCCCTGAGCGCGCGACGCGTGTCTCAGCCCAGCGCTGCGTGGACGTGCTCGAGCACGTAGGTGCCGCCCCGCATTCCGAGGGCCGAGGGCAGGTCCGTGAGAAGCAGGGGTGCACGGGGATCCGTGCAGCCGATCACGGTGCACCGAACGCCGGCGAGCCTCGCCTCGCTCGACTCGGTGACCTCGACGCAGACCTCGCCAGCGGCACGGCTGACGATCGCGCGCACGGTGTGCGTTCCATCGGGCGCGTCGTTGCCCGCGTCCGCGAGTTCGACCGATCCGATCAGCCCGTTCGAATCCGGATCGATGCACAACGCGACGACGAGCCGACCGCGAAGGCCCACGCGCCAGCGAGCGGCGAGCACGGTCGCGCTCGCATGCTCAGCCGCGGTGCGCGCCGTGCGCAGCGCACGCGATGTGGGCGCCATGCGGGTCATGCCACACCTCCCAGCAGCTTGGCGAGGATCTTGCTCGCGCGCTCGATGCCCTTGCCCGACTTCGAGACGGTGTTGGCCAGTCCGTCGAAGAAGCGGCAGAGTTCGAGCAGCTCGTCGATCTTCTGGTCGTGCTGCTTGTGCCCGTCGCTCTTGCGCGCGCCCTTCTGCGCCACGCGGCAACCGCCGAGTTCCTCGATCAGCGGGTCGAACTCGCGCCGCTTTCGGGCGCGGAGGATGGTGTAGAACAGCTTCCAGACGTCCTGCTCGGCCTGGTGGTACTCGCGGCGCTCGCCGCGTCCGCGTCCATCGCGCGCCCGCGTGCGCTGCACCAGGCCCCACTCGGTGAG
>JBIIRG010000171.1:0-6578 GCA_044341665.1 Phycisphaerales bacterium | reverse complement strand
ACCCCGCCATCGGCGGGACCACGATCGCGAGCACTGTCGCGGCGAGCACGCACGGCACGTACACGCGCGTGAACCGCTCCGCCGCGCGCTCCGCCGTCGACTTCGACGCCTGCGCCTCGGCCACCAGCCGCACCATCTGCGCCACCAGCGACTCGCTCGCAAGCTGCGTCACGCGGATCACGAGCGCACCGTCGCCGTTCAGCGTGCCAGCGAAGACACCGTCGCCCGGCTCCTTGTCGACGGGCATGCTCTCGCCCGTGATCGGGCTCTGGTCGACGCCCGAGCGCCCCTCGCGCACCTCGCCGTCGGCCGCAATCCGCTCGCCGGGTCGCACCGCGATCGTGTCGCCGACCGCGACCTGCTCGACGGGTACCTCGCGCTCGCTGCCGTCGGCGGCACGAAGCCGCGCACGCTTGGGCGCGATCTGCGCCAGCGCCGTCACCGCGCTGCGCGCGCGGCTCAGCGCCAGATGCTCGAGCCCATGCCCGAGCGCGAAGAGAAAGAGCAGGAGCGCGCCCTCGGCGAACTCGCCGACCAGCGCCGCGCCGATCGCGGCCACCACCATGAGGAAGTCGATGTCGAGCCTGCCGCGCAGCATCTGGCGCACGCCATCCCGCGTCGCCTCCCAGCCGCCCGCGACGTACGCGACGCCGTAGAGCGCGAAGACGACCCCACTTGGCCCCGCCTCGCCCGCCTGGCGCTCGAGGAGATAGCCCGCCAGCAGGCCGGCACCCGCGATGGCGGGCCAGACCAGCTCGGCATACGCGCCGAGTCGCGCCCACGGCATCGCCACGCCCGCACCGCCACCCTGCTCGCCGCGCGCATCGGGGTCGCGGTGCTCATGATGGTGATGGTGGTGGGCGCCGCCGTGCAAAGCCCCACCCTATCGGC
This sequence comes from Phycisphaerales bacterium, assembly GCA_044341665.1. Taxonomy (GTDB): domain Bacteria; phylum Planctomycetota; class Phycisphaerae; order Phycisphaerales; family SM1A02; genus QWPT01. The sequence continues at coordinate 5,687 of JBIIRG010000171.1, read as the reverse complement.
AAAAACACACCGCCCGGTGGAGAACCGGGCGGTGCGCGGATGACGCTTGAATACGGGGAGATTCCCGCAGGTGCCGTGGCTCAGAAGGCGAGCTGCATCTGCGTGCGAAGCACCCACTGGCCGTCGTTGGTGAAGCCGCTGCCCGCGGTCGACGAGCCGTCGGAGAGCCAGTCGGCGCCCGAGCTGTTGAAGTCGCCGATCGCCGAGAACGCGTAGCCCACGTCGGTGGTCCACTTCACGTCCTTGGTGCCGCCGAAGAAGTAGTTGAAGCCGAAGGTGACGATGCTGTCCGACTCGAGCTCCACGCCCGTCTCGGCGGTGCGGAACTTGTCGGTGTCGGTGTCACCCATCTCGTAGCGCGCGAAGAGCTCGACGTTCGTATCGATGAAGTAGCCGCCCTGCACCACGGCGCCCCACTGGTCCATCGAGTCGTCGGTGCCGCCGCCGCGGGTGGCCACGTCGCCGGTCAGCGCCACCTGGCGGTAGACGCCGTACGCGAACAGCGTGGCGCCGCCGAAGTGGTAGGTCGCGTCGGCGGTCAGGCCCCACATGCTGTCGACCGTGCTCGCGGTCACGGCGCCCTCGTTGGTCGGGCGCAGCGCCTGGCTCATCGCGCCGACGCCGATCATCCAGGCCCGCTCCTCGCCGATGTAGCTGTTGAAGTCGCGCATCGACCTCCACTGGCCCTGCCCGAGATACTCGAGGCGGCCCGCGACCGCGTAGTCGGTGGTGTTGGCGTTGAAGGCGGTGGTGTACGAGCCCGCGTAGCCGCCCGCATTGGCGGTGGCCGACGTCGGGACGCTGGTTGCATTGGCGCGCATGCCGTCGCCGTAGTAGACCTGGGCGCGCCACTGCTCACCCGCGCGGCCGCCGAACTCGAGCTGGAGACCCTGCGCGAACTTCGCGGTGTACACGTCGCTCACCAGCGAGCGCTCCGCCGCAAGCTGCGACGAGCTCGACACCAGTTCCTCGCGCAGGAACGGGACCTTGAACTGGCCCACGCGCCACGCCACGCCGTTGCCGTAGTCCTTCTGCAGCCATGCGTTCTCGACCGAGCCAACGATGTTGCCGCTCGAGAAGGTCGCGCCGCCACCCGTCACCGATCCCGGCGTGCGGTTGAACGAAGGCTGAACCTCGTAGGTCCAGCTCGGGTCCAGCACGAAGCCCGTGAAGTTGAGCTTGGTGCGGCGGTTCTCGAAGCCCCACGCGTTCTGCTTGGCTGCGGTCGCACCAAGGCCCTCGTTGTCGCGGTGGTTGAAGGCCCAGCGAACCTGCACCTGACCCTTGAGGTTGAGCTTGAAGTCGCCGCTCGGCGAAGCCAGGAAGAAGCCACCCTGGTCCTTGTTCCAGCCACCGGTCATGCCGGCCGACTGAAGGCTGTCGCGCGTCTGTGCGTCGGCGAGCACGTCGCTGACGATGGCGCGGATCTCGCCTGCGCGCTCTTCGGTCAGCCAGTTATCGCTGCCGGCCGCCTGCTCCAGGCGGGCCACCTTCGCGGCAAGGGCCTCGTTGGCCGCTCGCAGCTCCGCGATCTGCTGCGCCGTGTCGTCGGCACCGAGCGCCGACGCCGTGACCAGGCCGAGCGTCGTCGCCCCGGCGAGGCGTGTGAAGTTCTCGATCGAGTGCATGTGGTGTCTCCTGCAATGCTCAGCCGCCCGGCGCCGCGCGACCGCGCAGCCATGGCATCCGGGGAGCGGGGAAGGTACCGCCGCAAGGTGCCGTCGGGCGATCCAACACCCGCGTCATGGCGCCTCACCCTTCCCTTACATGAAGGCGCTGTGAAGACGGGGTCCCAAGCCGCAGAAATGCGGTCTTCGCAGGAGTGTCGCCCCGGCATTCACGACCCCTGAACAAACAACGCACGCAATTCCGCGACGGACGGCCCCATGCATCGCACGGCTTCGGCCATGTTCAGTATCCATGAAGATTGCATCCCGAGGCGCCCGAAGGTCTTGAGGCGCCGCGCGACTGCACGCACAGTGCTCGGACCATGCCGCGCACCACGATCCTTGCCCTGGCCATTCTCGCTCCCGTCGCGATCGCGTTGCAGGGCTGCAACCCGCCGATCAAGAGCACGCTGGTCGTCATCGAGGTGCCCATGCCGATCATCCCCTCCGAACGACTCTGCCCGATCACGGGCGAGCCGGTGACCGAGCTCGACGAGGTCGCGTACTTCGAGAGCTTCCCCGTCTACTGCAAGGGTCGGGAGAACGCGCGCCAGTTCGCGTCGCTCGAGTTCTCCAAGCGCGCCCGCTTCGGCACCGAGCAGGTCCTGCCCCAGAAGGGCATCTCGAACACCACCTGCCCGATCACGGGCGAGACCCTCACCGCGACCGCGGCGGCCGTCGTCTACCAGGGACGCGCCATCGGCTTCGCCACGCCCGCCGATGCGAACCAGTTCCGCTCGCTCAAGCCCGAGCGCCAGGCCAAGGTCATCGACCGTTGGCAGGCCGAGTCGCAGTCGCAGCAGTCCTGAGCAGCACGGGGCGCGCCCGCTCAGTCCTCGCGGATCTCGACCTCCACGACGCCGATCTCCGGGGCGAGCGTCGCGGCGAGGCCCTTCGTCAGCAGCTCATCGGCCACCGACGCGGGCATGCGCACGGTGTAGATGAAGCTGCGGCCCGACCGGCCTTCGCGCACCGAGTGCACACGGCAGTTCATGCGGGCGAGCGTCTCGCCGATGAGCGCCTTCGCGCGGTCGCGGTCGGTGGTGAGGCCGATGCGCACCTTGACGCTCGCATGGCGGTGCCCGCCGAGCCAACGGAGCGCGGCCCACCCGAGGCCTGCCACGAAGACGGCCAGGAGATACTGGGAGAAGCCGACCGCGAAGCCGATCGACGCGACCATGAGGGCGCGCGAGCGCAGCGGCTGTGCCGTCACGAGCGCGGGCATGCGCAGGAGCAGGCCGAGCCCGACCACGAGCACCGCCACCATCGGCTGCACCAGCACGAGCGCGCCGATCACGGCGCACGCAAAGCCGATCACGACGAGCGTCTTGCGCTCCTCGAGCGAGGCCACGCGCTCGCTCTTCATGCGCCCGCTGAAGGCGATGAGCCACGAGAGCCCGAGCGCGAGCGCCGCCGCGATGAGGATCTCGACATACGCCGGCCAATCGGCGAACTGCGCGAACGCGCCGTCGAGGCGCTCGCCCGCAGCACCGCTCCCCGCCGAGGGCGAGGTCGCCCACAGGTCGCGGGAATCCCACACGCGCGTGCCCGCGGCCTGCGCCGCGCGCGCGCCGGCGGCATACAGCGACATGGCGCAGAGTGTCCCCGCCCACATCCATGTCTGCCGCAAGGACTGCACGTGACCTCGCCCGAAGGCAGGGCTGCTGCCATCGGGCTTCATCTCGCGTCTCGCGGCATCGAGCTTCGACATCGTGCACTCCGTTGCGCGCGCGGCGCCGTGGTTCTGGTGTCGCCGACGCGTCAGCGCCTGCGGCGGGTGCCCATCACCCGCGGCACCGTCACCGAGTTCTGCTTGGTCGCAGGGGCCTGCTGCGCGCCACCGCCCTGCTGCTTGGCCATGGCCGAGCGGAAGTGCTCGTTGGTGCGCTCGATGGCGCCCTTCACCTCGTTGATCTTGTCGGCGCCGAGCCCCTGCAGGATGGCGCTCGCCATCGCGTTCGCGGCGCTGAACGGCGCGAAACCGAGCAGGTTCTTCTCGAGGTCGATCTTCAGGCCCGTGGCGCCGAAGTCGGAGAGCATGCAGAGGATGGCCATGGTGTGCGGATCGCTCGCACCGAAGCCTTCCTTCAGGCGCCCGCCGAGCGCGCGGCCCGCGGTCACGAAGATCGGCTCGTTCACGTTCTTCATGTTCGACACCGCCTGCGCCACGCCCATGAGCACTTCCTTGGGCTGACGGAGCACGCGGTGCTCCTCGTCGTTGATGACGATCGTGCGCCGGAAGGCGTTGCACATGGCCGCCGCCAGCGCCACGCCCGACTCGACCGCAGCGAAGCCGAACGCGGTCTCGAGACCCTGCGACGCATCGGTGGGCACTTCCTCGGTGATGCTCGCCGCAGCGCCGTCGGTCCACATGTTCTTGATGCCCAGCGAGGCGCAGCTCTGGAAACCCGCCTGGACGACGGGATCGGTCTGCGACTTGCCCTCGGCCAGCATGCCCGCGAGCACGTTCGCCGCGGTGCGCGGGATCGGCTCCTCCCAGGCGAGCCTGGGCAGGCAGCCGTGGATGAAGGTCATGAAGTCCTTCTTCTCGACATCACGCAGGAGGACGTACTGACCGTTCAGGCGGATCGCGCTCATGGGTTTCCTTTGCTCTGGCTTGGAGGGGCGATGGTAGCACCAACCATGGGTCAGGACGGCGCTCGCCCGGCTCGGTCGCTTGCCACACGCGGGTGCCGCCTCGCCGTACCATCGCGCCATGAGCAATGAGCCCTCCTCCATGCTCGGCGCGGGCCCGCTGGTCGGCGTCATCATGGGATCCCAGTCCGACTGGGAGACCATGCAGCACGCCGCCGCGACGCTGACGGCGCTCGGGATCGCCCACGAGTGCCGCGTGGTGTCGGCGCACCGCACGCCCGACCTCCTGTTCGAGTACGCCGCCACGGCGCGCGCGCGCGGGATCAAGGTCGTGATCGCGGGCGCGGGTGGCGCGGCGCACCTCCCTGGCATGTGCGCCTCCAAGACCGACCTGCCCGTCCTCGGCGTGCCCGTCGAGAGCAAGGCGCTGCAAGGGGTCGACAGCCTGCTGTCGATCGTGCAGATGCCGGCCGGCATTCCCGTGGGCACGCTGGCGATCGGCCGCGCGGGCGCCGTCAACGCGGCCGTCCTTGCGGCCAGCATCCTGTCGCATCTCGACGCAGGCATCGCGCGCCGGCTGGCGGACTTCCGCGCCAAGCAGACGGCGGACGTCCTCGCCAATCCCGTGCCGGGGGCACCGAAGGCGTGAGCACCGCAACGCGCATCGGCGTGCTCGGTGGCGGGCAGCTCGGGCAGATGCTCGGGCTGGCCGCGATCCCGCTCGGCATCGAGTGCGTGTTCTACGACCCGTCGCCCGACGCGCCCGCGCGCGTGGCAGGCCGGCACGTTTGCGCCGCCTGGGACGACCGCGATGCGCTCGCACGCTTCGCCGAGTCGGTCGACGTGATCACCTTCGAGTTCGAGAACGTGCCCACGGCAAGCCTTGCGTTCCTCGCAGGCGTTCGGCCGGTGCGTCCGGGCGTGCGTTCGCTCGAGCTCACCTGCGACCGCATCCGCGAGAAGGAGTTCCTGCGCGACGCAGGCGTGCCGGTGCAGCCGTTCGCGGCCGTCGCGACCGCAGCGGACCTCGACCTCGCGCTCGCGACGGTCGGCCCGCACGGCGTGCTCAAGACGCGCACGCTCGGCTACGACGGCAAGGGCCAGCGCGTGGTGCGCGCCGCCGCCGAACTCGCGCCCGCGTGGGCCGAGCTCGGACAACGCCCCTGCATCTACGAGGCGTTCGTGCCCTTCGACCGCGAGATCTCGGTGGTGGCCACGCGCGCGCTCGACGGCACCACCGCCGTCTATCCGATCGTCGAGAACCTGCACACCCAGGGCATCCTCTTCCGCTCCATCGCGCCCGCGCGCGTGCCTGAGTCGCTCGCCGCCGCGGCCACGCGCCATGCCCGCAGCGTGCTCGAGGGACTCGGCCATGTCGGCACGCTCGCGCTCGAGATGTTCGTGGCCGACCACGCGCTGGTGGCC
>JBIIRG010000263.1:0-4001 GCA_044341665.1 Phycisphaerales bacterium | reverse complement strand
CACGCCGGATTCCTGTAGTTCGCGTAGCCGTGCCACTCGAGCGGGAACACCGCGAGGCGACGCAACCTCAAGCCCACGATGCCGGGAACATCGGCGTCGCCCCCAAGATGTCGGTCGTGCGCGTACAAGCGCGGGTCGCTTCCATCCTTCTCGGCGGTGAATTCTCCCTCCATACGGCCGAGCGGCGTCGCGGGGTCGAAGGCGGCGACCTCGATGTCGTTCCAGACGGCGCCGCACACCACGCGCCCCGACCATGCCGACACGGGCATCCACGCGCTTGGCTGCACGGCCGCACCGGTCGCGAGAGGCTCGAGTGCGCGGCGGTCGAGTTCGAACGCGATGCGTCGGGTCGCGCCCGTGCCGTTGAGGAGGACCGCGAGCGCGACGATCGCCGGCGCAAAGAGCCATCGCAGCGGCGCGATCGAAACCACGCGAGGCCGTCGCACTGGAAGCAGCCGGTGGCCGACGACCGCGCATCCCGCGCGCCCGAGGTAGACGAGTGCAAGAACGATCGATGCGAGGAGCGCCTCCAGCTCGTTGTAGATGTGGTGGCCAGGCGAAAACGACGCGCGCAGGACCAGGAGAGCGACGAGCGCGGCGGCGGTGGCCATCGGCCAGCCGGGAGGAGCGGCGAGGCGACGGGCGAAGCGGGTGTTGTGCTCGCCGGCAAAGGTGCTTGGGTTGGCGGAGTCGAAGTCGCGACCACACTCGGGGCAGCGGCCGGAGGAGGTCTGGGAGAGATCAAAGTCGCAGCTGAGGCAGCGCACGGGTCAAGCGTACCAATCGCGGCCCGACGATCGATGCCCCGCGATCGATGCCCGCGAACGGTGCCGTACGGGTGCCGTGCCGTGCCACGCACTGTCGGCGCGGTGCCGTGCACCATCGGGGATCCGTTCTGATTTCGTCAACGCGACCGCGCCGCCGTCACGCCGGCGCTACCCTCCGCTCATGCGCCGCATCCTCCTCGCCCTCTCTCTTCTTCTCGCCGCCGCTGCTTGGTTCGCCTCGTCACCGCGCGCCTCGGCGCTCACGCCCATCGCGGCGGCACCCCCCGCGGGACTTTCGGTCGAGGCGAAGGACGCGGCCTTCAACAAGGGCTTCGACTTCAAGTTCAAGTCAGGCAGCTCGACCGCGACGGTCTCGATCGACCCCCTCGGCATGCGCCACACCGATACCGCGACGATCTCCGCGTCCGGCGGCTCGATCACGCTGACGGGCAAGTACGACCGCAACGACCGCAAGATCGAGATCACCGCCAAGCGCGCGGGACAGGAGATCGGCGAGTATTCCTGGCGCGTCGAGGCTGTTCTCCGCTAGATTGCGCGACATGCAGCGCAGAGACTTCCTCGCCTCGTCCATGACCGCAGCCGCCTCGCTCCCGCTTGCAGCCAACGGCATGGCGAGCGCGATGCAGGACTCGAAGCCCGCGGCCGGCAGCATGCCGCGCAAGGGCAACATCAACCACTCCGTCAGCAAGTGGTGCTTTGGCATGCCGCTCGACCAGTTCTGCGTCGAGTGCAAGGCGATGGGCATCTCCGCCATCGACCTCCTCGATGAGAAGGACTGGGCGACGCCGCTCAAGTACGGCATGGTGTGCTCGCTCGGCAACGGCCCGACCTCGATCGGCGACGGCATGAACCGCGTCGAGAACCACGACCGCGTGGTCGCCGCGTGCGAGCGCCTGCTGCCGATCGCTGCCGCGAACAAGGTGCCGAACGTCATGCTCTTCTCGGGCAACCGCAAGGGCATGCCCGACGACGTCGGCCTCGAGAACTGCGCCAAGGGACTGAAGCGCGTTATGCCCATCGCCGAGAAGCACGGCGTCACGATCCTGATGGAGCTCCTCAACTCGCGCGTCGACCACGGCGACTACATGTGCGACCGCACGCCGTGGGGCGTCGAGCTCGTCAAGCGCGTCGGCAGCGACCGCTTCAAGCTGCTCTACGACATCTACCACATGCAGATCATGGAGGGCGATGTCATCCGCACGATCCGCAACAACCACCAGTACTTCGGCCACTACCACACCGCGGGCAACCCGGGCCGCAACGAGATCGACGCGACGCAGGAGCTCTTCTACCCGCCGATCTGCAAGGCGATCGTCGAGACGGGCTTCAAGGGCTACCTCGCGCAGGAGTTCATTCCGCGGCGCGATCCGATGACGAGCCTGCGTGAGGCGATCGACACATGCGACGTCTGACGCTGGCGGCGGCGTCGCTCCTGACCGCGTGCGCGTCAAGGGCGCCCGCGCCGACGCAGGCAGAGGCCGATCGCTCCGCGCGGACGCCGCCGAACATCGTCCTCGTGTTCGCCGATGACCTCGGCTACGGCGAGCTCGGCTGCTACGGACAGACGAAGATCGACACACCCAACATCGACCGCCTCGCGGCCGAGGGGCTGCGCTTCACGCAGTTCTACACCGCGGCGCCGGTGTGCGCGCCGTCGCGCGCGGCGCTCATGACCGGCCAGCACCTCGGCCACTGCGCGATCCGCGACAACTCCGAGGTCGAGCCTGAGGGCCAGGGCCCCCTGCCCGAAGGGACGCGCACGCTCGCGCACGACCTGAAGGACGCCGGCTATGCGACGGCGTGCATCGGCAAGTGGGGCCTCGGCTTCGTCGGCACGAGCGGCGACCCGAACGCCTGCGGCTTCGACCTCTTCTTCGGCTACAACTGCCAGCGCCAGGCGCACAACTACTATCCGACGCACCTCTGGCGCAACGCGCTCAAGGTCGGCCTCGAGGGCAACGACCCGAAGACGCGCGCGGAGTCGATCTACGCGCCCGACCTGATGCTCGCCGAGGCGCGCGCCTTCATCGCGCAATCGAAGGAGAAGCCGTTCTTCCTCGCGTACACCTCGACGCTGCCGCACATGGCGATGCAGCCGAAGGCGGCGGATCTCAAGCCATACGTCCCCAAGTTCGACGAGACCCCGTATGTCGGCGGCAAGGGCTATCTCCCGCACGCGACGCCGCGCGCGGGCTACGCCGCCATGATCTCGCGCCTCGACGCCGAGGTCGGCGCGCTGCGCGCGGAGCTCGAGAAGCAGGGTCTCGCGCAGAACACGATCATCCTCGTGACGAGCGACAACGGTCCGACGCACGACGTCGGTGGCGTCGACACGGCGTTCTTCGACTCGACAGCCGGGCTGCGCGGCCGCAAGGGCTCGGTGTGGGAGGGCGGTATCCGCGTGCCCGGCATCGCGTGGTGGCCAGGACGCGTCACGGCGGGCACCGTGACGGACACGCCCGCGTGGACGGTGGACCTCCGCGCAACCTTCAACGCGCTCGCCGGGCGAACCGTCCCTGCGACCGACGGCGTCGACCTCACCGGACTGCTCCTCCGCGGCAACGCGCCGCCGGAGCGACCCCTGTACTGGCCGTTCCCGGGCTACGGCGGCCAGGAGGCGGTGCGCGAGGGCGACTGGAAGCTCGTCCGCCGCGACTTGGCGAAGGCCGCGAAGGAAGGCAAGCCAACGCCTCTCTGGCAACTTTTCGACGTCGCACGCGATCCGACGGAGACAACGGATGTCGCAAGCGCGCACCCCGACGTCGTCGCGCGCCTCGCCGCGATCGCAGACCGCGAATTCACGTCGAGCGAGCGCTTTCCGCTCGCGCGAACGCGGTGACGCCAGATTCCACCCGTCGGCTCACCCGCAAGCAGACCCGTCACGAGCACGAGATCATGCGATCGGCTACTCGGAGATGCAATGCCGTTCTCCGCGAAAAAGACCCGCCTCACGGATTCCGGGCGACGCGAAAACTGCAGTTGCCGATCTCGCACATGATGCTCGCGTGGAGGCGCATCGAACTGCGCATCCATGCGACACCGTCCGTGTAGGAACCACCGCGAAACACCTTCGTCGTGCCCGTTGCAGGACCAGTCGGATTCGTCGCGGGACCCGCTGAGTAGTTCCCGCCCCAGTCCGCGGTGTACTCCCACGCATTACCGATCATGTCGTAGAGACCGAAGCCGTTCGGGAGCTTCAGTTTGACCGGTCTC
>JBIIRG010000055.1:0-15294 GCA_044341665.1 Phycisphaerales bacterium | reverse complement strand
TATGCGGCGGGTTGTTTCCGCTATACCAAGCGATGTCGACGGCGTTGCCATACCTCGGCCCCGTCGTGCCCGCTCGGCATGCCCACTCCCACTCCGCCTCGGTCGGCAGCCGCAGGCCTGTCCGTCCGCAGAAGTCCGCAGCGGCGAGCGGCAGCACGTTGTCGATCGGGCGTCCGGGGTCGCCTTGGTATCGGCTGTAGTTGACCTGCATGATGCTCACCCACTGACCCTGCGTCACCTCTGTACGACCGATGTAGAACGCATTGGTGAGCGTAACCATGTGCGCGGGATACTCCTGCGGGGTAGCCTCGGTGTCGCCAGGACTCGCGCCCATGAGGAAGGTGCCGGGCGGGATCAGCACCATCTCAATTCCGGTTCCGATGTCGCGGACACGCCATGGGTAGCCGGTCTGGAAGATCGCCAGTCTCAGCGACGCATCGGTTACAACCGACGGATCCGGTGCGCCTTCAAGCACCTGAGCCCATGGCATGTTGGAGTACGTGAACGCAGCGCCGAACACGGTCGATCCACTCGACGTCGTGACCGTGACATCGCGCGTACCGAGAGCGCCAGGAGGCGACACCGCCCGGATCGTGGTGTCGTTGACAATCTCGAGACCCGTCGCTGGCACACCACCGATCCGGACTTCGAGTGCGCGAGAAAGGTGAAGACCCGTCACAGTGATCGTGGTGCCACCCGTCGGAAGCCCTTGGGTCGGCGACACAGCTGTCACAATCGGTTGCGGAACAGTGCAAACCCCCCATGTGGCAAGCACCATCGCAAGGTCAACGCCATTCACGATGCCGTCGCCGCTGATGTCAGCTTCGCAGGCGGTCTGCGGCGTAGCCCAGACTTGCTCTCCGCCCCAGGCTGGCCCTAGCAGGACGAGACAGGCCACAATCGACCGTGTGATTCGAGCGACCGTACCTGTCGGCGCCCACCATCGACGAGTACCAGCGGAAGTGTTGACCGATCTCATGCCGTAAACCTCATTTCGCGCGGAACGCCGCAACGAAGAGAGATCGATCGGCCATGGCTATGGGCGAAAAACACGACAATCACGCCGGTTGGGATGATCCGTCGAACAGCCTCGCAGCGTCCACCCCGGTTTTCCCTCGCGCGAACGCGGTGACATCCCGTCGACACGGCGCCGAAGGCGACCGCACGCTCCGACATCACCGATCGAACACCAGCACCTCGCCAAGCGGGCGGCGCTGGATGTCAGGCACCCGGCAGCCGTCCGCGGGGTAGCCGACCGGCAGCAGCAGGTACGGCCGCTCGTAGTCGGGACGGCGCAGGATCGTCGTGAGGAACTGCATCGGACTCGGCGTGTGGGTGAGCGTCGCGAGGCCCGCCTGATGGATCGCGGCGATGAAGAGCCCGGCCGCGATGCCGACCGACTCGTTCACGTAGTAGACCTGGTCGCTCACGCGCTCGGCGCGGTCGTCGCGCATCTTCTTGAAGAGCACGACCACCCAGGGGGCGTCCTCGATGAACGGCTTGCTCGGCGAGGTCCCGAGCAGCCCGAGATCGGCGAGCCAGTCGTCGTTGGCGCGCTCCTCGTAGAACTTGCGCTCCTCGGCCTCGGCGCCGATGCGAATCTCGCGCTTGATGGCGGGATCGCTCACGGCAACGAAGGTCCACGGCTGCTTGTTGGCGCCGCTCGGCGCGGTCGCCGCGGCGGCCACGCACGCCTCGATGAGTTCGCGCGGCACCGGCCGCATGGGGGAGAACTCGCGCACGCTCCGGCGGCTTGCCATGACATCCGCGAAGGCGCGTGCAGCGGCGGTCGGATCTTCAGGACGAGGCCGCGCGGGCAGCGGAATCGACCGCGGCGGCTCGCGCCGCGTCGGCAGATCCGCGTTCACCGCCAGTGCTCCGCAACCCACGGCGTGCGGTGCACGTGACGCGTGAACTTCTTGGTGATGCCCTCGATCGCGTCGGGCGGATTCGGATGCCCGTGGAACACGACGATGCGGCAATCCTGCGGGATCTTCGGCTCGACCCACCAGTTCATGGGGAACTTGGCCATGCAGCCGTACTTGAAGGAAACGCACCATTCCTTGGGCCAGTACGAGAGCTTGCCCGCGTTGAAGAGCTCGCGCGAGATGTACTCCTGCTCGTTGCGCACCTCGCGGCGGATCTGCGCGTGGTCGCGCATGAACTTCGCGAGCAGCTCGGGGTGCGCGCCCGCGTCGAAGCGGTAGACCGACGAGTTGCCCGTCGGCCGCCACGGGCGCGCCCAGTCCTTGATGATCAGGAACTCGCCGGGATGCGAGAACAGGCAGTCGATGCTGCCGACGATCACGATGTCGATGTCGAGGAAGAGCGTGGGTCCCTCGAGGTCGAAGAGCGGCTTGCGGAAGGTCGAGATCTTGCGCCATCCGCGCTCGGGCCCGCCCGGATCGTCGAAGTCGGGCAGCGGGCGCGCGTCGATGCCGGCGTCGAGCCCCGTGGCGTCATCGGTCATGCACACGAAGCGGTGCGGAATGGAGATGTTCCGCCGCACCATGTTCGCGAGGCGGTTCACATACTCGGGACCGTACTTGGTGCCCCACTTCATGCAGATGATGTTGGCCATCGCGGGCACTGTAGCGGCGGCGTTTCAGCCGTGCGCCGCGATCACGCGCGCAAGGCGCCGCGGATCATGCTCGGTCGCGAGCGCGTCGGAGGCCTTCGCCGCGTTCTGCGCGTAGCGGTCCCAGCGGCCGAGCACGCGGTCGACTGCGTCGGCGAGCTGCGCGGCCGTGCGGTCACGCAGGCTGACGCCGGCATCGAAGCGCTCGACGACGTCGCCGGCCCAGGTGCCCGACGTCGCGATCACGGGCGCGCCGTGCAGCAGTGCATCGAGCACGATGCCGCTCACGCCGTTGGCGAACTTGGCGCGTTCGTACGGCGCGAGGACGAGCGCACCCTCGTAGCGCGCCGCATACTCGGCGCGGTCGGGCGCCTTGGGATCGGCCGCGAGGCCCGTGTACCGGGCGGCAAGGAGCCGCGCCACCACGGCGTCCTCGCGCGAGCCATGGCGATCGACATGCTTGGGCGAGACCTGCACGAGCAGCGGCAGATCGCGCTGGTCGCGGGCGAGCTTCTCGGCGAGCTCCGCCACGACATCGAGCCCCTTGTTGATGCGCGCCGCACCCGCCATGAGAAGATGGCGGAATGGCGCACGCAGGCGCGCATCGGGCGCGCGCGTGGCGGGATAGGCGACCTGCACGACGTGGGCGCATTCGGCCTCGACCAGCGCCTCGCGTACGCCGCGCGTCGGCGCGAGAAAGAGCGCCCGCCGCCGCACGCGCCGCGCGAGCGCCAGCGCGAGCCGCTGCGAAGGCTTGACCAGCGGCCAGTGCACGAAGAGCGAGAGCCGCGCAAGGTCGTCGTCGGACGCCAGCCCAGGCGTCTCGGCAAGCAGCGCGTGCGACGCATTCGCGGTGAGGACGAGCGTGCGGTGTCCGCCGCGCAGCGCCGCCCGGATCGCCCGGACCTCGCCGAGCGGCCCGCCGGGCATCGCCGCGCGCCGCACGGGCACGGCACCTCCGAGCGACGGCAGGAACTCCGCGGCGCGCGCCGCTGCGCAGACCTCGACGGCGTCGAACTCCCCCGCCGCGCGCGCCGCGAGCGCGCGCACGAACTCCGCGTAGTGACCGCGCGGGCCCTTGAGCATGGGCTCGATCACCCGGAGGACTTCATGTGGCGTGTCGGCGGTCACGCGCGAGAGGATACCCGCCCGCTCGCCTCGACTGCGCGTGCCCTACACTGCGCCCCTCGTGACGATCCGCCGCATACCTGAGGACTTCCGCGTCGAGGAGCTCGTCTCCGGCGAGTTCCGCGCGTCGCTGCTGCCCGAGTGGGCGCCGTCGAACCCGTTCGCGGCCTACATGCTCGAGAAGGTCTCGCTCGCGACGCCCGACGCGCTCGGCTTCATCGCGCGCGACATGCGCGTGCCGCGCGCGGCGGTCAGCGCCGCGGGCATCAAGGACCGCCACGCGCTCACCTCCCAGATGATCACCGTCGACTCGGCGGCGCTGCGCGGCCGAACGCCGCGGTTCCTCGAGGGCGACAACTGGCGCATCCAGCGGCTCGGCTTCGTTCCGCGCGCGGCCGACGCGTCGGCGATCGCCGCCAACCGGTTCACGCTCGTGGTGCGCGGGCTCGACCGACGGCAGTCCGACGAGATGGTGCGTCGCGCGTCGCTGCTCGCCACGCGCGACAGCCAGGCGGACGGCGACACGACGCTCCTCTTCGTGAACTACTTCGGCGACCAGCGATTCGGCAGCAGCCGTCACGGACAGGGCTGGGTCGGCCGCGCGCTCATCGAAGGCGACTTCGAAGGGGCGCTCCGGCTTGCGATCGGCACTCCTGCCCGCAAGGACTCGGGGCCCACGCGCGCCCTCACCCGCGCGCTCGCCACCCACTGGGGCGACTGGAACGCGGCGCTCGCCGAGTTCGGCCGCATGCCCGAGCGCGCGGCGATCGAGACCCTCGCGCGCGGCGGCTCGTTCAAGGACGCCTTCACGGCGCTCCCCCGCTTCACGCAGGACATCTGCGTCGAGGCGTACCAGTCGCATCTCTGGAATGCGATCGTGCGCGAGCTCGCCGACGCGCTCGCCGACACCATCGCCCAGAGCGCCTTCACCGCCGACGACAACTTCGGACCGATGATCTTTCCGCGCGCGAGCGCCGTCACGCCCGCGTTCCGGGCGCTGGGAATCCCGATGCCCTCGCCGCGCGCCATCATGCCCGAGTGCCTCACCGAGATCGCCTCGGGCGTGCTCGCCGACGAAGGCGTCGAGTTCTCGAAGCTGCACATCCCTGGCCTCGCGCGCCCCTACTTCGGCGGCGGCGACCGCCCGTTCATCGCCGAGGCCCGGCACTGCTCGATCTCCGCTCCCGAGCCCGACTCGTTCGCCGGCGGCGGCCCCGCGAACCTCGCGTGCACGGTCGCGTTCGAGCTCCCGCGCGGTGCCTACGCAACCGTGCTCCTGCGGGCGCTCGGGCAGTGAGCGCTATACTCTCGTCATGGATCGACCGAGGCGTGACGACCTCTCGTGCCACCGCATCGGCGAGGAGCCCGACCCCGTGCTCGAGTGGCAGCGACGCACTCCCGAGGAACGCCTGCACGCCGCCCTCCTTCTCCGGGTGATCTTCTATGGCGAATCTCACCTTACCGAGCGACTTCGCGGAGTTCTTGAGTCTGGCGCAGTCCCGTGGAGCACGGATCCTGGTGTTCGGAGGCTTCGCAGTCTCGATCCACGCGAGGCCAAGGGCGACGGGTGACATCGATCTCTGGATCGGACCGGATGCGACCACGCGCGATGCGATTCGCGCCACCCTCCGCGACTTCGGGTTTTCGGCCGAAGCCGTGCGACTGATCGTGCTCGACCAGCCCCATCACATGACGCGGTTCGGGGTCGAGCCGAATCGCATCGAGCTCTTCACAAGCGTCGCCGACCTCGACTTCGAGGCCTGCTGGATGCGACGGACTGCCGGGACATCCGGCTCGCTCGGCTTCTCGGTGCTTTCCAAACCCGATCTCATCGCGAGCAAGATCGCTGCTGGGCGCCCTCGAGATCTCGCGGATCTCGATGAACTCCGGCGTGCGCCTTGACGCCGTGCTGCGGTACGCTCCGCGCATGCGTTTCCGGCCGACACCGACCGCCATCGTCCAGCGTGGAATCCTCTGCATGCTCGCGCTCTGCCTCGCGGCGTGCGGGCATCGCGTGCGCATCCAGGGCACGGCCGACGAGGTGTGGGGCGACACGCTCGAGGTGCTGCGCATCCAGGGCGTGTATCCGAACGGATACGACCCCGCGAAGGCCGACCCCGCGAAGGAGCGTCCGCGCATCGACCGCCCGTCGGGCGAGATCGACATCGTCTACACGCAGAGCGTCTACTACGGCGAGGGAGCGGCGTTCATCCAGGTCGACGTCGATGATCCTGCGGAGAACCGCCTGCGCGGCGTGCGCATGTGGGTCGACTTTCCCGTCGGCAACCGCGTGGTGCGCTACGGCCGCGCGCTGGACGAGCGCACCACCGAGCAGTTCGTGCGCGAGTTCGAGGCCGCGTTGCGCGCGTATCACGAGAAGCAACCGCCGCGCGAGGCGCCGGCGGAGGAGTCGGACGGCGCCGACGCCGCCACCAGCGAGGAGTCCCAGCAGCCATGACCGCCACCATCCTTCTTCTCGGTTCCGGTGAGCTCGGCAAGGAGTTCGTCATCAGTGCCAAGCGCCTCGGCTGCCGCGTGATCGCCGTGGACCGCTACGCCGGCGCGCCCGCCATGCAGGTCGCGGACGCGCATGAGGTGATCGACATGCTCGACGGCGCGGCGCTCTCGCGGTGCGTGAAGCGGCACAAGCCCGACTTCATCGTGCCCGAGATCGAGGCGATCCGCACGAGCGAGCTCCTCCGGCTCGAGAAGGCGGGCCACTCGGTCGTGCCGAGCGCCTTCGCGGCGCACATGACCATGAACCGCGACGCGATCCGCGAGCTCGCGGCCAAGGAGCTCGGGCTTCGCACTGCGCGCTACGCGTATGCGGCGAGCGCAGAGGAACTCGCCGACGCGATCACCCGCACGGGCGGCACGGGGCTTCCCTGCGTGGTCAAGCCCACGATGAGCTCGTCGGGCAAGGGCCAGTCGGTGGTGCGCACCAAGCGCGACATCGCCAAGGCGTGGTCGTACGCGATCGACAACATGCGCGGCGACCGCAAGGTGGTGATCGTCGAGGAGTTCATCGACTTCGACTACGAGATCACGCTGCTCACCGTGAAGGAGCGCGCGGCGCGCGGCGGCGGCGTGAAGTTCGTCGAGCCGATCGGCCACCGCCAGGAGCGCGGCGACTACCAGGAGTCGTGGATGCCCTGCCCGATGAAGCCGGCGACCAAGCGCGCGGCACAGCGGATGGCGGAGGCCGTCGTGATGCGGCTCGCGGGCGCGGACGGCGCTGGCATCTTCGGCGTCGAGTTCTTCGTCAAGGGCAACGAGGTGATCTTCAGCGAGCTCTCGCCGCGACCGCATGACACGGGCATGGTCACGCTCCGCTCCCAGGATCTCTCGGAGTTCGACCTGCATCTGCGCGCGATCCTCGGGCTGCCGATTCCCGAGATCCGCTACGCGGGCCCGACGGCGTCGGCGGTGGTGCTCGCGGGGTTCGAGTCCGACGCGCCGCCCGTCTACGGCGGCGTCGACAAGGCGTGCGCGATCCCATCGGTCGAGGTGCGCATCTTCGGCAAGCCGAGCACGCGGAAGTACCGGCGCATGGGCGTGGTGCTTGCGCACGGACCGTCGGCCGACGCGGCGCGCAAGACAGCGACCAAGGCTGCAGGCCTGATCACCATGAAGCGTGCACGCGGCTGACGCGCTGCGACGGCGCCCCACCGCTCACACAGGCTTGCGGCGCGGGTGCGGCGCGCGGTAGGTCTCGCGCGCTTGCTCGGGCCGGACGCCCTTGGCCACAGGCTGGAGGCCATCCTCCTGCACGGCCTTGCGGAAGATGTCGAAGTTCGTTTCCTCGAGCAGCTTGCGGATGGCGCCTTGCATGGTCTTGAGCCGGTCGTGCATCGCGCACGGCTCGCCGACGCCACAGACACCGCCGCCGAAGGGACAGTTGTTGCTGGTGTCCTCGCGCTCGAAGAGGTCGTAGGGCTCGCGCAGGCGCATCAGGTGCGGCGCGCGTGCGAGCGCGTAGCCTCCGCCGGGACCAGGTGCGCCGTTCACGAGATTCGCCTGAGAAAGCGCGGAAAGGATCTTGGCCACCATCGCGCGCGGCAGCCCGCGCTGGTCGGCGATCTCGGCGGCGGAGAGGCGCGTGCGACCTTCGTCCCACACCTCGGCGAGGCGGCTCAGGGCTGCGATGGCGGTTTCGGTCTGCTTTCCGTACATGCGGGGCCCTCTGCGCGTCTGCGGGTCATCGAGCGTCGGAAGCAGGGACGCCCGCTTCGCAGAATCTCAGACAACTATATCCGCAGATTTCGCGATCGCAACCTCGACCGCGGACGATCGGTCAGGAATGGCCGTTCGAGCCGCTAGACCCATCCGAACCGGTTGACCCATTCGAGCCGGTCGAGCCATTCGGGCCGGCAGAACCACGCGAAGCCGTCGAGGCCGTCGAAGCCGTCGAGCGCCCCCGCCCCACCGGGCTGGTCGGACCGTCGGGCAGCACGGCGCGCTCGAGCTCGGCGATGCAGACCCCGACGAACGCGGTTGCCCGCACGATCTCGCGCTTGCTGCGCCGACGCGCGCGGGCCTCGGTGAGGATCGCGCGGATCGCCTCGATGTGCCCGCCGATCGCCTCGATCTCGCTCGCCTCGAGCGCCTCATGCCGGAAGTCCGCCAACGCGGTGGTCGCGGCCGGCGACAGGACCGATTCGATGCCCACCTGAGCCAGGCTCGACATGAGCCGGGCAGATCGATCGACCGCGGTCCCATCGCCGTCGAAGAAGCCATCGGGGTGATCGTCGTGCGTGGCGCGGTATCCGACGGCCGAGGGGCTGCGCGCGCTGCGCTCCTCGTCGGCGTCGGCCTCGTGCGACTCGCGGATCAGCCCTGCCTCGAGCAGGATCTTGAGGTGGTAGTAGAGCCGTGGAGGGCTCGAATCGAGCGCCTTGGCCAACCGACTCGCGTCGACGCCGGGCCGGCAGCGGATCGCCTCGAGCATCTGGAGCCTCACAGGCGAGCGCAGCGCATCCCAGACCGCGCCGTTGGCGAGCGACACCCCGTCGCCATTGCTGCCCACGGGCGATCCTTTCGCTTGGTCTGTGCTCGTCCCGCGCCTTGAGCGGGTCTTGCCGATCTTCTTCTCGTCCATGTTCGTCCCCAGGAACTACAGAAGATGGCACGTTAACAAATTTCGTCAATCTTGGCAAACAGTTCGCCCGTGAAAGTCGGGACGGCGTCGACCGCGGCCGCGCGCGCCGTCCCCTGCTAGTCTCCCGCGCCCATGAACGCGTTCTATCAGCGCAGCGAGCTCTACGCGGCCTTCTTCAGCCCATCCGACGAGATGCGAGGCTCGGTCGACCGCCTCGTGCGAAAGCACCTCGGCCGCAAGCCGAGGCGGGTGCTCGACCCCGCGTGCGGACCGGGGCTCTGGCTCGAGCACTTCCTGCGCGCAGGCGCGGAGGTGGCGGGGTCGGACCTCGAGGAGAGCGCCGTCGCGCTCGCGGCCAAGCGCCTGCCCTCCCGCGGCGCGCGCGTGGCCGTCGGCGACATGCGGCGCCCGCCCGACGAGCTCGGCGCCGACTTCGACTGCGTCATCAACCTCGACAACTCGCTCGGGCACCTCGCCGACTACATGGACGTCGCCGAGCACTTCGCGTCGATTCGCATGCGGCTCGCGCCGCGCGGCGTGTACATCGTGGGCCTCGCGCTGCGCGAGGACGGCGATGCCATCGACACGGGCGTGGTGTTCGAGCGCGGACCCGTCGACATCGAGGGCGGCGGATTCGCGGCGCTGCGCACCGAGTCGCTCGGCCTGCAGCCGCGCACGCGCTGCGAGCGGATCAGGCAGATCACGATCACCGCGAACGTGAAGGACACGCCCGCCGTGATCGCGGAGCAGTACGACCTCCTCACCTTCACGATGGAGATGCTGCGCGACATCCTGACCGCAGCGGGTGGATTCGAGGTGCTCGGGTGCTACGACGCCACCGACGAGTCGCTGCCCGCGAAGCCGTTCCGCAAGCGCGCGGGCGACGTCGTGCTCGTGCTGCGCAAGATCGACGCGAAGCCTGCGCGGACGCGGGGCGGCGCGGGCAAGCGGAAGACGCAGAAGGTGAAGACGCGGAAGGCGACGACGCGATGATTCGCGTGTCGCGGGCGGTGTTTGCGGGACTTGCGGGCGAGACGGTGCTCGCAGAGCTCACGACGCCCGAGCCGACGGTGCTCGCGCGCGATGCCGCGCGGCTTCACGAGGCGGAGCGCGAGCTTGCGAAGGGCTTTCAGGCGGCTGCGCGGCGCGAGGCGTTTCTCGCTGGGCGGCTGGCGCTGCACGCCGCGCTCGCCGAGTTCGGCGACTCGCGCGCCCACCGCATGCCCGTGCTGCGCGACCAGCGTGGACGACCGCAGGCGTCGTGGGCCGAGGCGCCTGCGTTCTCGATCGCGCACACGCGCATCCGCGCCACGGCCGCCGTGTCGTGCAACCGCGCCTGCCGCGCCGTCGGGGTCGACGTCGAGGAGCTCGACGCGCACCGCGCCGAGGCGCTCCTGCGCATGGCGATCTCGGCCGACGAACGCGCGCTCCTTGGCGCCGTCGACGCGCAGCTGCTCGCGGGTCCGATCGCGCTCTGGTGCGCGCGCGAGTCCTGCGTCAAGGCGCACGCGATCGAGGTCGGCTGGTTCGGCAGCGCGCTGCGCGTGACGCGGTTCGCGCGCGTGGCCGGGGCGCTCGGCGACGATGCGCACGTGTTCGACGATGCGTTCGAGATCGACGTGGCGTTCGAGTCGAAGCCTCTGATGCACGCGCAGGCATGGGTGGCGAACGGCGCGGTGTTCGCGCTGTGCGCGCGGTAGGTCGTCGTGGACGGGGCGCCGATCACGAAGGACATCGATGGTCGCCGTTGATCGTTCCATCGTGACGTCGGGCAGGACATCGACGTCGGGCGCCGATGGCTCCCTGCAGCGACCGCCTACCGCTTGAAGCGCGGCACATCCGCCGTCCAGCCGGCCTCGAGGACGCCGAAGAGGCCGACCATGATGGCTTCGGCGGCGTCGTGGCCGAGCGAGGCGGCCGACACGCCCTTCGTGGCGCTCCACTCGATGACCTGCGCGGCCATCTTGAGGGCGTGCGCCTTGGCCTCGGGGCCGTTGCGATGCTCGCGCGGATAGAAGAAGCGGCCGCGCCACTCGTGCGCCTGGACGATGCGCAGGTGGATGCCGCGATGGACGGCGGCGCGCTGCCAGACCTCGGCGAGCTCGCCGCCGCCCTCGACGATCACGCTGTGGACATGGGGGAATTCGTCGAGGATGGCGCCCGCCGCGGCGCGCAGCGCGTCGCGCGACTGGAAATGGCGGGAGCGCACGCTCTCGAGCCGGCCGTCGCGGTTGTAGGCGGCGATGCCCGTGGCGAGCCCGAGGTCGATCCCGAGGAACCGCGACTTCTCGCCGAGCAGCCGCACGGGGGGCGCGCGCAGCGCCTCGGCCGACTTCGAGAGCCCGGCCTTGCGGCGCGCCTCGTCGGCGCCGAGCGCCTCGGCCGCGGCGGCCCGCTCGCCCTTGGGCGGCGTGCGCTTGCCCCACTTCGGCTGGTCGTCACGGTCGCGTCGGCCCATGCGCGGAGCGTAGCGCGCGCGGTGGCACGGATTGGAGCAGATGCCCCGCTTGCCCTACATTGCGCGGACATATGGCACTGCCCCACCTGACCGACGAGCAAACCCGCAACTGGACGCGCGAGCAGAAGGACCGCTGGTGGCTTGAGAACGTGTTCCGCGGCAACATGCCGCAGCTCACCATCCGCGCGGCGCTCACGGGCTTCCTGCTCGGCGGCGTGCTCTCGGCGACCAACCTCTATATCGGCGCCAAGACAGGCTGGACGCTGGGCGTGGGCGTGACGAGCGTGATCCTGTCGTTCGTGATCTTCCGCGCGCTCGCCAAGTCGCAGATCTCGAAGGACATGACGATCCTCGAGAACAACGCGGTCCAGTCGATCGCGACCGCGGCGGGCTACATGACGGGTCCGCTGATCTCGGCGCTCATGGCGTACATGTTCGTGACCAACACGGTCATGGAATGGCACAAGATGCTGATCTGGAACGTGGTGGCGAGCCTGCTCGGCGTGCTGGTCGCGTTTCCCATGAAGCGGCGCTTCATCAACGACGAGCAGCAGCCGTTCCCCGAGGGGCGCGCCTGCGCGGTGGTGCTCGACTCGCTCTACCCCGATGCGCCCAAGGGCGGCACGAACAACATGGTCGACGGCACGCCCGTGGCGACGAAGTCGGCGGCCGGCGCGGACGGCGTGGACGCGGGCCTCTTCAAGGCCAAGGCGCTTGCCGTGGCTGCGGCGATCGGCGCGGGCCTGCAGCTGCTCGTGGCGGGCGGCTACATGGCCATCCTCCAGATCACGGTGCTCGGCGTCTCGAAGACCAAGGAGACGATCTGGAAGATCCCCGACCACCTCGATGCGTGGTACTACGACCTCGCCGCGAAGAGCGGCCTGTGGACTCCCGCGCTCGCGGGCGTGAAGCTCAAGGACCTCGGCGTATCGCTGGCGTTCGATCTCTCGATGATCGGCGCGGGCGGCCTGATGGGCATGCGCATCGCGACGAGCGTGATGATCGGCATGGTGGTCAACTTCCTGGTGCTCGCTCCGCTCATGATCTCGTCGGGCGAGATCGTGCCCAGGAACTTCGACAAGATCGTCCAGGCCGACGGCACCTACGACGTGGCGCAGGGCATCTTCGGCCGCGCGCACCTGATCAACACCTGGTGCCTGTGGTGGGGCGTGTCGATGATGGTCACGGCGTCGATGGTGGGACTCTTCGCGAAGCCGAAGGTGCTGCTCAGCGCGTTCGCCGGGCTCTTTGGCCGCAAGGAGAAGAAGGATGACTGCCTCAAGGACATCGAGCTGCCCGTCAAGTGGAGCGTGATCGGCATCCCGATCGTGTCGGCGGTCATCATCTGGCTCAACTGGGAGTGGTTCGGCGTCGATCCCCTGCTGGGCGCGCTGTCGATCCCGCTCATCATCGTGCTCACGCTGATCGCGGCGAACGCGACGGCGCTCACCTCGACGACGCCGACGGGCTCGCTGTCGAAGATCACGCAGTTCACCTTCGGCGCGATCCAGCCGACGAATCCCGGCACGAACCTGATGACGGCAGGCGTGACGACCGAGGTTGCGTCGAACGCCTCGAACCTGCTCATGGACATCAAGCCGGGCTACATGCTCGGCGCGAAGCCGCGCCAGCAGGCGATCGGCCACTGCATCGGCATCGTGGCGGGTGCGCTCGCGTCGACGCCGCTCTTCTACATCCTCTTCCTGACGAACCGCGCCGAGGAGACCTCGGTCAAGGACCACGTGACGACCGCGTGGCCGGTGCCGGGCGCGATCCAGTGGGCCGCCATCTCGGATGTGATCAAGGGCATGGGCGAGTCGGGCGTGGAGCTCGTGAAGACGGGCGCGGACGGCATCGCCAAGCTGTGGGGCGTGCTGCCGGTGTCGGCGGCGTGGGCGATGCTCGCGGGCGCGATCGTCGCGCTCGTGTTCGAGGTGCTGCGCAACGCGACCAAGGGCAAGTTCCCGCTGAGCGCGGTCGGCATCGGCCTTGGCGCGGTCCTTCCGCCCGAGTCGACGGTGATGATGTTCACCGGCGCGTGCATCTTCTCGTTCTTCGAGAACAAGTATCACAAGGCCGTCGGCAGCTTTGGCTGGAAGCTCTGGGTCGACTCGAAGGAAGCCGTGTGCGCGGGCCTGATCGCAGGCTGGGCGCTGCTGGGCGTGGGCGATGGCATCATCGCGGCGTTCGGCGACAAGATCGGCATCTACGAGGACGAGGCCGCCATGCAGAAGGCCCAGCAGAAGAAGGATGCGCAGAAGCAGGCCGCTGCACTGACGCCTGCCGAGCTCGACGCGGAGCGCGCGCTGCGGTCGTGATCGCGGGGCGTGCGTCACGCTCGGGAACGTCCCGCGATTGCGCCATGACGAAAGGGGTCGTCACCCCATTTCGACCGATGGATCTTGACATCGCTCGTGAAGCACCTATTGTTCGCGCCTCCATGAACCGAGTCACCGAACTCAAGCGCCACACCGTCCACATGTGCATGCACTGGCACATGCGGTCGCTGGCGTCATGGGTTGGCTGAACGGGTCTTGAATCAGTTCGCTCACCACCGACGCCGGCAAGCCGGCGTCGGTTTCCTTTTGCGCGTCGCAGGAGGGCCGCTTCGCCGGAGCGGCGCACTCCCCAGCCTGCCAGGAAACCGCCATGACCACGCTTCTCGCAACCTCCCCCGCCACGCTCCGCCCCGATGTCCCATGCGCTGATGTCCCATGCCCTGATGTCCCATGCCCTGATATCCCATGCGCTGCCGCAGCACGCGGGCTGATCGAGCGGCTTTCCGCGCGCATCTCGGCGTCCGTCGACGAGATCGCGGCGTTCGCGACCGCCGACGCCGCGCTGGAGCGGATCGCCACGCGCTACCTCGCGGGCTCGCGCGTGGTGCTCGCGCAGCCGACCTCCGAGGCGATCGCGGCCCGCGCGTGGAGCGCCGCCCGCGCATCACAGGTGGTCGTGTCGGATCCGACGGCCGGAAGGCTCGAACGCCTCGTGGCGGCTGCGCGCGACGCGGATGTCGTGGTGATCTCGAGCCCCGTGCTGTCGGCCGTGCCGTCCACCGCGGGCGGATCGCCGCTCGGCCTTCCCGCAACCATCGCTCCTCGCGAGCTGCTGCTGCTCCGCTCGCGCGCGCCGCGCCCGATCATCGTGCTCGACCTCCTCGAGGAGGAGTACGCGCGCACGCCGCTCACGCAGCCGGCGCTGCTTCTTCCGGGCACGATCGTGCTGCGGGGATTCGGCCGGGCGTGGTCCGAGGTAGGCGCGAAGGCCGTGGCGCCGCTCGCCTTTGTCGCAGGGCCTGCGGACCTCGTGGCCCGTCTCGAGGCGCCTGCGCTCGATCCTGCCGTCGCCGAGGCCGCCTGCGCGGACCTCGACCTCGCCGCGATCGACCGCGCCGTGCGGGCAAGGGTCGCGGAAGCGGCCTGATCGGCGGGTTTCGGTTGCCCACGCCGCGCGAGGATGTAGGCTCTCGCCATGGTCACCACGCTCCGTGCCGTTCGAACGATTGCTGCCGCGCTTGGTCTGCTCGGGGTCGCGTGCGCGGCGCAGGCGCAAACGACCACGGTCACCTTCGACGCGGGCGCGGAAGGCTGGGTCGGCCCCGCGGGCCCAGGCGGCTCGACGGGCATCGTGACGACGGGCGGCAACCCCGGCGCGAACATGCGCACGGTGTTCAACAACTTCGGGATCTCGTTCGTGAACTCGACGAATCCCGCGTTTCGTGGTGACTTCACCACGGCCGACAGCGTGACGATCTCGATCGACGTGCGCGTCGAGAACATCAGCTTCTTCGGTTCACCCGTCTCGCGGCCGTGGGTGCTCGAGCTGCGCGACACGACCAATCCGCCGCCAGGCTACGGCTGGAAGAGCGTGTGGTTCCTGTTCGGCCCG
The DNA here is from genome assembly GCA_044341665.1 of Phycisphaerales bacterium. Taxonomy (GTDB): domain Bacteria; phylum Planctomycetota; class Phycisphaerae; order Phycisphaerales; family SM1A02; genus QWPT01. Next base: position 141 of record JBIIRG010000055.1, on the reverse strand, counting down.
ATCTCGCAGGCGAACTCGGGTACGTGGCGGAACTTCAGCGTGACCTTCGATCCGAACGCGACGGCGCTGCCCGCTGGCTGGGGCGGCTACGGCGCCGAAACGCCGAACGCAGAACCGATCCTCCCACCGGGCACGAACTTT
>JBIIRG010000170.1:0-6640 GCA_044341665.1 Phycisphaerales bacterium | reverse complement strand
CGGCGACTTGTACACCTCGAAGTTGCCGATGTACTGCCACATGCGGCCCTTGGTGATCGCGTTCTCCGTCTCGAAGCCCTGCGCGTTGAGGTTGCTCTGGCCCTGCACCCAGTCCCACGCGGTGAGACCGGTGTCGACGCCCATGAAGCGACCGGAGTTGTCGGCGTAGTACTGGTTGAAGCCCACGTAGAGCTGCCGCTGGTTCGACAGGCACACGGTGGAGTTCGACGAGCGAACGACCTGCTGCGCCGCCACGACCAGGAACGCAAGGATGATGGCGATGATCGCCACGACGACGAGAAGCTCGACGAGCGTGAACGCCCGGGAGGGGCGCACCGGTCGGCGAGGCGCGGTCCATGCGGCTGTGCTGGGCATATGGAGAGAATCACCCGCCCACCCCGCCCTGTCAACCGAATCGCGGATGAGAGTGTGAAGATTCGAGATTCGACGTGCGGACGCGCGAGCTCACGTTGCCGTGCACCGCGCGCGCCACGCCTCGCGCAGGAGCGCGTGGAACCGAGCGGAGTAGGACTCGGCGTCGGTCAGCGGCGAACTCCGCAGACGCGCCCGCAACGTGCAGCGAAGGTCCGCCAGCCGCGGCCGATCGGTGGCCAGGCGGACCGCGATCTCGGCAAACTCGTCCGCGTTTCGCGCGACCAGGTCGCCGAGTCCCGCCGCGCCAAGGAGGCTCGCGCCCACGCGCGATGCATGCCGGTCGCCGCACAGCGTCACCACAGGAACGCCCATCCAGAGCGCCTCGCAGGTGGTGGTCGTGCCGTTGTAGGGCGTCGTGTCGAGCGCGACATGCACGCGCCCGTAGAGCGCCAGGTGCTCCGCCACGCCCTTGGTGTAGCCGACGATCTCGACGCGGTCCGTCGCGATCCCACGTGCCGCCAGACGCTCCAGGAAATGCCGCCGCGCCGCGTCGCCACCGAGCGACTTCGACTTGACGAGGAGGCGCGCCCCGGGAACCGCCCGCAGCACGCTCGCCCAGAGCCTCAGGGTCTCCTGCGAGACCTTGGTGGAGAGGTTGAACGAGCCGAATGTGATCGGCGCGTCCGCCGCGGGTAGGACAGGCTCGGATGCATCCGCAGGAGGGCGGTAGCACAGGAAGCACGGATCAAGCCGCAGCAGCCGCTCGATCGCGAGGGTCTCGCTGCCCGAGGGATCGGTCGTCGAGTCGACAAGCCGCAGGTCGACCGCGGGGTGGCCGCTCGAGTTCGGGTAGCCGATGGCCGTCACGATCAGCGGCGCGGGCTTGCGGGACAGCGCGGTCAGCCGGCCACCCGCGGTGTGCCCGGAGAGCTCGATCAGGATGTCGATCCGAGCGTCGCGGATCGCGCGGTCGAGCGCAGCGTCGTCCATGATCGCCGCCTCGATCCACTGGCTGAAGTGCCCGCGAAAGCGCGCCTCCATCGGGTCCGCTGCATTCGGAGGGCTTGTGCTGAAGGCGATCAGCGTCACGTCGGTCGGCCGGCTGGCGATCCAGGGCTCTGCGAAGTAGCCCACCGAGTGGGTCCGCAGATCGCCGGACAGGACGCCGATCCGAAGCGGCCGCGCGGGATCGCTGTCGTTCGCACGCGCCGCCCACGCGGGCGGCGCGGCCATGCTCGCGTGATACGCGCGATGCGCCGCCGCCACCTCCGCCGCTGCGCGCGGCGAGTAGTTGAGCGCGAGCAGCAGACGACCGCGCAGCTCGGCATCGGCCGGCGACGACGCGACGGCAGCCGCCAGCACCTCGATCGACTCCTCGATGCGGTCGGCCGCCTCGAGCGCATTCGCGTGGGCGCGTGCGAGCTCAGGCCACACGGCGCGCAGCGCACGGCCGCGCTCGCACGCGGCGATGGCACCGTCGACATCGCCGAGCTGCGTGAGCGCGATCGCCAGCCCGAGCCAGGCGCGCTCGTACCGCGGGTCGATCTCCACCGCCTTGCGGCACTGCTCCGCCGCCTCGGCGTGGCGCTGCGCACCCATGAGCGCGTTCGCGTAGTTGTTGCGATAGGCAGGCACCTGCGGCGCGAGTGCCACCGCGCGAGAGAGCTGGTGCACCGCCTGCGCCTGCTGTCCCGCCTGCGTCAGGAGCAACGCCAGCGCCTGCACCGCGTCGAGGTTCGACGGCTGGCGCTGGACGAGGAACCGCATCGACGCCAGCGCCGCGTCAAGGCGACCCTCGCGGGCATCGCGCAGCGCGCGCTGGATGGGTGACTCGTTGGCCATCAGCGGAAAGGCGTGGGCGGAGAGATCACGAGCAGCGGGACATGAACGGCCAGACTCGCGCCGAGCGCCGCTCAGCGACCCGTTGGATTGGAGGCCGGATTGGGGGCCGGCTTCGGGGCCGGCGGCGGTGCCGCATTCGTGTAGCCCTCGGGCGGCGTCGCGGAGAACATCGCGGCGTCGACCGCCCCATTCACGACCACCTTCGCAAACGAAGCCGTCACCTTCGGCGACCCTTCCGCATCGACCTGCTGCACCACCCGGCGCGGGAATCCATCGATGCGCGCGTAGGCGACCTCGACGTACATGCGCTGCACGTCGACGATTCCCGGCTTGCCGTCTCCCGCGTCGTCGGCGTAGACGTCGCGGCTCTTGACCATCTGCACGACGTCGCACTCGACGCCATCGATCGTCTCGGTGCCCGCGAGCTTCGCGGCAACGATCACCGGGCGGAGCTCGATCTGGTTGCTCGTCTTTCCTGCGGCGATCGCCAGCTGTCGCTCATTGGTCAGCCACGCGGGAATCGCGCTCCACGCGAACGGCGCCACCGTCGGCCAGTCGGAACGGGCCTCCCGGTAGACCTTCGCGCCCGTGTCGACAAGCAGGCCACGCGAGCCGTTGTGGGTGAATACCACGACTCCGCCGCTCGAGACCGGACTGATCCGCATGCGCGGAAGGCTGTAGGCATCGGTGTGGACGTACTGCAGCGCGACCTCGTGCGGCGCGCCGTAGCCCACCGGAACGCTCGCGGGATCGCCGCCCTCGATCTGGCCGCTCGAAACGAGACTGATCGTCTTGAGCGCGCCCGCCACCGTGGTCCCGCGGGTGATGATCTCGAGCGCCTTCGGCTCGACCACATCCGCCACCTGGAAGACGGAGGGCTTCTTCGTGCCTGCGCCGTCCTTCACCTCGGGCGGGCGGGTGCCCTTGACGCCGTCCACGAATGGCTCGCGGGGGACGTCGATCTCCGGCGTCGGCGGCGCGGCGGGCGCGCTGCCGGTCGGCTTTCCGTCGGCCGGCTTGGTGGCTGGCGGCTTCGCTGCAGGAGGCTCGGCACCAGGCGCGGACTGTGATCCGTGCACGGCACCACCGATCGAGAAGGCGATCGCGGCCAGCACGACCCTGAGGTTGAATCCGGGGCTGAATCCGGGGTTGAATCCGGGGTTGACCCCGAGGTGGACCCCGAGAGGGCGTGCGCTTCGGAACGATGACGCAGCGGCAGGAAGCATGGTCCGAAGCATACCGCGGTGGTCGGGCTCGGTCGCAGGATCCGACGCGGTCGCGAGCGAGCCCGCGCCAAAACGGCCATCGGCCGACGCCCGTGCGAGCGCCGGCCGATGGCGATGTTCTGGCAGCGCGCGACTTACTTCGCGAGCGCGTCCGTGATCACCTTGCGGAGCTTCTCGCCCGTCGGGTCCGACATGCCCACCTCGATCTCGACGATCTTGCCGTCCTTGCCCACCACGACCAGTGTGGGGATGGCGGTGATGCCGTAGGCGTTGGCCAGTTCATCCGCCTCGAACACTCCGGGGTAGGTGAACTTCTTGCTGGCGATGTACTCCTTGCCGGCGGTCGGGCTGCGCTCGCCCATGTTCACGCCGAGCACCACCACGCCCTTGTCCTTGTACTCGTCGTGGATCTTCTGCATGACGGGCATGGCCGCCTTGCACGGACCGCACCAGGTGGCCCAGAAGTCGAGGAGCACGACCTTGTCCTTGAAGGAGGCCATGGTGACCTCCTTGCCGTCGGCGTCCTTGAGCTTGAAGTCGGGCGCGGCATCGCCCGCGGTGAAGTTCATCTCCGGGGTCTCGCCACCCATGCCGGGGACCTCGGGCTCGGTCTTCTTGTAGCCCTCGGGCGCCTTGGTGGAGAAGATGTCCGCCGCGAACTCGGGATCGGCCTTGATCTCGCTGATGGTGTAGATCGGCGACGGCACGGGACCCATGCCCGCGGCAGCCTCGCCGAAGTCCGGGTCGAGGCGGATGCGCCGCGGCAGGTTGTCCGACTTGGCGAACGCCGTGGTCTCGGTGATGGTGATCTTGGTGGCGGGCATGCCCTCGGCCATCTCGACCTCCATCGTGCGCACGGCCTTCACCACCGCGCAGTCGACGCCGTCGACCTTCTCGTCGCCCACGGGCTCGATCGACACGGGATCGGAGAGCTTGGCGGGGCCCTGGACCTCGCCGCGCTGCTCGCTCAGCCAGCTGGGGAACGACTGCATGGCCATGCCCGCGAGCATCATGCTGAGCTCGCCGCCACCCTCCATGTACTCCTTCTCGGTGGGGCTGATGGCGATCGCCGCCTCGGGCGCGAGCACGAAGATCATGCCGTTCTGCTCGCCCTTGAGGATCTCGGCGCGGATGGTGTCGTGGCCGAGGCCCGACTTGCCCTCGGCGCCGAACTGCACGCTGAAGCGCGCCTTGCCGCCGAAGTCCGGCGGAATCATCGCCGCGAGCTCGGGCGACTTGGCGTCGAGCTTCATTTCCGAAACGAACGACACGCCCTTGAGCTTGCGCACGGCGGCAACCGCCGCGTCGTAGGTCTTCTTGGCGGCGGCATCGATCACGCCCGCGGGCTTCGCCTCCTGCTGCGGGGCGGGGGCGGGTGCCGCGGGAGCAGCCGGCGCTGCGGGAACGCCCTGCGCCAACAGGGTGGTCGAGGTCAGCGCGAGCGCTGCGGTTGAGACGAGAGAGAGAGCGAATCGCTGCATGGTGGATCCGGACAGAACGCCTGCGGTGCCAACGGCGTTCCGTCCCACACCAAGCGGGAATCGTGCGAGAACGCGGGCGGAATGGTAGCCAACGGACCTACTTCCCGCCGAGGGCGGCGTCGAGCACCTTGCGAAGGCCTGCGCCCGAGGGATCGGCCAACCCGACCTCGATCTCAACGACCTTGCCGTCCTTGCCGATCACCACCAGCGTCGGGATCCCGGGAACGCCGTAGGCCTCGGCGAGCTCGTCGCCCTTGAGGAGGCACCCGTAGGTGTAGTTCTTCTTGGCGATGTAGTCCTTCGCGGCCTGGGGCATCTGCTCCCAGGTGTTCACGCCAAGCACCACGACGCCCTTGGACTGGTACTCGTCGTGCAGTTTCTGCATCGTCGGCATCGCCGCCACGCACGGGCCGCACCAAGTGGCCCAGAAGTCGAGGAGCACGACCTTGCCCTTGAGCGAGGCGAGCGTGACCTCCTTGCCGTCGAGGTCGGTGAGCTTGAAGTCGGGTGCGGGGTCGCCGACCTTCACCGTGAGACCCGGAGGTGCGGGCATGGCCTTGGCGTCGCCGCCGTCGCCGGCAGCGAGGTCGATCGGGAAGCCGGGCATCTCGAACTCGACCTCCTTGAAGCCCTTCTCCTTCAATGCCTCGGTGGTCTCGAGCGCGAAGAGCGCGTCGTCGAGTTTCGGCCCTGCACCCTTTGCGGCCTCGCCGGCCGCGGCCTTCGGATACACCTTGAGCCCGACGAGCGTGACCACCGGCGTCGGCATGGCGGGCATGGCGTCGTCCTCGCCGCCGTCCTCGCCGCCGTCCTCGCCATCGTCCTCGCCATCGGCGGCCACCATCGCGCCGGGGAACTCCATGCCGAACCGACGCGGCAGCCCGTCGGCGCGCGCGAAGGCGATCGTCTCGGTCATCGGCATCTTCTCGGTGCGCATGTCGCCCTCGTCCGATCCATCGACGACGCCGATCGCGATCTCGCGCACGACCTTCACCAGGTCGCACTCGAGGTCGTCGACGGTGGCGGTGCCGACGAGCTCGAGCACCACCGGCTCGCCCATCTCGACCGGCGCCGACATGCCGCGGTACCACTCCGGGCACGCCGAGGCGGCCATAGCCCAGAGCATCTGCGCGCTGCCGCCCCCGAAACCCGAAGCCCCGACGCCAGAAGCCTCGATAAATGTCTTGGCCTTGTCATCGATCTGGCGGAGCTTGCCGCCGTTCAGGACGAGCACCCGGCCCTGCTGCGGGCCGTCGAGCGTCTCGATCCGCACCGCGTGGGGCGGCAGCATGCCGGGCTTGGCATCACCCGCGTCGCCTACGAAGCGGATCCGGTAGCGCTTGCGGGCACGGACCTCCTCGGGCATGCCGACGTTGATGCCCTCGGTGCCACCCTCAAACCGCATCTGCCCGTCGAACTGCACCCCGTCGAGCTTCGCCGTCTCGGCCTTGGCGCGGTGGTAGATCGCCTTCGCCTTGGCGTCGATCTTGCGTTCGATGGGTGGGAGGGCATTCGCGTCGGCACCGCCGATCGGCACGCCCTTCACCACGACCTGCGCCAGGGACTGGGTGACAGTAAACAGCGCGCACAGCGCGGCGACGGCGAACGACCGAATCGGGGTCATGTGGGGAAGAGACATGCTGCGCTCCTGATGCGCCGCTCCGCCTGATCCGTCCCCGTTCGGGCTGGATTCAGTAGAGCACGCGGAAGCGGATC
>JBIIRG010000169.1:0-6670 GCA_044341665.1 Phycisphaerales bacterium | reverse complement strand
TCCGCCGTAACTTCTTCACGGGGTGCCCGAGCGACAGCATCAGCTCGCGCAGCTGCAGGTTTCGGTGCTCGCACAGCTCGAGGTGCACCATCGACTTCGTCGCATCCGTCGAGACAAGCCGCAGCGTGCTGCGCAGTTCCGCCGCGTCATCGACCTTTCCGGCCGTTCCGCGTCCGCCCGCGAAGATCTTCCGCTCCATCTCCGCGATCGCCGTTGCATCGAGACGCCCGTCGAGCGTCACGTCGTACCCCTTCGGCACCTCGTAGCGCGGATGCGTCAGCCGATTCGCAAACTCGCCGTCATTGGTGAGGATCAGCAGACCCGACGCATCGAGGTCAAGCCGCCCGACGCAGTACATGCGCGCGCGCGACGGATGATTCACGAGATCGATCGCCCGCGGCCGGCCCTCGGGATCACTGTTCGTGCACACCGTCCCGCGCGGCTTGAAGAGCATGATGTACACGTGCTTCTCGGCCGGGCGCAGCGGCTTGCCGTACACCTCGATGCGGTCGACCGCCGGGTCCGCCCACGCCGGCAGCGTGTCGATCGTCTTGCCGTTGACCGTCACGGCACCTTCGACGATCAGCCGCTCGCACTCGCGCCGCGCCGCGACGCCCGCGTCCGCAAGCACCTTCTGCAGGCGCTCCCCGCGATCCTTCTGGCGATAGGGGGCGAGCGATGGGTGGGCATCCCGCGCGGCAGACTTACGCGGCTTCCGAGAACTAGGCATCTGCGCAGTGTACGCCTTCGCGGCTGTGACACGCACGGCTCGTCGGCGCGTGGCGTCCCCGCTATCCTGTCGCGATGCCCATCTACGAGTACGAAGCCATCGAGGACGGCGAGGTCATCGAGCTCATGCGGCCGATGAAGGACGCCGACGCCCCCATCGACGACCCCAAGGGCAAGGGGCGCACGTTCCGCCGCAAGATGTCCGTCTTCGGCGTCAGCGGTGCTGCCGCGGCGGGCGCGGTGGCAAGCGCCCCTGCGCACGTGCATTCCTCCTCCTGCGGCTGTGGCCGCCCGCAGGGAAGCTGCGGTCTCTGATGGCGCGACTCATCCTTCACGGCGTCGACTTCAGCGGCGCAGATGGCGGGGGAGCCGCCAAGATCCGCATCGCCGAGCGCGAGCTCGCCCCGCGTAGTCCGGTCTCGATCCGCGGCCGAATCGATCGAAACGGACTGCGCAAGGCGATCCTCGAGACCGCCGGCGACGGCCGCGAGCACCTCTGGCGCATCGACGCGCCGTTCGGACTCCCCGTCGAGTGCTTCTCCGCAGCGCGACCCGAGGGCTTTCCCGCAGACCACGAACTGACCTGGCGCGCGATCGCCGAGTGGATGTCGACCTTCGATTCGGCCCGCGCATGGCGCGGCGCGATGCGTGAACTCTCGCGCCGCGAGCCCAAGCGCGCCTGCGACCGCGAGTTCCGCACACCGCTCGCGCCCATGAATCTGCGCGTCTTCAAGCAGACCTTCACGGTCATCACCGAGATCCTCCTGCCGCTGGCCGACGCCGGCATCGCCATCGAGCCCGTCTGCATGCCTGCGGCCGCCGCCGCGCCGCGCGTCCGCGTCTGCGAGGGCTGCCCCGCGAGCATCCTCCATCGGCGCGGTTGGCCGACCAAGGGCTACAAGGGCGACGGAGAGCCGCCGCGCATCCTCCGCGAGGAGATCATCCGCCTCCTCCGCAAGGACGGGCTCGAGATCCCGTCGCAGTCGGCGGTCGAGGCGATCCACGATCGCGAGGGCGACCTGCTCGACGCGCTCATCCTGGTCACCGCGCCGCTGGGCGTGCCCGTTCCGGCCGAGCTTGCCGCCACCGCCGCCGTCGAGGCGTGGGTCTACTAGATTGAAGGGACTCGCAGCGTGAATCACGAAGCGGAAGCCTCCTCGCGCGCCCTCGGGGTCCACGACGCCGGTCCGTCGAGCGACCCGCTCGCAGGCACGCTCCGCATCAACGAGACCTTCTTCTCGATCCAAGGCGAGTCGACCTACGCGGGCTGTCCGTGCTTCTTCGTCCGCCTCACGGGCTGCCCGCTCCGCTGCCACTATTGCGACACCGAGTACGCGTTCCGCGAGGGTGCACCGCGCACGATCGGCGACATCCTTGGCGAGATCGAGCGCTCGGGCGCGCGCATCGTCGAGCTCACGGGTGGCGAGCCGCTGGCGCAGAAGCGCGCGTTCGACCTCATCGCGCTGCTCTGCGAGCGTGGCTACACCGTCCTCATCGAGACATCGGGTGCGGTCGACATCCGCCCGTGCCATCCGAAGGCGATCCGCATCCTCGACATCAAGACGCCTGGGTCGGGTGAGTGCGATCGAAACCTCTGGTCGAACATCGAGGCCCTCCGCCCGCACGACGAGGTCAAGTTCGTGATCGTCGACCGCGCGGACTACGAGTGGGCGCGGGAGCGCATCCAGGCGCTCGGCCTCGCGGAGCGCTGCAACGCGGTGCTCATGAGCCCTGCCTTCCCGCAGAGGAAGGGCCTCGAGATCCTCGGTTGCCCCGGCCTTTCGCCGCGCGCCCTCGCGGAGTGGATCCTCGAGGATCGCCTGCCGGTGCGCCAGCAGACGCAGCTCCACAAGCTGATCTGGGATCCGGGTCAGCGGGGCGTCTGACGATTCCGAGCCCGCGGCGCGACGGCGTCGTGCCGCTGCCGCAGACCGTGCCGAAAAGCGACGAACCCCGCGCATGCGCGGGGTTCGCTCGAATGCCCAGGAGAGGACTCGAACCTCCAAGGTTGTTACACCACCAGCACCTCAAGCTGGCGCGTCTGCCAATTCCGCCACCTGGGCAGGTGGCCCCACATGACGCGTCATCGGGGGACGGAGAGAATAGCCGAAGGTTCGCGCCCGAGCAAGTGGACGCGAACACGGGGCTCGGCGCAAAAACAGCCTCGGAGGCCAGTTGGCCTCCGAGGCTGGATTCAGTCGTGATTCTCGGCTGCGGCGCTTCGGTCGTTGTCGGACCTCACGCCCACGCAGTGACGATCAACCCCAGGCGCTCAGCAGGATCGCAAGGTCGCTCGCGTCCACGCCGCCGTCGCGGTTGATGTCGCCCGCTCCGATGCCGTTCCAGTTGTTGAGCAGGATCGCGAGGTCGCCCGCATCAACGAGGCCGTCGCCGTTCAGGTCCGCCGGGTTGACCGGGGTGCACTGCACGGTGCGCATGCGGACCTCGTCCACCGCGGCCTCGACGAGCGAGCCGGTCGCGAGATCCTCGGCGATGAACCGGATGCGCATCTGCGCGGTGGGCGCGATCACGTCCTCCACGCGGAACTCCTTGAAGATCCATCCGCCGTTGACCTCCGCCCCAGCCGGTCCAACCGTCTCGAGCGGAATCCACGACGCGCCGTTGTTGTTGGTGATCTGCACGCGGAACACATCCGCATTCGGCGCGCCGCCCTGCTGGTTGGAGTACCAGCGGTAGTACGACAGGTACGCTTCGCCACCCGTGGCATCCATCAGCGGCGAGGTGAGCGTGGTGAAGCCAGCATCGACGTCGGCCGCGCCGAGGGCGCCACCAGCGGGACCCTGGCCCGTGAAGAAGCAGTTGACACCCGTGCCTTCGGTGACGTCGTTCTCAGGCTGCACCGGCACCGTGCCGTTCGAGGTACCCCGCGGATCAGCGCGCGTCCAGAGACCAGCGGTCGCGGTATCGCCCGCCGTGCTCGTCGTCCAGCCGGTGTCCGTCTCGACGGTGTCGGTAAAGCGAGCGTCGAGCCCGTTCGCCACGATCGCGGTGTAGAACGAGGCAGGGGCGCCCGCGGGGCTGACCGCCGAGGATCCACCGACATCGTTCGCCGCCACGTAGAACTGGATCGACGAGCCGCACGGCGCCGACGGAAGCAGTGCGATGTACTCGTTCGCGGCCGACTCCGACATCGCCACCGACTGGAACGTGCCAGCGGTGCCAAAGCGGTAGAAGAGGCGACCCGTCGCCGGCGCGGGCGTACCCGCGAGCGGCAGGACATTCACGCGGAACGAGGTGCCGCCCTCGGGAGCCGAGAGCGCCGGCTGGCCGTCGGGGAAGGCAAAGCTGATGAGCTGCAGCGCCGGTCCGGGCATGCCGTGCTGGGAGAACGCATCGTTGATCTCGAAGTAGTGGGGCGTGCCGTTTCCGATGTTGCTGTCGTTGTCGTCGAGCGTGAGGAAGTCGACGGTGATCGCCGGGTCAATCTCGGTGCCCGCGTGGAGCAGCACGGAGTTGACCGCGAGGCCCGACAGGATTTGGCGGTACGTGCTCGGATTGCTCGCAAGCAGGTTCAACCGGAGGTCCCACACGCAGCCCGAGAGCAGCGTGCCGCAGGTATGGATCGCGCTGCCCGACGACGAGCAGCCCGCAGCCGAGTACTGGTTGTTGTTGTTGGCGTCGCGGATGCCGGTCGCACAGCTCTGGAACCCGACCGCCAGGCGGGACTCGTCGAGGACGAGCACGCCCATCACGTCGCCGAAGCCTTCGCCGTATGCACCCTGGCCCGAGCCAGCGCGGTTCACGAGGTGGTGTCCGTACTCGTGGTGCACGACGGCGCTGAACGCCGTGTTGTTGCAGCCGCCGCCGGCCGGATAGAAGTTGATCGACACGCCGTCGTAGAACGCGTTGCAGGTGCCCGCGACCATGATGTTGATCGGCCAGTTGGTCTGGTTGCCGATCGTCGGGAACGACGGGTTGTAGGCGAGGGTCCAGTCGCGCACCTTGTTGGCATGCAGGTACGCGTTCACCTCGGCGCGCTCATCCTGCAGGGTGTTGGTGGCGTTGTGCATGAACTCGAACGCGCCACCGGCGCTGGATCCGGTCAGCGTGCTGATCGTGCCCGCCGCCGAATCGACCACCGAGAACCAGCGGCCACCGATCGCGGCGGTCATCGAGACCGTGCCCGTCCCGGCGTTCGGGATCGTGACATTGCCGTTCACATCGGCGAAGTACGTCGTCGCGCCGACGGTCACGCGGGCGTACGGCAGGCCCGTGGCGGCCTCGGGATTGCACGCATCCGCGGCGCTTCCCTGGGTGGCCTGGCCCTGGATCGAGACGTTGACGTCGGCGTGCACGATCTGATCCTCCTGGAAGAGGATCTTGTTCGTGGCCGCATCGACCACGTACAGCATGCGCTGGCGGAGCGTGCGGTCGAACACGCCCGTGCCCGTCACGATGAACTTGTACGCGAGGCGCACTTCCTTCGCGGGCGCGTCGTCGTAGCCCGCCCAGATCACCTGCTCCTGATCGGAGATGACCGCACCCGGTCCGAACTGGTTGAGCGGCATACGCGACGCCTTGCGGAGGTCGAGCTGCGACGGCGCCACGGGACCACCCTTGAAGGTCGCGGCGAACGAGCGCACGTCCTTGAGCGCGTTGGCCACCAGCACGAGCGGATAGCCGGGCTCGTTGCGCACGAGGCAGCGCACGTCGCCACGGAACACCGGCACGCCGTTCACGTGCTGGGTGTAGCCGACGAGCGAGAATCGATAGCTCTCGTCGGCAGGCTCGAAGTAGACGGGGAGCACGTGCGTGCCGTCGCCATTCGGCCCGATCGCCATGAGCTGGGAGAAGCTGGAGTTGAGCAGGCCCGCGTGCTGCTTCAGGAACGAGTCCGCGCTTTCGACAGCGCTCGCGCCGAAGGAAAAGGCCTTGCCGTAGATGCGCTTGATGCTGCCATCGCGCTCGTGGAAGTAGCCGACCTCGGGATGTGCCTCGAGGAAAGCCGCGTGCTGGACGGAGGTAGCCGTGCTGGACGGAGCGACCTGGGCGGAGAGCGTGGTGCAGAAGCCAGCCGACGCGAGGATCGCGGCAGCGATGGACGTCTTGCCAATACCAGAGAAGCGCATCGAAACTCCTTGACTGACGACGGACGGGGATGGAACGCAGGCAACACAAGCGACCTCCGCGACCATCCGGGGCGGATGAGTCGTGGAGGAGGGACGACAACACGCGCCGCCCGAAAGCGACGCAATCGTTATCTTGCCTCCCTTTCGCCTAGGGGGGGTGGCTGATCCACAAAAACCCCAATATTGTGAGTCGCCGTCGACCTTCGAGGCCCGTACAGGCGGGATCTGAGACCCTAGCGGACGTTGCGTTTGCGGCCCGCGAGGACGCACGCGCGGCAGTGGTTATGAGCGATCGCAAGAAGTCCAACTCCAAAGACGGAAACGCGGCCCGCGAGCCCGTCATCGAGAACCGGAAGGCCCGGTTCGACTACGCCATCGCCGACACCCTCGAGTGCGGCATCGAGCTCGTCGGCACGGAGGTCAAGAGCCTTCGAAAGGGACAGGCAAGCCTGGCCGAGGGCTGGATCCTCGCCGCCGCCGAACCGCCCGCGCTCACGCTCCTCAACGTGACGATCGCCGAGTATCCGAGCGCGGGACCACACCGGCAGCACGTCCCCAACCGGCAGCGTCGGCTGCTCGCCCATCGCAAGGAGATCATCAAGTTCGCCACCGAGGCCAAGGCCAAGGGCGCGACGCTTGTGCCGCTCAAGATCTACTGGGTGAAGGGGCGCGCGAAACTGCTCATCGGCATCGGTCTCGGCAAGAAGCAGCACGACAAGCGCGAGTCGATCGCCAAGCGCGAGGACAAGCGCGACATGGACCGTGCGCTCAGCCGGCGGCGCTAGCAGCCGTCGCACCGAACCTCACGGACTCGGCACGGCGATCACCTCGCCGCTGTCGCCGTCGCGCTC
>JBIIRG010000030.1:0-19452 GCA_044341665.1 Phycisphaerales bacterium | reverse complement strand
GGACGTCGCCCGGACGGCCGTCTCCGTGCTCGGGGCGGGTGCGACGGGAACGGACGCCAGCATCGGGACGACGAACGCATGCAGGAGGTACGGCGACATGGTGCGTACGGTGTGCGACATCCATGGCGGCTTCGTGAGGGGCGCATTCAGAATCGGTGAGGTGCGAACTTGGTGCGAACGCTCCGCGCCGCCGCATGGTGAGATGGCCCAATGCTCGCATCGTTCGTCGTCGCTGCGTTCTTCTCCACGCAAGTCCCCGCCAGCACTCCCGCCGAGGTCTGCGCGCGCCGCTACGCAGAGGTCGTGGCGCGCGAGTACGCCGACAGTCTCAAGCGTGCCGAGGAGATGCGCGCGGCGATCCGCGCCTTCTGCAATGCGCCGGGCGAGGCGGGGCTGGCGCGTGCGCGCGAGTCGTGGGTCGCGGCGCGCGACGTGTACGGGCGCACCGAGGCGTTCCGCTTCGGCAATGGGCCCATCGACACGCGGCGCGGCGGCGTCGAGACGTTCGTGAACGCGTGGCCGGTGGACGAGTCGTACATCGAGCCCGCCGATGCCGCATCGAAGACGGGCATCATCCGCGACGCGGCGAGGTACCCGGCGCTCGGCGCCGCGATCCTTCGGCTTCACAACCAGCGCGGCGGCGAGACGAACGTGTGCACGGGCTGGCACGCGATCGAGTTCATGCTGTGGGGCGTCGATGCGTCGGAGGAGGGGGCGGGCGACCGCAAGGCGACCGACTTCACCGACGGCAGCGACCCGTTCGCGGCGCGGCGCCGCGAGTACCTGCTCGAGGTCACCGACATGCTCTGCGCCGACCTCGCCAAGCTTGACCGCGCGTGGAAGGCGGGCGAGGACAACCATCGCGCGCGCTTCGAGAAGGACCCGCGTGCGATGCGGGCGATCCTGATCGGTCCTGCGCTGCTGGCCGGCTTCGAGATGTCGGGCGAGCGGCTGGCGGTGCCGCTCGAGACGCGCGATCAGGAGGAGGAGCACAGCTGCTTCAGCGACACCACCGACCGAGACTTCAAGGCGAACATCCGCGGGATCGCGCTCGTGCTGCGTGAAGCAGGCGCGATCGAGTTCGTGCGCAGCAAGGATGCGGCCCGGGCCGACGCGCTCGGTGCGGCGCTCGATGCGGCCGTCACTGCGGTGGAGGCGATGCCGGCGCCGTTCGATCGGGCGATGCGCGCCGCGGACGGCGATCCCGGGCGGGCGCGGCTGGTGGCGGCGCTCGAGTCGCTCGAGACGCTCGGCGAGGAACTCGATCTGGCGGCACGGCTGCTCGGGTACGAGTTCCCTGAGGAGCCGCAGGGATGATGACCGCCGCGATCGTCGCGCTCTCGGCGCTGCTCGAGGCCTCGGAGCTTGCGCGTCTCGGTGGTCCCGCGACCGTCGACGCCGTGGGGCCGCATGCATTCAGCCTGCCGGTCCCGGGTCTGTCGCGCGAGGACCGCCGAGCCTTCAGCGTGGGCAACTCGTTCTTTCGCGACAACTGGGTGGTCGCGCCCGCGAGCGCCGCGGGCCGCGACGGACTCGGACCGCTCTTCAACGCCAACTCCTGCAGCGCCTGTCACGCCGACGACGGCCGTGGCCGGCCACCGCTCGCTGCGGGCGATGTGGGTGTCGGCGCCGTGGTCTTCATCAGTCCGCGTGACGCAGACGGCGCGCCGCATCCGGTGTACGGCGTGCAGATCCAGGACCAGGCGATCCCCGGCGTCGCACCTGAGGCGGCGCTTGTCCTCGAGGAACGCCTCGAGCCTGGCCGCTATGCGGACGGCACGCCCTACGAGCTCGCGCGCATCGTGCCCACGCTCGCGCGGCCTGCGTATGGTCCGCTCGGCGAGCTGCGGCTTTCGCTGCGCATCGGTCCGCAGCTGATCGGCGGCGGGCTGCTCGAGGCGGTCGACGACGCGGCCATCCTCGCCCTGGCCGATCCCGACGACCGCGATGGCGACGGCATCTCGGGTCGCGCGCGACTGGTCGCCGGGTCGGAGCCCCGCGTGGGGCGGTTCGGATGGAAGGCGTCGCAGCCGACGCTCGACGCGCAGGTGATGGCCGCGCTGCATGAGGACATGGGGCTCACGAATCCCGCGCACACCGCGGAACCGACGATGCCCGCGCAGGAGATCGACGCGCCGTCGGGCGGTGATCCCGCGACCGGCGCGCCGGAGGTCGATGCGCACAAGGTCGCTCGCCTCGCGCACTACTGCCGCGTGCTTGCGGTTCCCGCGCAGCGCGGCGCGGGAACGCCCGAGGTCGAGCGCGGTCGCGCGCTGTTTGCCGAGGCCGGATGCGCCCGCTGCCATGCGCCCACCCTCCGCACGGGCGACCGGTCTCCGATCGAAGGCCTGCGCGGCGTCGAGTTCCATCCCTACACCAACCTCCTTCTTCACGACATGGGCGACGGACTCGCCGACGACCGCCGCGACGGCGATGCGACGGGGCGCGAGTGGCGCACGCCGCCGCTCTGGGGGCTCGGTCTGATCGAGACGGTCAACGGCCACACCCGGCTGCTGCACGACGGCCGCGCGCGCTCCATCGAGGAAGCCGTGCTCTGGCATGGCGGCGAGGCGCAGCGCGCGCGCGATGCGTTCGTCGCGATGCCTGCAGCGGAACGCGCGGCACTGCTCGCGTTCCTCCGGTCGCTGTGACGGGATGGGTCGATGGCAGACGCGTCGGCCGCGGCGGGCATCTCTGCCGACACATCGTCCTCACATCGTCCTCCCCTCGTCCTCACCTCTTCCTCACCTCTTCCTCACCTCGTCCTCGCGTGCGCAGGCCCGATCCCAAGCAGGCCCCAAACGCACGACCGTCGCCCCGGGCCGGGACGACGGTCGTGACTGAAAGGCAGAGCAGGATGCTGACTGCTCGAGGGAGCACCGTCGCGCCGCCGTGTGCGAACCGCACGAAGCGCCTGTCAGCGTTGCGCGAATCTCAACGACGACGGCGGCCGACGAGACCGGCGAGTCCGACGAGCGCGATCGCGCCCGGCGCCGGCACCAGCGACACGCTCATGCTCGAGATCGACACGCCGGACTCGAACGCAGTCGCCGAGGCGAACTGCGACAGGAGCATGCCGCCCACCGAGATGTCGGTGACGGTGCCCGTCGAGTAGCCCGCGGTCGCGTGCAGCGCGAGGTTCGTGAAGCTGTCGCCGACGTACAGGTTGATGGAGTCGTTCGCGTTGCCCGCCACGAGGTGCACCTCGGCGCGGAGCGCGTACATCTGGTTGAAGTTCAGCGCCGAGCTGCCGTAGCCGAAGGGGTAGCCCGTCTGGCCGCTGAGGCGCGAGCCGAACACGAAGCCGGTGCCGCTGGCCTGCACCGCGAGGCGCGCGTTCTGGAAGTTGCCCGCGGTGGCGCTGCCCGTGTTCTGGTTGAGCGCGGCGAAGTACGACGGCGCGGCGCCGGCGCTCGCGATCGACATCATGATGTCGAAGTGCAGCACCGTCTCGCCCGAGAGGGGCTGGGTGATCTGGCTCGCGAACGAGAGGACGGCGTCCTGGTTGTTCGCCGCGGTGTTGCCGTTCCCGGCCCCGTGGCAGAGGGACAACGCCGTCGCCCGCGTTCGACGGCTGCTTCAGCGTGCCGCGGAGAGGCACATGGGCAACCCGATCGCGGCGAACTTGCGGAAGCCTCACACGCTCGGGCCGCACCCGGTGCGGCGTGCTGCAAATGCATCGCGGCCTCGGAGTTGCCTCCGAGGCCGCGGTGGTTGCATCGACAAGTGGTTCCTGTGCGGTGACTTAGCAGTCACCCCAGTTGCCGAGCAGCAGTCCAAGGTCGTCGCCGTCGACCGTGCCGTCGGCGTCGAAGTCCGCCGGGCAGGCTCCTCCACCGCAGGCGCCCCACGCGTTGAAGAGGATCGCGAGGTCGGCGCCGTTGACCGTTCCGTCGGAGTTCAGGTCCTGGGCGCAGGCGCCGGGGCGAGGCGTGAGCACCATCTGCTGGCGCACCGTGATCGGCCGCGCGATGATCGCGGCGGGATCGGCGGCCGCCTCGGCGGGCGTGTACCAGTCGACGCCGTAGGTCGTGATCGTGAGCGCCTTCGACTGCGCGTCGATGTCGAACTCGCTCCAGCCGTAGTGGTGTGCGGCGATCGGACCACCCACGGTGAAGCTCGCGTTGATCGACGGATCCTGGATGCCCGTCGGCGAGTAGCCGTAGCCGCTGATCACGTTGTCGAGGAGGCCTGCGACGAAGGTGTCCTTCGCCGAGTTCGGCAGCGTCTGGTAGAAGGCGTACTGCGCGGGCGTCAGCGCGCCGGTCGAGAGGCCGAGCTGTGCGAACGTCGGGCCGGCGGGCGCCGAGTACGCGACCGAGCCCGTGATGATCTCGAACATGCCCGTGAAGAGCTGCTGCGCCGGATTCGCGGGATTGGGCACGGTGATGTCGTTCACGATCGTGCCGTGGAAGTCGGCCGTGACGAAGACGACGTTGCGGATCCCGAGCTGCACGATCTGCGAGAGGAGGTACGCGCGCTCGGCGGCGTAGCCTTCCCAGCGGTCCTCGCCGGCGAGCGGGCCGAAGTTCTGCATCGGCATCGAGGTCATGATGAACTTCCAGGTGACGCCCGCAGCCTCGGCGCGCTGGAGGTCCTGGAGCAGCAGGCCGAGCTGGGGGTAGCCGAGCATCGTGCGCGCCGGGTTGAAGCTCGCCTGGATGAAGGCGCCCACCTGGACCGGGTCGAACGGATTCGCCACCGGCGGCAGGTTCGCGTCGCGGAAGCTGCGCGCGTCGACCATGAAGGTCGCGGCGTGCTGGCCCCACTGGAACGAGCGGTAGAGGTTCGGGCGGCCGTCGACGCGCGGGTCGCCGAGCGCGGGCCAGGTCGTCGGGAACATCGGGTTGTGCTCGACGAAGGCCTGGAGGCCGTTCACGTAGAGCGGGCCCTGGTTGTACCAGCCGTTCACCGCGTCGAACGCGCCGCCGTCGAAGTCGTTGGTGACCTCGTGGTCGTCGATCATCGAGAAGGTCGGCGTGCTCGCGGCGAGCTCGCCCCAGGGATCGATGCCGTGCGTGGGCTGGTAGTTCTCGATGTGCTTGGCGCGGTACTCGTCGAGCGTCGTCGCCTGCGGCACGGGCACCGCGGGGCTCGCGACGTCGGCGTAGATCGTGTCGCCGAGCTTGACGAAGTAGTCGAGGCCGCGCTCGTCGGCGTTGAGGATCGCGTTGTAGATGCCGACATCGCCGCGCCAGTCGCCGGTGACGCCGAAGCGCACGCCGGCGGGCGCAGCGTTGGTGCCGAGGGCGGCGGCGCCGGTCTCGAAGGTCGCGGTGCGGGTGCGCGCGCCGTCGGTCACGCGCGCGTAGTAGCGGCGGCCGAGATCGAGGCCCGCGAGGTAGACCTTGCCGGGGACGAGCGGGTTGGTGATCGAGAGGCTGTGCGTCGAGACGATCTTGCTGATCGCGGGATCGGTCGCGATCTCGACCGTCACGTTGCCCGTGCCCGCCGCGGGACGCACGAGGACGACGGCGTTGCCGCCGATCGCGTCGCCGACGCCGATGCGGGGGAGGGCTTCGGACGGAAGGCCCGCGAGCGCGGGCGAGACCAGGGCGAGTGTGGTTGAGAGAAGGGCGATGTGAGTGCGCATAGGTGCTCCGAGAAAGGCTTGAACACAGGAGTTGGGGCAGGACGCTGCGCGCTCCGATGGGCGCGCGAGCTGCCCGACGACGCGGCCGAGACGGACGGGCATTCGAGGGACGGGGCGTGTGGGCGAGGTGAGCGCCGTGTCGGGATCGTGCGAAACAGCGGAGAAGCGCAGCGCGGCGCCCGGAGATCGTCCGGGCGCCGCGCGCGAGGTCAGGTGATGCCGCAATCTCAGCCGCGGCAGTCGTTTCCGAAGGCAGCCAGCAGGTAGCCGAGATCGTCGCCGTTGGTGGCGCCGTCGCCGTTCACATCGCCGGCGGCCGTGCCCCATCCGCTCAGGATGACGGCGATGTCGGCCGCATCGACGCGGGCGTCCTGGTTGAGGTCGGCCTGCGCGCAGGTCGGCTCGAACACGACGGGCCGCATGTTGTCGGCAGGGCCTTCGAGCACGACGCGGTTGCTGTACGGCCGCAGCTCGTAGCCGGTCACGGTGAAGTCCGAGTCGCCCGCGTTGAGCGGGAACGTGTGCCAGTTCTGGTAGGTGATGCGGAACTCGCCTCCCGCAAGGCGCTCGATGTCGAACTCGAGGAAGCCGTAGTGCTTTCCTCCGCCGACGAGCTGGTTGCCGTTCCAGGTCTCGGGCTCGCTCTGGTCGGCGCACCAGCGGTGGTACGGGTTCGCGGTCCACGCCGCACCTTCGCTGTTGAGCGGATTGGCGCGCCACGAGGTGATCGCGGCCGCAGTCAGGCCCGGCGCGTCCTCGACGCCGCGCAGGCCATCGCCCGCGGCGCCGACATCCCACAGATGCACGCCGAAGCCGTCGTTGTCGAGATCGAAGTAGCTCATCTCGGCGACCTCGCTGTGGCCCGTGAAGACGCCCGCCACGCGGTACTGCTCCATGAGCGGCGCGTAGATGCGCATCGCCTCGCCCGACTGCGTGCTGGTGACGCTCGTCCCGTGGATGCCGCGGCTGAACGGCGTGTGGTGCCACTGGACGAGGATGATCTGCCCCGCGGCGCGCGCCGACGCGAGCTCCTGCACCGCCCAGTTCCACTGCGCCGTGCCGACGTTGAAGTCGGGAAGGTCGCCGTAGGGGTAGTTGAGGAGCCAGGCGCGGTTCGTGTCGCGGTTGTCCGGCGAGTTCGCGTTGATGTACTGGCCCTGCGCCGGCGCAACGTTGTCGTTGGCGCCGAGCGCGCCGACCGAGCACAGGGTGATGATCGTGACAGGACCGTAGTCGGTGCGGTGGTAGAGGTCCTTCGCGGCGGGGTCGTTGTTCGCGGGGAAGTCGAAGTACGACGACCACTGCTTGCGCGCGTACTGGACGAGCGGGTTGGCCGAGCCGTTGCTGCCGCCGTTGTAGATGCAGTTGTTGCCGATGGCCGCGACGAACGGCATGCCGCTGAAGAGATCGTTGTACTCGCCCGCGTTGTGGCGCCAGAACTCGTCCCAGCGCCGCTGGCACTCGTTCGACGTACCTTCGATGAGGTCGCCCGCGAAGATCAGCATGTCGGCGCCGCGCGACTTGATGTTGGCGATGTTCTCCTGGTAGCCCTTCGTCTCGCTGAGCAGGTACTGGTCGCGGCCGCGGCCGGTGCCGGCGGGGCGGCCCGTGCTGCCCGGAGTCTGCGGCGTCGTGCGCGCCCACTCGCGGAAGCGCGTGCGTCCGAGGACGAGCGTCTCGCTGTCGGAGATGGCGATGAAGCGCAGCGCGCGGTTCGACGACGCGCCGGGCGCCGTGCGGAAGGTGTTCGAGTAGCTCGACGCACCCTGCGTGACCGTGTACGTGTACTCGGTGTCGGCCTGGAGGCCGCTCACGTTGATCCGGTGGCGCCAGTTGCGCGCGGGCACGCCCGGCGCCTCGAAGATGGCGGTGGTGCTGAAGGGGAACGCACCGCCTGCGGTCAGCTCGGCGCTGATCTGGTAGTCAAGGACGGGATCGAGCACCGGAGCGCTCGTGTACACGAGCGGGCTCTTGAGCCCGGGGCCGGTCACGGTGAGGGTGCCCGGGGTCGCTCCGACGGTGAACCACGTGAGGTTGATGCCGTCGAGGACGGGGTTCATCTGGTAGGGGAGGACACGGAAGTCGGCGGTCGACTGCGCGAGGCTCGGGGCGCCGAGGCAGGCTGCTGCAGCGAGTGCGAGCGTGCATAGGGACTTGGTGCGGAGAGTCATGGGTTCCTCTGAATGCGGACTCGGGTGATCGGTCGGACCGCAACGCTGCGGCCGAGCGGGAGGGTCGAGCGCGCGTGTTCAGGTTGGATCAGGGCTCGCGATTGGTCCGCGTGAATGAGTCGTGTTGGTGGCATGAGGCTGGCCGGACGGCTTGCACGGACTTTGCAATGCCGCGGTTGTGAATCTCACATCGCTGCGACTGCCGAATCGGGCGAGTACGCTCTCGGCATGCACTTCGTCTGCCTTGCCGTGCTTGCGCTGGGATCGCTGGTGTCGTCGGGATTCGCCCAGGCGGCCGATTCGCTCGACGCCATGCGTGCCCGCATGGCCGACGCGCGCGCCCGCATCGATGCACAGGCGCGTCTCTACCACGATCCCGTCGGACCGCGCACGTGGATCGACGGCGCGCGGCTCTGGTACGGCGAGTCGGCGAAGGACGGCACGCGCCGCTGGTGGCTCGTCGATGCGCGCCAGGAGGGCGCTGCGGCGAAGGTGCCGCTGTTCGACCACGCCGCGCTCGGAGGCGGAAGCGTTCGCGCGGTTGCGGTCGAGAACGGGCGCGTGATCGTGTCGGTCGAGGGGCGCGAGAAGCCGCTCGTCTTCGACCTCGCGGGCGGTGCGCCGCTCGTGTTGGATCTCGAGGGCGACACCGAGGTTGCGAAGGCGCTCGAACTGAGGCTCGCTCCCGAGCGGACGCGGAGCAGGAACGGCGGCGCGTCGAGCGGCATTACCTTCGTGAACGCGCTCGACGAGGCGGTCGAGATCGTGTGGATCGACGCGCGCGGCGAGGAGACGCCGTATGGCCGCGTGCCCGCGCGGGGCGAGCGGCGGCAGCACACCTTTGGCGGGCATGCGTGGATGGTGCGCGTGGCCGCGTCGGGGGCGGTGCTCGGGTACGCGGTCGCCGCGGATGTCGAGAAGTCGCTCGTGATGGCGCGCGGCGCGGCGGCGACGGCCCGCGAGCCGGAGGCGGTCGACCAGGTCGACGGGCAGAAGGAGACGCAGGGCGATGCGGCGCAGCCCGCGGCGGCGGGCGTCGAGGTCGGGCGCGATGGGCCGAACCTCGTGATCCGTGCGGATGGACGCGAGATCTTCCGCACGACCGATGGCGTCGAGGGCGACGGATACACGGGCGGCGAGTGGGTGTCGCCCGCGCGCGATGCGGTCGTTGCGATGAAGGTGAAGCGCGGGGCGCGGCACCCCGTGCACATCGTCGAGGCCGCTCCGAAGGACCGGCTCGAGCCGAAGCTGCGGACGATCGACTACACGAAGCCGGGCGACGAGATCGATCGGCCCGTGCCGCGGCTCTTCCGCATCGAGCGGGCGCCGGGATCCGCCGCGCTCGCGGTGCGCGAGGTCGCGGTCGACACCGCGCTCGTCCCGAACCCGTGGTCGCTCGACCGCGCGCGGTTCATCTCGGGCGGGCGCGAGATCGCGTTCCTCTACAACCAGCGCGGGCACCAGGTCGTGCGGCTCGTCGCCATCGACCTGTCGACGGGCGCGGCGCGCACGATCGCCGAGCAGGCGTACCCGACCTTCGTCGACTGGACGAACAAGGTCTGGATGCACTGGCTCGACGGAACGGGCGAGCTCCTGTGGATGACCGAGCGGAGCGGCTGGAACCACATCGAGCTCGTCGATGTCGCGACGGGCAAGGTCAAGCGCAGCGTGACCGACGGATCGTGGAACGTGCGCCGCGTCGAGCATGTCGACGAGAAGGCGCGCACGGTCGACATCGCGCTGATGGGGCGCGATGCGACGCAGGATCCGTATCACCTGCACTTTGCGCGGGTGAAGGTCGATTCGGGCGAGATCACGATGCTCACGTCCGGCGACGGCACCTGCCGCGTCGACTTCTCGCCCGACCGCAGCGCGCTCGTGTGCGTGCGCGCGCGGGCGGACATCCCGCCGGTGTACGAGCTGCGCCGAGCGTCGGACGGCGCGGTGGTCGCCGAGCTCGGCGCTGGCGACGCGCGCGCGATGCGCGACGCAGGCTGGATCCCGCCGCAGCCGTTCATGGCGAAGGGCCGCGATGGCAAGACCGCGATCTGGGGGCTCGTGTACCGCCCGTCGGGCTTCGATCCCGCGAAGAAGTATCCCGTCATCGAGAACATCTACGCGGGGCCGCACGGGCAGCACGTGCCGAAGTGGTTCGACCTCCGGAATCGCTCGCGCGAGTATGCCGAGCTTGGCGCGATCGTCGTCCAGATCGACGGGATGGGCACCAACTGGCGCGGCAAGGCGTTCCACGACCTCTGCTGGAAGAACCTCAAGGACGCGGGCTTTCCCGACCGGATCGCCTGGATGCGCGAGCTTGCGTCGCGCGACGCATCGGTCGACCTCTCGCGGGTCGCGATCTTCGGTGGGAGCGCAGGCGGGCAGAACGCGATGCGCGCGGTGATCGACCACGCGGACTTCTACAAGGCGGCAGTCGCCGACTGCGGGTGCCATGACAACCGGATGGACAAGATCTGGTGGAACGAGCAGTGGATGGGCTGGCCGGTCGACGAGAGCTACGCGCGCAGCTCGAACCTCGAGGACGCAGGGCGGCTCGGCGGACGGCTGATGCTGGTGGTCGGGGGGCTCGACGACAACGTCGACCCCGCGACGACGATGCAGGTGGCGCAGCGGTTGATCGACGCGGGCAAGGACTTCGAGCTCCTCGTCATCCCCAGCGCCGGCCACGGCGCCGCCGAAGGCGACTACGGCAACCTGCGCCGCGCGCGGTTCCTCTTCCGCGCGCTCGGCTCCTAAACGGTGCCAGGCACCTCCCTGGCACCAACCGCGCACCAACCTGGCACGGGTCGGGGGAAGGGGGGTAGTCTGCGCCGATGCACCGCGCCGTCTCGATCGTCGTGAGCCTCGCCGCCTCGCTGGGGGCCTCGGCGGCGCCGCCCGCGCGTCCGAACATCGTCTTCATCATGTCGGACGACCACTGCAAGCAGGCGATCTCCTGCTACGGCGCGTCGGCGGCGCCCGGCCTGATCGCCACGCCCGGCATCGACCGCATCGCGCGCGAGGGCATGCGCTTCGACCGCTCCAGCGTGACCAACGCGATCTGCGGGCCTTCCCGCGCGGTCATGCTCACCGGCAAGCACAGCCACGCGAACGGCTTCGCGACCAACGACCAGAAGTTCGACGGCGCCCAGCCGACGTTTCCCAAGCTCCTTCAGGCAGCGGGCTACCGCACCGAGATCGTCGGCAAGTGGCACCTCGAAAGCGATCCGACGGGGTTCCACCACTGGGATGTGCTCGTTGGGCAGGGCGACTACTGGAACCCCACCTTCGTTGTCGACGGGGTGAAGACCGTTCGCGAGGGCCACGCGACCGACATCATCCACGGGCTCGCGCTGGCGCGGTTGGTGGAACTCGCGAAGGGTGCGGGGCAGGGCACGCCGTTCGCGCTTCTCGTGCACCACAAGGCGCCGCACCGCAACTGGATGCCCCAGCCGCGGCACTACGCGCTCTTCAGGGATGTCGCCATTCCCGAGCCCGCGACGCTCTTCGACGACTACGCGGGGCGCTCGCCCGCGAGCACGCTCCAGACGATGACCATCGCGCGCCACCTCTCGTGGGACTACGACCTCAAGGTCGACGGACGGCTCATGCAGCCCGAGGGCAAGCTCCCGCCGCTCGACCAGTGGATGGCGAATGAACTCGCGCGCATGCCGGAAGACACCCGCGCGGCGATCCGCGACGCGTATCGCATCGAGAACGACGCCCTCCTGGCCGACCACCGCGGTTGGAGCGACCGCGCGCTCACCTCCTGGAAGTTCCAGCGCTACGCGAAGGACTACCTGCGCACCGCGCAGGGGGTCGACGACTCGGTCGGCGGCGTCCTGGCGGAACTCGATCGACTCGGGCTCGCTGCGAACACGCTCGTGGTCTACACGAGCGACCAGGGGTGGTTCCTCGGCGAGCACGGCTGGTACGACAAGCGCTGGATGTACGAGGAGAGCTTCCGCATGCCGCTCGTCGTGCGGTGGCCGGGTGTGGTCCCGGCTGCCTCGGTCTCGCGCGAGCTTGTCCAGAACCTCGACTTCGCCCCGACGTTCCTCGAGGCGGCGGGCGTCGCGATCCCCGCGGACATGCAAGGCAGGAGCCTCGTGCCTGTCCTCTCGCGCGGCGGGGCCTCCGACAAGCCCTTCCGAGACGCCGTCTACTACCGGTTCGAGGAGTCGAGGGGATCGCACACGGTTCCCCGTCACGAGGGGGTCGCGACCGATCGTGCGAAGCTGATCCGCTTCCTCGACCTGAAGGACGCGGAGGGGCGGCCGCTGCTCGAGCTCTTCGACCTCGAGGCGGATCCCGACGAGCGGACGAACCTCGCCGGTCGGCCCGAGCACGCCGCGCTCGAGGCGGCGCTTCTTGCCCGCCTCGAGGCGCTGCGAGCCGAGTATCGCGCGCCTTGAGTGTCGGCGTGAAGTCCGCGGGAATTGTCGTTGACCGCGGCTGGACGGCACCTACGCTGCGCGCCGCACTTCGGTGGAGAACCGCGAACGGATGGAGGCCCAGGCATGGCTGCTCGGGCGCCGTTTCGCGCTGTTCGAGGTGTGTCGCAGGGAGGCGTCATGGCTGAGCGCAAGGGGTCGGGACAGGAAGCGGGTTCGTCCGAGTTCATGCAGGGTCCGGGGGCGAGCGTTGGGATCGTCACCCGCGTGGCGCGCTGGATCTCGACGCCCGGTGCGGGAGTCTTCCTGCTCGGCGCGACGCTCGCCTTTGCGGTGCTCGGTGCGAGCGACCAGATCGGCCGCGCCGTACGCACCTTCAAGCAGGACAACGTCATCCGCGTGAAGGGTGTCGCCGAGCTCGACATCGCGAGCGACCGCGCCGTCTGGTGGGGTACGGTCCGCGCTGGGGCTGCAACGCTTCCCGAGGCGTACGCGGAGCTCGAGAAGTCGGTGGCCGCGCTGCGTAGCTTCGTCGTCTCGCGCGGCATCCCCGCCGACCTCGTCACCCTCGCGGCGGTCGACATCGCGAAGGTCTACCGCCGCGATGAGAAGGGCAACGCCACCAACGACATCGAGTCGTATCGCCTCTCGCAGCAGCTTGGCTTCGGTTCGCCCAACGTCCAGGTCGTGCGCGAGATCGCCAACGGCGCCACCGCGCTCATCAAGGATGGCTTCGAGATCGAGAGCGGGGCGCCGACCTACAAGGTGAGCTCGATCGAGAAGACCAAGCTCGAGCTCCTCGAGCAGGCGACCGCCAACGCGTACGAGCGGGCCCAGACCCTCGCGCGCGGATCATCGAGTTCGGTGGGGCGACTGGTCAGCGCCGCGCAGGGCGTCTACCAGATCGTCGCGCGTGGCTCGACGAGCTCGAGCGACTACGGCGAGTACGACACGAGCTCGATCGAGAAGACGGCACGCGTGGTCGTCACGCTCGAGTACGAGGTCAAGTAGCCGCGCCGCGCGGGATCAGCCCCAGTTCGACAGCATGCGCGCGAGATCCGCTGCGTCCACCGCGCCATCGGCGTTGAAGTCGCAGATGCAGGCGCCTGTCGCGGGGTCGGGATCGATGCAGACGCCCCATGTCGAGAGGAGTGTCGCGATGTCCCGCGCGTCGACCGCGCCGTCGAGGTTCACGTCCTCGGCGGTGCGGTTCAGTTGCGCGGCGGCACTTGCCGAGATCACGCCGTAGCCGCGCACGAACGTCGGGTCGGGCGCGGCGTTCTTGATGAAGTCGCCGGCGGTGGCGAAGAGCGCTCCGCGCAGTGCCTGCACGCCAAAGTCGCCTCGCGCCTGGAGGACGAGCGCCGCGGCGCCGGCCACGAGCGGCGTCGAGAGGCTCGTGCCGCTCACCGCCTGGTACCCGGTCGCGTTCGTCGAGTGGACGGTGGCAACGGCCACGCCGCGCGCCATGACCTCGGGCTTCAAGCGGCCGTCCGCGCTCGGGCCGTCGGAGCTGAATCCCGCCGTCGCGCCGCTCGCCGAGACCGCGCCACACGTGATCACCTCGAACGCGTCGGCGGGCGCGATCAGCCGCTGCGTCAGGGGATCGGCGTCGTGCCCGGAGTTGCCCGCCGCCGTCACGCAGACGAGGCCGTTCGCCGTGGCGATGTTCACCGCGCGCGTCGTGATCGCGGTCAATCCGTCGAGCTGCGCGGGCGTGTACCAGTCGATGTAGCCGAGCGAGCTCGTCGCGAGGTCCGCGCCCTGTGCCTCGATGAACTCGAGCCCCGCGACATAGTAGTCCTCCTCGACGGCGGTCTCGGTGGGGACGACCTCGGTCTTGGCCAGGACGAACGACGCGCGATACGCCGCACCGACGGCCTCACCAGGGCGATACGCCGCGAGCGTGCCGAGGATCCACGTGCCGTGGTCGTGCTGGCCCGCCGGATCGCCCGCGTCGATACCCGTGCTGCCGTCGTTGTCGATGAAGTCCCACTCGGCGAGCACGTTCAGCGGGTGCTCGGCGGAGTGGAAGGCCTGATGGACTCGGTTGAAGCCCGTATCGAGGACGCCGATGACCATGCCCTCGCCGTGGAAGCCGCGCGCGTGCATCGACGGGATCGCGATCTGCATGAGCTGGTCGTTCATCACGCCGTAACTGCCACCGGCGATCCCGCCTTCGATGGGCTCGCCCGAGAGCGGGATGCTCGATCGGGATGTGCGAAGCGACCACATGCCTCGCACGAACGGAAGCCTTGCGATCGCGCGGAGCTCCGCGTCGGTCGCGTCCACCGAAACGCCGTTGAGCCAGCGGCTCTGCGCGCGGTAGCGGGCGCCGGTCGCGAGGACCGACGCGACGCGGGCAGGATCGATCGGCAGGTCGCGCGCATCGACGAGCCCCGCATCGGCGCGGCGCCGTGCGCGACGCTCGAGTGCGCGCGCGGTCAACGGCGTGTGCTCGGGACGTACGCCGCCCGACGGGAGCACCTTCTCGCCAAGCGAGATCCAAACGGCATTCCGCACGGAGGAAGCCGCCTCGGACGCGCGGACCGAGGGCGGCGCCGCGAGCGCCAGCGCGAGGAGGGCAGAAGCAGTCAGCATGGAACCAAGGTAGCCCGAACCGCTTGTCGGAATCGGGGGAATCGATCATTTGCACGCAACGACACGGGCGATCGCGTTCTCTAGAGTGCCCCAATGGACGCAGGATCGCTCGTGATCGAGGTTCTCGGAGGCGCGCTCGTCGGGCTCAGCCTCGGCCTGATGGGTGCTGGCGGAGCGATTCTGTCGATCCCGATCTTCACCCTCGTGCTCGGGCACGCGATCGCAGTCGCAAAGATCGAGGCACTTGCCGTCACCGGCGCGATCGCGCTGTTCTCCGGTGCGCGCGCGCTGCTTGCGCACAACGTCGACGCGCGTCGCTTTGCCGCGTTCGCCCTCCCCGGTTTGGTGGGAGCCTGGCTCGGCGGGCCAATCGGCAAGATGGTCCCCGCGCTGGTCCAGGCGCTTCTGTTCGGAGCGCTGGCTCTCGTCGCTGCATGGCGCATGACGGCATCGCAACGGGAGTCTGCGGATCAGCCAGTTCCCCGGCTCGACCTGCGGGCACTCGGCATCGCCGCCCTCGCTGGCCTCGCGATCGGCGTGCTGACGTCGGTCATCGGCGTTGGCGGCGGGTTCCTGCTCGTACCCGCGCTGATGCTCGTGACTCGGCTCCCGATCAAGCAGGCCGCGGCGACAAGCCTGCTCATCATTGCCGTCAACTCGGTTGTGGGCGTCGCATCCTCCGCCTTCTATCAGCGCGAGAGTTTCGCCGGCGTCGACTGGACGCCCGTCGCCATCGTCACGAGCTGCGGCATCGTCGGGAGCGTCGTGGGCGCACGGTTCGCCAGCCGACTACCCGCAGCGGTGTTGCGGCGGATCTTCGCCGCCGTACTCGTCCTTGTTGCGGTCGGGGTCGTCCTGAAGGAGTCGGGCGCATTGGCCGGGCTCGGATGAGCGGGCCGCCGCGGCTCCCGAGCACCGCTACGCGTTGTTGCGGTCGTAGAGGTAGACGATGACGGTCAGGACGAGCGCGATGACCGCGGTTGGAAGCGTGCCACCGCCTCCGCCGGTGGAGATCAGCCGGCCCGCGATCCAAAGCACGCCCATCGCGAGGACGTAGCACGCCGCAAAGGTCACCAGCAGCGCTCCCGCCGTCCCGATCAGGTTCTCGCCAACGCCGAGAAGCCGCGCACGCGCGGACTTTCCCGCCGATGGCCTGCCTTTGGACTGAGTGCCGTGCTTTCCGTCGGGCATGGAGACTCCTTGGTGTCAGCGTACTTGAGAACCTCCGCGGCATGCCAGACAATCGTGCGATGCCCCGCATGCTCGCTGCACTTGCCGCGCTCCTCCTGTGTGTGGCCTGCGCGCCTGCACGCGATGCCGCCGAGCGTCGCCCGAACATCATCCTCTTCCTCGTCGACGACATGGGACAGCAGGACGTCTCGGTCCCCATGCTCGACCAAGCGTCCGCGTTGAATGCGCGGTTCCGCACCCCGAACCTCGAGAAGCTCGCCTCACGCGGTGTCCGGTTCTCGAATGCGTACTCGGCCGCGCCGGTCTGCACGCCGTCGCGCACTGCGATCCTCACGGGCCAGGCTCCCGCACGCACGCACATCACCTACTGGACGCTCGAGAAGGACACCGACACATCCTCGAACCACAAGAACCTTGTCCAGCCGGCGTGGGAGGTCAATGGCCTGCAGCCATCGCCTGATCTCTTGCCGGAGCTCCTGCGGAAGGCGGGCTATCGAACGATCCACGCGGGCAAGGCGCACTGGGGCGCCCGTGGAACCGCCGGCGCCGACCCGCTCAACATGGGCTTCGACGTCAACATCGCAGGCCACGCAGCTGGCGCGCCCGGCAGCTTTCTCGGGACCGACCACTTCAAGGACGCGGCCCGCAAGCAGCGGGGGAAGCTCGAGGCGAAGGATGCGCCTGCGAGCGTGTGGGATGTTCCCGGCCTCGAGGTTTGGCACGGGAAGGACGTCTGGCTCGACGACGCGCTCGCGCGCGAGGCATCGGACGCCCTCGCCGCTGCAGTGCGCGACCGTACGCCGTTCTTCCTTTCGTTCTGCCCCTACGGCGTCCACACGCCGATCATGGAGGACGCGCGGTTTGCCCGCGACGATCCAGGCCTCGACGCGACCGAGCGCGCGTACGCGACGATGGTCGCCGCAGTCGATGACGCACTTGGCCAGCTGATGGCGCGCTGCGAGGCGCTCGGCGTCCTCGACTCGACGGTGATCGTGTTCACCTCGGACAACGGAGGGCTCTCGGCGCACGCGCGCGGGGCGGCGCCGGATGGAAAGAAGCAGCACGCCCACAACGCCCCTCTCCGTTCGGGCAAGGGCTCGGCGTACGAAGGCGGCATCCGTGTGCCGTTTGTCGCGGCGGGGCCTGGGATCGCGCCGCGCGCCACGCCCGACGCGACGCCCGTCGTCGGCACCGACCTGTATCCGACGCTCCTCGCGATCGCCCGCGTGCAATCCCCCGCGGACCCCGCTTCCGACCGCGCCTGCGATGGCGTGGACATCTCGGGCGTCCTCGCCGGCAACGGTTCGATCGCCGAGCGCGCGCTTCTCTTCCACCAGCCCCACAAGTGGGGCCCGGAGGGGCCGGGCATCGAGCCCTTCACCGCGATCCGCCGCGGCGACTGGAAGCTGATCTGGTTCCACGACGATCTCGGCTCGGGAGTTCCGCGCGTTGAGCTGTACGACGTCGCGCACGACGTGGGCGAATCGAGCAATCGCGCTGCCGAACTGCCTGGCAAGCGCGCGGAACTCGAAGCCGACTTGCGCGAGGCCTTCGCGGCATGCGGCGCACAGCCGTCGAAGGTCCGCGCGACGGGCGCCGAGGCGACCCCCGACTTCCGACGGCCGTAAGGCGTCGGGCGCCACGATCCCCGAGCCGCGATCGCAGCTGCACCGAGGAACCGTGCACAACGGGCGCGGGAGTCCGCGGACACGCACACCGATCGGAGGTCGAAGGTGTCTCATCGTTTCCCTCTGACGTCACGCCTACATCGATCAAGGACCGCAGCCGAGGACCGAAGCCGAGGACCGCGTCCCACGCAAGCTGTGGATTCCGCCCCGAGTTCCGCCCCAGATGTCACCGAGCCTCCGCGCGCCTCATCCGCTGCTGTTTCGCGGGAGTCTACTGCGCCAAACGAAGCAAACGAAACAAGCGTCACAAAAGCAGCGAGTTTCCACGCCGCCTGATCCAGACGCACTTCACCGACACCTGTCGGCGGAGCAGGAGCTCGTCGACCGCGCCGACGCGCTCGCAGGCAGGGTCCTCCGATCCCCCGATCCCGGTCCCCCGATCCCCCGAACCGTCATCTCGACGATCGCCGCCTCGCCTCCCACGGGACGCAGCCGACGATCCCGGTGCTTCTCCCAAACTCCTCGGTCTGCCGAAGACAAACGACGGCCGGCCGCTCCGTGCGCCGCAGGCCTCCGCAATCTCCAGACGACCTGCCCCGTCCGACGCAGCCCGCGGCTTCGCAGGTACTTCCGCAATTCTCGGAGAATCACCTCTCTCAGCGAATAATCGATCGAGTAACTTGCATCTCCATGCGACCGCCTGTTCCCGATGACTTCACGGTCCTCCTGAACCGCGCCGCGGTCGGCGACGGTGACGCCGCCAACACCGTCTGGTCGCGCTCATACCTCGAGCTCGAGGCGATCGCCCGCAGCGTGCGCCCCGCGCATCGCGGCGACAGCATCCATGCGCCAAGCCCCACGACCATCATCCACGAGTCGTTCGTCAAGACGTTCGGACCGAACGTGGGCGATTCGCGTGGCGAGCGGCCTGCCTGGGACAGCCGCGCCCACTTCTTCGGCTCGGTCGTCCGCGCGATGAGCCAGTTCGTGATCGACTGGCGCCGCAGCGCCACGCGGCGCAAGCGGGGCGGCGGGCAGCGCCCCATGGCCTACGACGAGACGACCGAGGCGCAGTGCCAGCGCCGCGGCGGGTCCGACTCCGCAGATGCGCTGTTCTCCGAGGAGCTCGCGCCCGTCGTTGCCGAAGCCCTGGCGCGGCTTCACAAGCGTGCGCCTGAACTCGCGGATGTCGTATGGCTCCGCTGTGTGGCGGGTCTCTCGCTCGAAGACACGGCGCTCCTCCTCGGCATCCGTCCGCGAACGGTGTCGAAGCGCTGGAATCTCGGCCGTGCATTGCTTCGGCGCGACCTCGCCCATCTCGCGCCCTCGGAACCCGCTCGCGACTGAGCCGGCCGCGTGCGCCGGAGCCGCTTCGTTGTCGTCCGTTCCCTTGCGCCATGAGCGATCCGCAACGCCCCAACGAGTCCAGCCGCGACCCGCACGACGACCTCGCCGACCTGCTCGACGAGGCGCTCGCGCTCGACGACGTGGCGCGTGAGCGCTTCCTCCGCGGGCTTGAGGCGCGCGATCCCGACCGCGGCCGCGAGCTGCGCGAGCTCATCGCCATGCTGCCCGACGCCGAGCCCCGCGAGGCGGCCGAGCGCGCCGAGCGGGGGGAGCAGGACCCCTTCGTGGGCGAGCCCGCCGTCGGCGAGACGCTCGGAGGCTGCGTGATCGAGGAGATCCTCGGCCGCGGCGGCATCGGCACCGTGTTCGGCGCGCGGCAGATCGATCCGCCGCGCGCCGTCGCGATCAAGATCCTGCGCATGGCGAGCGCGCGTGCGAGCCATCTCCGGCGATTCCGCACCGAGGCGCACGCGCTCGGGCGGCTGGTCCATCCCACGCTTGCGCGCATCTACGCCTCGGGCACCGCCGTG
>JBIIRG010000029.1:0-19461 GCA_044341665.1 Phycisphaerales bacterium | reverse complement strand
CTGGGCGACGGGTGCCGGCGCGACGGGCGAGACGGGAGCAGGAGTGGTCGCTCCGAGCCCGAGGACGGCGGCGGCGGAGACGAATCCGATGGTTGCGAGCGAGGCGATGGTGTGGAAGCGCATCATGATGGGCGGGAAGATACCGCCCTCGCGCTACTCGCGCGACCCGCGCTGCACCAGCACCGCGAGCACGATCACGGCACCTTTCACCGCGCCTTGCCAGTACGGGCTCACGTTCGAGATGGTCAGGATGTTGGTGATCATGCCCAGGATCACGACGCCGATCACCGTGCCCCACACGCGTCCGAACCCGCCGCGCAGGCTGGTGCCGCCGATCACGACCGCTGCGATCGCATCGAGCTCGTTGCTGAGCCCGAGGCCCGAGGTCGACACCGAGTTCATGCGCGAGCTCTGCATGAGCCCCGCGAGACCGGCCAGCAGTCCCATTGCGGCGTAGGCGCGGAAGCGCACCCATCCGACGGCGATGCCCGCGTAACGCGCGGCGGTCTCGTTGGCGCCCACGGCCACCAGGTGCCGGCCAAAGCGGCTGCGCGACAGCATCCACTGCGCCACGATGGCCACCACGAAGAAGATGACGATGGCGTAGGTGAGCGTGAGCGGCTTGCCTGCCGCGTTGAGGAGACCGGTGTAGACGGCCGCGCCGTCGACGGTGCCGGACTCCCACGCGAGCGGAATGCCGCCGCGGCCGAGCTTTGCGAAGAGCGTGCTGCTCTGCGATCGGATCTCGCCTGCATCGGCGATCGCGAGCGCCATCGAGCGGAACGCCGCCAGTCCGCCGAGCGTGGCGATGAAGGGCGCGATGCGCCCATAGACGACGAGCGCGCCATTCACGCAGCCTGCGGCGAGGCCCGCTGCGACCGTGACCGCGCCGCCAAGAAGGACGGCGGTCATCTCCGACGTGCCGCCACCGAGGAGCTTGTTCATGGCGGTGGTGCCGATGGCGGCCGAGAGCACCACCATGCTGCCGACCGAGAGGTCGATTCCCGCCGAGACGATGACGAGCGTCATGCCGACGGCGAGCACGCCGATCGCCGCGTTCGAGTTGAGGAGGGTGCGGAAGTTCTCCGGATTGAGAAAGTCGCCGCCCTGCAGCATGGTGCTTGCCACGACGAGCAGGCCGAACGCCACCAGCACGCCCCACCGTTCGAGGAACCGCTGCGCGGCCGCAAGTGGACTCTCCGACTTCATCCCCGACTTCATCCGACCGCTCCTTGCTGTGAATGGCCCGACTGCGTCGCCGAAGGCTCGGCGAGGCCCGAGGCGATGCGGACGATCCGCTCCTCGCAGTCGCCGAGGGCGAGCGCGTCGCGGCCGAGTTCGCCGGCCACCGCGCCTTCGCGCATCACGACCACGCGGTGCGTGAGGCCGATGAGCTCGGGAAGCTCGGAGCTGATGACGATGCACGCGAGGCCCTCGCGCGCAAGCCCCGCGATGATCCGGTAGATCTCACCCTTGGCGCCGACGTCGACGCCGCGCGTCGGTTCGTCGATGATGAGCACGCGCGGCGCCGCCTCGAGCCAGCGCGCGAGCGCGAACTTCTGCTGGTTTCCGCCCGAGAGCGACGAGATGGGCAGGTCGGGCCGCGCGCAGCGGATGGCAAAGTCGCGGATCCAGCGATCGGTCACCTCGCGCTCTCCCCGCGCATGGAGCGCGAGCCCGCCCCAGCGCGCGTGCTTGTCGAGCGACGGCAGCGTCATGTTCGCGACCGACGGCAGCGTGACATGCAGCCCGCGCCCCTTGCGGTCCTCGCTCACGTAGGCGACGCCCGCGCGCAGCGCCTCGCGTGGATTGGCGAAGGCGGCCGGCTGACCGCGCAGGCGCAGCGCGCCCACGCAGGGGCGCAGGCCGACAATCGCCTCGGCGGTCTCGGTGCGGCCGCTGCCGACGAGTCCGGCGATGCCGACGATCTCGCCGGGACGAATGGCAAGCGAGATGCCCCGCGATCGGCCGAGCGCACCGAAGCCGACGAGCTCGAGGACAGGTGCCTCGGCGACCGCAGCGCCCTTCGCGGGATAGATCGAGCCGAGCTCGCGCCCCACCATCGCGCTCGCGATCCGCGCCTCGTCGACGACCACGCCGGCACCGTCGCGCAGCGGCTCGTCGAGCCCGCGCGTGAACTGCTGCACGAGCTTGCCGTCGCGCAGCACGCTCACGCGGTCGGCCACCGCCACCACTTCGTCAAGGTGATGCGAGATGAACACGACCGACCGGCCTTCGTCGCGCAGCGTGCGGAAGAGGGCGAGCAGCCGCTGCGCCTCGCGCTCGCCGAGCACCGCGGTCGGCTCGTCGAAGATCAGGACACGCGCCTCGCTCGCGAGGCACTTGGCGATCTCGACGAACTGCTGCTCCGCCACCGAGAGCTCGCCCGCGATCCGCGAGACACCCCCGCCGTGGCCCTGGTCGCTCGCAAGCTCGGACCCGAGCAGCCCGAGCAGCGCCTTCGCCCGGGCCCGCTGCGCCGCACGATCGACGCGTAGCCCGAGGAGGCCCGCCGGCTCGCGCCCGAGGCACACGTTCTCGGCGACCGAAAGGGTCGGCACGAGATTGAGCTCCTGGTGGACCATGGCGATCCCCGCCTTGAGCGCGTCGGAGGGCTTCCCGAACAGGACCGGCTTGCCTTCGAGCCGGACCGCCCCCTGCGTCGGCCACTGCGAGCCCGAGATCACCTTCATGAGGGTGCTCTTTCCCGCACCGTTCTCGCCGACCACGGCGTGGATCTCGCCCGCGCGGAACTGGAGCGATACCCCGTCCAGCGCCCGCACGCCCGGATAATCGAACGTGACGTTGTCGGCCGCGAGCAGCACCCGTGCGATCCCGCGCGCGGGCGGCGGGCCCGCGAAGGAGTCGGTATGCGAGCGCGGCGGCAGTTCCATGGCTCGGGGAGCCTACCGCGGGTCGAGGGCATGCGCGCCCCTCAGGCACGCGATCACGCGACGAAACCCTTCCCCTCTGCGCCGCTTGCGACGATTTCCCCCGCCTGCTGGCACGCCCTGTGCTACCTTTCCCGCTCGCATGCGCGCGCTCAGCCATTCGAACCCCCACCTCCGCCTGACGGCCGCGATCCTTGTCGCGATGCTGGCGGCGCTCGCGGGCGGTCTCGACGTGGCGAGCGGCGAACGCCAGGGTCAAGCGCAGGGCGAACGGGCGCGTCGCAGCGAGATCGTCGTGGGCGGGCTCCGGCTCGTCGCGTGCGACGACCATGCGCCGCAACTCCACCTCGTCGCCGGACTTCGGGCGGTGCGCTTCCATGAAGCCGTCGCCCCCACGGCAGACGATGCGGCCTCGGGGTGCGCCCCTGCCCGCGCCGAACGCCGCGCCCGCCTCGATGCGTCGCGAGCCTCGGGTGCATCGCTGCTGCGCACCACGGTGCTGCCGCCGCCCGCTGCCTGCTGATCCGCAGGCCATCTTCGCATTTCCACCGACATTCACACCGTGATCGGCGCATGACGCCGATCCCTCCGCGGTTTTGCCGCGGCGATCGCAGCGAGACACCACCATGAGTCAGCTTCTCAAGGGCATTCCCATCATCGACTGGTTCGTGCGCATCACCATGGGCACCAAGAACCAGCGCGACGTCAAGCGCTACAACAAGATCGTCGACGCGGCCAACGCGCTCGAACCAGAGATCCGCCGCCTGACCGACGCGCAGCTGCGCGCCAAGACCGACGAGTTCCGCACCCGCATCGCAGGCGGCGAGAAGCCGTACACGATGATCCCCGAGATCTTCGCCGTCGCCCGCGAGGCGATGGACCGCGGCGTGGGCATCCGCAGCATCTTCAACCCCGCGCGCAACGCCGACCTCAACCAGGACGGCCTCGTCGACGCCAACGACCGCTTCGACCCGTCGCTGCTGCCGGCCGACGTCCGCAAGCTCTACGACGACACCGTCGCGGTCATCGCGAGCACGCCTGCCCGCGCCCCCGAGGGCGACCTCTGCGGCAACGCCGAGCCCGTTCCCTCCTGGCAGTTCGTCGACATCCCCAACGCCATCTACGAGGCGGTGCGCACGATCTACCCCGAGAGCCGCCCCCCCTTCCGCGCCCGTCCGTTCGACGTGCAGCTGATCGGCGGCATCGTGCTCGCCGAGGGCAAGATCGCCGAGATGAAGACCGGCGAAGGCAAGACGATCGTCGGCCCCCTCGCCTGCTACCTCGCCGCGTGCGAGAAGAAGCAGGTCCACGTGGTGACCGTGAACGACTACCTCGTGCAGCGCGACCGCGACTGGACCTGGCCGTTCTTCCGCGCGCTCGGGCTGACCGTGGGCGCCATCCACCCGCAGCACATGCAGGGCCACGAGGAGAAGAAGGCCGCGTACTCCTGCGACGTCGTCTACGGAACCACCAGCGAGTTCGGCTTCGACTACCTGCGCGACAACATGAAGACGCGCCCCGAGGAGCAGCTGCAGAAGCGCCGCGGCTTCGCGATCGTCGACGAGGTCGACTCGATCCTGATCGACGAGGCCCGCACGCCGCTCATCATC
This sequence comes from Phycisphaerales bacterium, assembly GCA_044341665.1. GTDB lineage: Bacteria > Planctomycetota > Phycisphaerae > Phycisphaerales > SM1A02 > QWPT01. The sequence goes on along the minus strand of JBIIRG010000029.1, from coordinate 14,960 downwards.
TCGGGCGCGGCGCACGCCTCGCAGCCGCGCTACGACATCGCCGACCAGATCGCGCGCCACCTCGTGAACCGCCAGTCCGACTGGCAGAACGCCGAGGCCGAGTGCCAGAAGCTACGCGAGCGCATCGCCGCGCTCGACGGCGACATGCGCAACGCCCGCGACAAGTCGTCGGTGCCGGGCATGAAGTCGGCGCAGGAGGCCGCGCGCAAGGAGCTCGCCACCGCCGAGGCGCGGCGCGACCGCTTCAAGCAGTTCTACGAGGTCGAGCTCGACAAGAAGCAGGCCTCGCTCACCCACGATGGCGTCGAGGAGGCGCAGCGCTACGCCAAGACGCTCGACTCGAAGATCGGCTCGTTCTACGTGGGCGACAACATCGACCTGCCCCACCTCGTCGAGCAGTCGGTGCGCGCGCACACCGTGTACCAGCGCGACCGCGACTACGTGGTGGCCGCCGATGAGAACGGCCAGTCGGGCGTGGTGATCGTCGACCAGAACACGGGCCGCAAGATGGTCGGCCGCCAGTGGTCCGACGGCCTGCACCAGGCCGTCGAGGCCAAGGAGAAGGTCAAGATCAAGGAAGAGACGCAGACGATGGCGACCATCACCATCCAGAACTACTTCAAGCTCTACGAGCGGCTCTCGGGCATGACCGGCACCGCCGACACCGAGGCCACCGAGTTCCACGAGATCTACTCGCTCGACGTCGTGTCGATCCCGACCAACCTGCCGATCGCGCGCTTCGACCGCCAGGACCGCGTGTACCTCTCGCAGAAGGACAAGTGGAACGCGATCGTCGAGGAGATCAAGCTCTTCCACGACGTCGGCCGCCCCGTCCTCGTCGGCACCACCAGCGTCGAGAAGAGCGAGATGGTCTCGCGCATGCTGCAGGCGAAGTACCAGATCAAGCACGAGGTGCTGAACGCCAAGCAGCACGAGCGCGAGGCCGAGATCGTCCTCGGCGCCGGCAACCTCGGCGGCGTCATGATCGCCACCAACATGGCGGGCCGCGGCACCGACATCAAGCTCCGCCGCTTCACGCGCGAGGAGCTCGTCGAGCACTGGAAGCGCCGCAACGTCGCGCCCCGCGAGGCGCGCGCCGACATGCCCGACGACGAGATCACGGGGCTCTGCTACCGCCATCTCGCCGAGCGCGCGTTCGGCAAGGATGCGATCGCCGGCAAGGACGCGCCCGCGCTGCGGCTGATGCTGCTGCGGAAGTGGGCGGTCGAGCGCGCCAAGATCACCGAGAAGAAGGCCGACTCGCTGCCGCTCGAGCAGCTCGTCGAGCTCCTCGACGAGGTCGGCTATCCGCCGCTGCACCGCGTGGCCATGTGGAGCGGCGTCGAGGCGATGGGCGGCCTGCACATCGTGGGCACCGAGCGCCACGAGAGCCGCCGCATCGACAACCAGCTGCGCGGCCGCGCCGGCCGCCAGGGCGACAACGGCTCCAGCCGCTTCTTCCTGTCGATGGAAGACGACCTGATGAAGCTCTTCGCCGGCAAGGCGATGCTCACCGCGCTCTCGACCCTCGGCATGAAGGAGGGCGACGACCTCGAGGCGGGCATGCTCACGCGCTCGATCGAGAAGGCGCAGCGCAAGGTCGAGGAGCGGAACTTCCAGTCGCGCAAGAACATCCTCGAGTTCGACGAGCCGATGGAGCACCAGCGCCGCGCCTTCTACGGCATGCGCCAGCCCATCGTCGAGTCGCGGAACGTCAAGGAGACGGTGCTGCGCTACCTCGAGGAGTCGATCGACAAGGCCGCCGACGACTACCTCGGCGCGATGCACGTGCCGAACACCGTGTCGGAGTGGGTGCGCGAGAACTGCGGCGTGTCGATCGCGGCCGAGCGCTTCCTGAAGAAGGACCAGGAGGAGATCGAGAAGCTCATCCGCATCGATGCGGCCGAGGAGGCGCAGGAGTCGATCCGCGCCACCGCGGGCGAATGCCTGCCCGCGGAGCTCGAGCCCGCGGAGTGGGACGCCGAGAACTTCGCGTCCTGGGCGCGCACGCACTACGGTGCCGAGCTCCTGCCGCAGGAGATCCGCTCGCTCGGCAGCGAGGCTGCGATCGAACGCGTGCAGAAGGCGGCGATCCGCAAGTTCGCCGAGGTCGATCTCTCGCCGATCGGTGCGTTCCTCGTGCCCGGCTTCGGGGCGCGGCAGCTGGCGCAGTGGGCCAACCGCAAGTTCGGCGCCAATCTCGACGAGCAGGTCTTTGCCGGCGCGACCACGCCCGCGGAGGCCGCCGAGAAGCTCGTCGCGAAGGCACTCGAGATCTACCGCCAGCGCGAGCTCGGCTACCAGATCGACTTTGCGATCGAGTCGACGAACTCGGCGCTCGCGCAGGATCCCGCCGGCGCGCTCGCGCAGTTCTGCGGCTACGTCAAGGCGCGCTACGGACTCGAGTGGGATCCGACCGCCCTCCCGTCGAACGATCCGGTCGAGCTGCGCCGCATGCTGCTCGATCGCGCCGGTGCGATCGGCGACGCCGACAACGCCGCCCGCGTCAACGCCTGCCTTGCGCGCGGTCGCGACGCAGATTCGATCGCGCAGTGGTTCGCGGAGGAGTGCCTCGTGCGCCTCTCCGAGAGCGAGCGCAGCGAGGCGACGGCAGACCCCGACGGCTTCGTGCGCCGCAAGGTCGCCGATCTCGTGCGGCTCGAGCTCACGCAGTTCGAGCGCTGGATCCTCCTGCAGATCCTTGACAACGCGTGGAAGGACAACCTCCACTCGATGGATCAGATCCGCGACGCGATCGGCTTCCGCGCGTTCAGCCAGAAGGATCCGCGCATCGAGTTCAAGCGCGAGAGCGCACGCACCTTCAACGAGATGCAGGAGACGATCCGCGACCGCGTGACGGACATCGCGTTCCGCGGCCGGCTCTCGGCCCAGGCGCCGAGGCCGACGCCGAGGCCGCAGGCGGTGCCCGCAGCGGCAGCTGCTGCTGCAGCGCCACTCGCGGCGGCGCAAGGCGGCGCACCAGCCATGCTCGCACCGTCGGCCGCGCCTGCGGCCGCGGCACCCGCTGCGGCTCCTGCGCTCGGCACGGGCGCACCCGTCGATCCGTCGACGCTGCCCGTGGTTGGGCGCAACGAGCCCTGCCCCTGCGGCAGCGGACTCAAGTACCGCCAGTGCCACGGCAAGAAGCCCGACGCGCAGGCGTGACGCGCCACAGTCGCAGAGGCTTGACGGGGGGCGGGAAGTCGCTAGACTTCTCCCCCTCCAAGCCTCGTTAGCTCAGTTGGTAGAGCAGCTGACTCTTAATCAGCGGGTCGTAGGTTCAACCCCTACACGAGGCACTCGAGAATCACGACGGCGGAGTTCGCTCCGCCGTCGGTGTTTTTCAAGGCCTATCCCTGGGTTCCCCCCAGCCTCTTCCCGGCTTCTTCTCCGGCTTCGAGGATCGCATGCCCGAATCGCAGCCATCCACCGACGAACTGCTGCACGCGACGCACCGGCTGCGTGACGCCGAGGAATCGGCACGGCTGCGGCAACTCGGTGGCGTGCTCGTGCACGACCTCAACAACGTGCTGTTCGCGCTGCTCGGTCGCGTGCAGCTGCTCGAGCGCCGCGCCGCGGATGCTGCGACGGCGAAGGCGGCGCGCGAGATCCTCGAGACGACGCGGCTGCTCGAGGCGCAGGTGGTGCGGCTTCACGCGGCCTGCCGGCGCGACGAGCCGTCGCTCGAGCGCGCCAACGCGCGCCAGGCGCTCACGGCGGCGTTCGACGCCGCGGTACGCGTGCTTCCCTCCGCCGCACGCCCCGTCGGGCTCGGCGAGTGCCTCGCGGCGCTCCCGTCCGACGCTGTCTTTGAGGGCGACCCCGAGCAGATCTCGCTGGCCGTCGCGCAGCTGATTTCGATGCATCGCGCGCGCGTGCGCAGTGCGCTCGACGTCCGCATGCGGCTCGTCGCACCGTCCGACGCAGACCCCGACGCGTCACCGCGCATCGAGATCACGATCGACGACGACGGCGGCGTGCCCGAGGTGGTCCCAGCCGTACCGACGCTGCTCGCAGCAGGCTTCTCGCTCGAGGGGCTTCCGCTTGCAGCGGCCCATCGCGCGACACGCGACTTCGGCGGCCGCGTTGCCTGCCGCGCCACGGCGCACGGGCTTCAGACCTCGCTCGGCTTCGACGTGCGTCGCGGTGTCGCGGTCGCGCGCTTCGATGCGAGCGGCGCGCAGGCGGCGGAGGTTCACTGCGAGCACGAGCACGAGTGCGTGCCTGCGGCGCGGCGCGTCCTGATCGCGGACGACGACCCCGCCGTTCGCGCGGTGCTCGTCGCAGCGCTCGAGGCGGTGGGCGATGACGTCGACACCCTCGCCGATCCAGGCGCGTGCGATGCGCACCCCGCGCTCGCGCAGTTCGACGTCGTCGTGCTCGACGCAGGCGGCGGCGGACACGAGGCACTCATCCGCCTTCGGGCGCGAGGCGTCGACGTACCCATCCTGCTCGCAAGCGGCGAGTCGATCGACGCGCCGGTCGACGCACTCACGCGATTCGCGCTCAAGCCGATACCGCTCGATGCGCTCGACCGTGACCTCGCGTCGCTTGCTCGGCTGCGGACGCGCTGAGCGGCGACTCCCTCGACGTCACTCCGCCCGCCGTGCCGCCATCACACGGCGCGCGATGCCGAGCATCTGCCGCGCGACAGGCGCGAGCGGCTCTGGGAGTTCGTCCAGCGCGACCATCCGCAGTTCGTCGTACTCCCAGCCATGCACCGTCTGCGCGTCAGGCGCGACCGCGATGCGATGCACGATCTCCCAGGTGAACGCATGCGGATCGAAGAGGAGCGCGACCGCCACGGCAGGCGACGGCGCCGCCAGCCCGGCCTCCTCGGCAAGCTCGCGCACGATCTCCTCGGCGGGCGTCGCGCCCGGCTCGACGCTCCCGCCAGGCACGAACTCCCAGGCGCCTGGGTAGTAGGCGACCCCGTGCGACCTGCGGCCGACCAGTACCCGCGCACCGTCGGTCACGACAGCCTTGACGCCGAGCGGGCGGATGCCGCAATCGAGACCGGGCCCCGCGGCGGTGGCCTGCTGCACGGCGTAGAAGCGGTACGAGCACTCCTGCACGTGGATCTGCACCCCGCCGTGCCCGTTGCGGCTCACGCCGAGGACCTGGAGCATCGCACCGTCGAAGTACCGCGGATTGGCGGCACAGAGCGCAGCCCAGCGCGCATCGACCTCGGCGAGCGACACGCTCGAAGGGACGAACCGCCCCTCCAGCGTGACCAGCACGGGCGGCCTTCGGAGTTGGATGAGCCGTTCCTGCACGGTGGATCCCGACCTCGGACGAACGATTGTGCCACGCCAGCCCGCGCAACGCGAGCCGATCGACGCCTTCCGCTATCTTGCGCCGTCGCACAGCCCATCTGTGCGCGCGAGGCGACCCATCGCCCGAACACGCCTGAGGAGACCCCATGTCGCAGATCAACCCGTCCGTCGATGCCCCGTTCGGAAATCCGATCCAGACCGGCAAGGACGGACATCCCCCCGGGCTCTTCCTCCTCTTCTTCGTCGAGATGTGGGAGCGATTCTCGTTCTACGGGATGAAGGCGCTGCTGCTCTTCTACCTACTCAAGGGCTTTCTCAAGGCCGACGACAACCAGGCGTACGCGATCCTCGGCGCCTACGGCGCGCTGGTGTATGCGACCCCCTACATCGGCGGCATGCTCGCCGACCGCTTCCTCGGTGCACGGCTTGCCGTGATCTGGGGCGGACTGCTCATGGCGGCCGGCCACCTGCTCATGACGATCGAGACCGAATGGGCGCTCTTCGGCGCGCTCGGTCTCCTCATCGTCGGCAACGGATTCTTCAAGCCGAACATCTCGACGATGGTGGGTTCGCTCTACCCGCAGGGCAGCTCGCGGCGCGACGCCGGCTTCACCATCTTCTACATGGGCATCAACCTTGGTGCCGCGCTGGCGCCGCTCGTGTGCGGCTACGTGGGCGAGACCTACGGCTGGCACTACGGCTTCGGCCTCGCGACGATCGGCATGCTGCTCGGTCTTGCGACCTTCGCGGCGCCGGCTGGCATGGCGCGCTTCCTCATCCTCGCCGCGTCGCTGGCCAGCGTGGCGGCGATGCTCTGGACGACGCAGGACGACTCGCAGCAGTTCCTGCTCAACCTGCCGATTGCGCTCGCGCTCCTGATCGCAGGCGCCGTGAGCTTCGCCAAGCTCGGAACGGGCTCGCTTCCCGCAGACATGGGCCGTCCGCGCGACGCGGCCGGAAACGTGGTCGCCCCACGCGCGGTGGTGCCGATCTTCGTCCTGACGCTGGTGGCTGTGGTGCCGTTCGCGCTCCTCGTGTGGCGCAACGACTACGCGGGCTGGGCGCTCAACGCCATGGGCATCGTCGCGTTCGGCGGCCTGCTTTGGTCGGCGGTCTCGGCGCAGGGCATCGAGCGCAGCCGCATGTACGTGATCCTCGTCCTCTGCTTCTTCTCGATGCTCTTCTGGGCGTTCTTCGAGCAGGGCGGCACGAGCATCTCGAACTTCACCGACCGCAACGTCGACCGTGTGAACGGCGGCACCGCCGTCGTCGCGGGACAGACCTACTCCGACGTCGCCATCACGCAGGAGTTCCTCGGCGTCGACGTCGCAGGACGCGTGTGGACGCTCGAGGACATCGATGTCGCGCGCCAGGCATTCGCCGCGACCGGCGAGTCGGCTGGCCACGTGGTGATGCAGTTCAAGGCCAGCGAGGCTGACGTCAAGGCCGGCGTCACCGTCGATGGAACGCCCGTCACCGAAGGCACGGGCTACACCTACACGATGACGTGGCAGGAGTTCCTCGCCTCGCCGGAGAAGCCGGTGGCGCGGCGCTCGCCGCCCGAGGAGTCCACGGCGCTTCCCGAGAGCGAGCAGCCCGAGAAGTTCACGGTGCTCCCCGAGAGCGAGCGGAAGGCCGCGGGGCGCGTGACCTTCACGGCCGACGAAGCCGACGCAACGCAGGGACTCGTCATCGGCGGCGACGAGGTCAAGGCATCCGTCTTCCAGGCTGCGAACCCGACCTTCATCCTGCTCTTCGGACCGGTCTTCTCGTGGCTGTGGGGTGTGCTTGGACGCCGCGATCCGAGCCCGGGCGTGAAGTTCGCGATGGGCCTCGCGCAGTGCGCGGCCGGCTTCGGCTGCCTGTGGCTCGGCGCACAGAGCGCCGACGCGAACGGCATGGTCGCCATCTCGTGGCTGCTGCTCGGTTACCTGCTGCAGACGACGGGCGAACTCTGCCTTTCGCCGGTCGGACTGTCGCTCGTGACCAAGATCGCTCCTGCCCGCGTCGTGAGCACGATCATGGGCGCCTGGTTCCTCGCGACCGCGTTCTCGCATCTGCTCGCCGCGGGCATCGCCAAGATGACCGGCGTGCAGCAAGGCGACTCGGGCGTGGTGCCGCCGCCGCTCGAGACGGTCGGGACCTACGGCGAGGTATTCGGCATGATCGGCATCGCAGCAGGCGCGTCGGCGCTCATCGTGCTCGTCCTCTCGCCGTGGCTCACGCGCATGATGGCGCTCGACGCGACGACGACCGGCACAACGACCAGCCGCGCGGCTTCAGGGCACTGACGGACCGCCCGAGGGATACTGCGTGCGGCGCGCTCGGCGTGGTCTTCACCCGACCGCGATCGCGTTCGATCACCCGCGGACGAAGGTTCCCTGCTTCGCGTCCTTGACGACGCCAGGGAACTGCAGCACGCGGTTGTGCATGGCGACGTACACGCCAGGTGCGAGCAACTGCACGGCGACGAGCGCCTCGGTGACGTTCTGCGTCGCGTCGGTGCGGCGCATCTCGTACGGCCGCATCGCCCCCGTGAGTACGACCGCGCGACGAGCCCCGCCCTTCGCCTCGAGCCGCTCGTGGATACGGTCGCCGGTCTTGGCCAGGCGGTCTGTGCCGTGCACGATCACCACACCGTCGTGATTGCGCGACATGAGCTCGGCGGTGTCGGCGATGAGATCGTGATCGGACTCGCTCATGTCGAGCGAGTCCTTGTTCATGAGCGGGACGCGGTCGATCGCGACGCCGCGGAGCTCGAGCGTGGCAAGCAGCATGTCGAGCACGCTGAGCTTGTTCGAGAGCACGCCGCCGAGCTCGTCGTAGGTCTTCTCGATGGTGCCGCCCGTCGAGATGAGGGCGATGCGGAAGGTGGGGTCGGCGCTGCGGGTGGCCATGGATGATGCGAGAAGGGGCGAGGCGGTCAGGGTGGTCATGGGGTCCGATCGGATTGAGGCAGGCAGGATATCGGCTGCGGCCCCCCCCCGCCGCAACCCCCGAACGTGCGCGCGGGAGCTGCGCTTCTCTTGACTTCGGCCCACTTTCTCCGATGAATGCGGCGCAGCATGATCGGCCAGGCTTCCCCGTCCACCCCTGCAACCGCCGTGGAGACGCTCGACGCGCTCGCGCGGCAGTTCCAGCAGCTTCCCGTGGCCAGCCTGGCGCCTGCGCTCGTGCTGGTGCTGGGCGGCTTGCTGCTGCTGATCGCTGGGCGGCACTTTCTCCGCCCCGTGATGGTGGTCATGACCGTGCTGCTTGGCGCGATGCTGGGGCCTTCCGCCCTCGGCGGCGTCTTCCCGGGACTCGGCGGATTCGTGCTCGCCTTCCTCGGCGGGCTCATCGGCCTCGTGTTCGTGGCGATCGCATGGCGGCTGGTGCTCGGCGCGGCGACGGGCGTGGTCGCGGCGTTCGCGTGCGCCTTCCTGGCGATGCTGCTCGTGGATGCGGGATTCATCGATGCCCGCGCGGGTGACGCACCGCTGCGCGCGCCCATGAGCAGCGCCGATGCCGAGGCGCACCGCAACGTCGTCGATCGTGCGCCTGCGATCGTGCATCCGCTCGTCGACTGGGCCGATGCGCGCTGGCGCGCCGAGAGCGAGCAGGTGCGCGTGCTGCTGCTTGCTGCCGCCGCAGGTGGCGGGTTCGTGGGACTCGTGCTCGGCGCGTGGCTCACCGCCGAGTCCGCCGCGCTGCTGACGAGCCTTGTCGGGGCGATCTTCACGCTCGTGGGTGCCATGCCGTTCGCCGCGAAGTTCTCCGATCGCGCCGCGCAGGGCGCGCACCCGCTCGGATGGCTCCTGCTCTGGCTCGCGCTCGCCCTCGCCGGATGGCTGGTCCAGACGCGAAAGACCGCCGCGCCTGCACGCGAGCCCGCAGCCGAAAACGGTTAGCATCGCGCCATGGATTGCTTCTCCTACCGGAACGGCGAGCTGTTTGCCGAGGACACGCGCGTGGCCGATATCGCCGCGACCGCCGGGACGCCCTGCTACGTCTACTCGCGCGCCACCCTCGAGGAGCATTACGACCGCCTCGTCGCAGCCTTCCGCGAGATCGATCCGCTCGTCTGCTACTCGATCAAGAGCTGCGGCAACCTCGGGGTCCTTCGCGTCCTCGCCGAACGCGGCGCGGGCATGGACGCCGTCTCGGGCGGCGAGCTCTATCGCGCGAAGGCCGCGGGCGTGCCACTCGGCCGCTGCGTGTACGCCGGCGTCGGCAAGACCGACCGCGAGATCCGCGAGGCGATCCTGGGCGGGCTCGGACTCTTCAACTGCGAGAGCGAGGAGGAGTTCGAGAACATCGCGCGGATCGCGCGCGGGCTCGGGCGCGAGACGCGCGTCGCGCTGCGCATCAATCCCGACGTCGACCCGAAGACCCACCGCTACACATCGACGGGCAAGAAGGAGACGAAGTTCGGCGTGGACCTCGAGCGTGCTCGGCGGTTCTTCGCGCAGTACGGACGCGATCCCTTTGCGCGGCTCGAGGGCCTGCACCTTCACATCGGCTCGCCGATCTACACGGTCGATCCGTATCGCGAGGCGATGGCCAAGACCGCGGCGCTCGTCGACGAGCTGGCGCGCGACGGGTTCACCATCCGCTCCATCGACCTCGGCGGCGGCTTCGGCGCCGACTACGAGAGCGCGCAGTCGCCGCCGCTCAAGGACTACGCCGACGCGATCGTGCCGCTCGCGAAGCCGCTCTTCGACCGCGGCGTGCGCTTCATCCTCGAGCCCGGCCGCACGATCGTCGCCAACGCCGGCGTGCTCGTCCTCAGCGTCCTCTACACGAAGACCTCGGGCGACAAGCGGTTCATCATCTGCGACGCGGGCATGAACGCGCTGCTACGCCCCTCGCACTACGGCAGCTTCCACTTCATCTGGCCCGTCGCGCCCGGCGCAGACATGGTTCCCGCGCGCCGAACACTCGACCCGAAGCTGCCGGGAACGCTCGCGCAGGATGTGGTGGGCCCGCTCTGCGAGACGGGAGATTTCCTCGCGCTCGACCGCGTGCTGCCCGCTTCCATCAAGCGTGGCGATCTGCTCGCCGTGTTCACGTCGGGCGCCTACGGCATGAGCATGGCGAGCCGCTACAACTCCTCGCCGCTCCCTGCGGAGGTGCTCGTCTCGGGCGCAGCCGCGCAGGTGGTGCGCGCGCGCGAGTCGTTCGAGTCGCTCATCGAGCACGAGCTGAAGCCGGTGGCGCTCGACGTCGCCGGAACCACCGCATGATCCTGTTCACCACCGACCTCCTCTTCGGCAGCAAGATCCTCGGCGCCGCCAAGTACGCCGGGCTGCGCGGCCAGGGCGTACGCAACCGCGCATCGCTCGCGCAGCATGCTCCCGGTGCATCGCATTTCTTTCTCGACCTCGAGGCCGAGCTGGCCGAGGACGAGTCGGCGGAGGAACTGCTCGAGTCCGCCCTCGGGCATCCGCACCTGCGCGTCTTCGCGTTCGCCGGACACCTGCAGGCCGACAAGCTCCGCGCGGCGCAGAAGCGGGTCGTCGCCGCCGGCGGTGGCCACGAGGTGCATTCGCGCGGCTCGCTGAACGCGCGGCTGGTGGAGATCCTGCCCCCCGCAGCCGCGCGCCCTGAGGACGCCCGCTGATGGTCGGCCGCGAGGACGACGGCGTCTGGATCACGCTCAAGGAGACGATCCATGCACCGCCCGCCGAGGTGGCGCTGTGCATCACATCCTCGGCGGGATTCTGCCGCTGGCTCGCGGTGGCGTGCGAACTCGACGCCGCGCAGCCCGACACGCTCGCCATCTCCTGGGACCGCGACTGGGGGCACTCGACGGAGGTGAAGATCCTCGCCTTCGATGCCGACCTCGCTCATGACGGCCACGCGCGGATTCGCTTCGAGTGGTTCCCCTCGGCGCTGGAAGACACGCCGACGCCGATCGAGCTCACGGTCGCTCCGCTCGCTGTCCGCGGCGACGGCACCTCGGGCGCCCGAGTGATCCTGCGCCAAGGCCCCTTCGCCGACGACGCCGAGAGCCTGATCTTCATGGCCGACAGCGCCGAAAGCTGGCGCTGGTACCTCTGCAACCTCCGCAGCGTGCTCGAACAGAAGCACGACATGCGCGCCATCCGCCCCCTGTAGCACCACGGTCGACCACGAACGGTAACTGGCACGCGCCGCACTGTGACACCGGGTGCACGACACGTGCCAGGCACCATTTTTATCTCGGCGCAACCGTCTGAATGACCTCGGCTTAGATAGGTCCGACTTTCGGTGTCTGGCACCTGCCGTCCAGTGCACGGAAGTGCACGGCACATGCCTGGCACCGTCTATACTCGGACCCCCATGTTCGAGAACCTGTCCGAACGCTTCTCCTCCGCCTTTCGGTCCCTTTCTGGGCGTGGCACGATCTCCGAGTCGAACGTCCGCGAGGCGCTCGACGAGATCAGGACCGCGCTGCTTGAGGCGGACGTCGAGCTCACCGTCGCACGCCAGTTCTGCGACGAGGTGATGGAGAAGGCCAAGGGCCGTGAGGTGACCAAGAGCCTCAAGCCCGGGCAAGAACTCGTCGGCATCGTGCATGACGAGCTCGTGTCGTTCATGGGGCCGGAAGACTCGAAGCTCTTCCTCGTGGATCCGGGTCCGACCGTCATCATGATGTGCGGCCTGCAGGGTTCCGGAAAGACCACCACCTGCGGCAAGCTCGCGGCCTACTTCAAGAAGGCCGGCCGATCGGTGCTCGTGGCTGCGGCCGACCTTCAGCGCCCCGCCGCCGTCGAGCAGCTGCAGCAGGTCGTCGAGGGCGTGGCCGAGCACGCGAAAGGCAGCGCGAAGATCGCCTTCTACGGCGAGCCCGACAAGTGCGCCGAGTATGGCAAGGCCGTCAACGCAGCCGTCGGCGTCTGCAGACGCGCCGTCGAGAAGGCGCGCGCGGACCGCTTCGACGTGGTCATCCTCGACACCGCAGGCCGACTGCACGTGAACGACGAGCTGATGAAGGAACTCGAAGGCGTCCGCGCGAGCGTCCAGCCGCACCAGATCCTGCTCGTGGTCGACGCCATGACCGGACAGGACGCGGTGCGCAGCGCGAAGTCCTTCCACGACCGCCTCAAGGTCGACGGCGTCATCCTCACCAAGCTCGACAGCGACACGCGCGGCGGCGCAGCCATCACCGTGAAGAAGGTCACAGGCGCGCCGATCAAGTTCCTCGGCACGGGCGAGAAGTTCGACGCGCTCGACGAGTTCAGCGCCAAGCGCATGGCCGGGCGCATCCTCGGCATGGGCGACGTCGTGGCGCTCGTCGAGAAGGCGCGCGAGGAAGTGAGCGACGAAGAAGCCGAGAAAATGGCGGAGAAACTGGCGAAAGGCCAGCTCACCATGGACGACTTCCTCTCGCAGATGAAGTCGCTGCGCCGCATGGGTCCCATGAAGCAGCTGCTCGGCCTGCTGCCGGGCGTGGGCAGCGCGCTCAAGGACATCAACATCGACGACAAGCAGTTCGACCGCCTCGAGGGCATGGTGCAGTCCATGACCAAGGAGGAGCGCAAGAACATCAAGGTCCTCAACAAGGGCCGCGTCCGCCGCGTGGCCGAGGGCTCGGGTACCACGGCCAACGAGGTCAACCGACTCACCACGCAGTTCGAGATGGTGCAGAAGATGACCGCGAGCCTCGCATCGGGCGGCATGGCCTCGCGCATGCAGGCGGCCAAGCAGATGGCCTCGGCGGGCGGCATGCCGGGCATGCCCGCGATGCCAGGCATGAGCTTCAAGGGCTCGAGCGCCACCGTCTCGCCGAAGGCGAAGTTCAAGCAGCGCAAGAAGTGATGCGGTGACGAAGTGACGCGCGCATGAAGACGAGCGAGCTCGACTACGACTTCGACCCGTCGCTGGTGGCCACGGCGCCTGCTTCGCCGCGCGATTCGGCGCGGCTCATGCTCGTCGACCGCGCGCAGGGCGCGATCACGCATCACGCGGTACGCGACCTCCCGCAGCTCCTCCGCGCCGGCGACCAACTCTTCGTGAACGAGACAAGCGTCCTTCGCGCGCGACTTTCCCTGCACGACGACGCGCGCGGCCGCGCCACCGAGGGGCTCCTGCTCGAGCCGAGCGCGGAGCCAGGTGTCTGGCGCATCCTGGTGCGGCAGGCGAAGCGATTCGATGCAGGCGACCGGCTGGCGCTCCGCGACGCCCACGGCCGCGACCACGGCGACTCGATCGAGCTCATCCGCCGCGACGCCGAGGCATGGCTCGCATGCTTCCACGCGGACTCCTCCGCGTCCGGCGACGTCGCGACCATCCTCGAGCGTTCGGGACTCACCCCGCTGCCGCCCTACATCCTCAAGGCGCGCCGCGACCGGCACGAGGCAATCGACGACGACGACGACCGCACCGAGTACGAGACCGTCTACGCACAGGCGTCCGCCCGCGGTTCCGTCGCGGCTCCCACGGCGGGCCTCCACTTCACCGACGGCCTGCTCGCGTCGCTCGCGGCGCGTGGCGTCGGCCGCAGCGCGCTCACACTGCATGTCGGCGCCGGCACATTCAAGCCAGTCGAGGTCGACGATCTCGCCGACCATCCCATGCACCGCGAGAGCTTCTCGATTGCCGCGCCGGCGCTCGACACGCTCCGATCGCTTGCCGCCGCACGCGCGTCTGGCGCGGCGCGAGTCGTCGCCATCGGCACCACGACCGTCCGCGCACTCGAGAGCCTCCCCGCCGACGCGCTGTCCTCCGCAGTCCACGGGAACGCCATCAGCGCCACCACCAGCATCCTCATCTCCCCCGGCTTCCGCTTCCGATTCACCGATGCGCTGCTGACCAACTTCCACCTTCCGCGCTCGACGCTGCTCGCGCTGGTCGGCGCGTTCGCCGGCATGGACCTCATGCGCGAGGCGTACGCCACCGCGGTCCGCGAACGCTACCGCTTCTACTCCTACGGCGACGCGATGCTCATCGTGTAGCGGCGGCAACGCGCACTGCGGCGAACGGCACGAGTTCCGCAGGAAGCGCGCGAATTCCCCGCCGCGCCGACTTGGCAACCGCGTAGCGCATCGCGCGCTCGAACCGCCGCTGCACGGTGCCGTCGGTCGGGACGCCGAGCTCGTTCATCCGATCGATCGCGTAGCGCCAGGCGTGATACTCCTCGAGGGATCGCGGCCGATACACGCCGAGACCGATCACATGGTGCCCGACCTCGTGCAAGAAGATCGCGAGCCGGAGCGGGCTCGTCGGATAGGGCGACTCGATCGTGCGCTCCTGCCGGCCATCGCGATAGATGCGCAGCGTGGCGAGCCCTGAGAGCGAACGCCGCCAGCAGCGCACGCGCAGCCCATGCTGCGAAAGAAACGCCTCGACAATCCCGTCGTAGCGCCGCTGCACGGGTCGCGCATGATCGATGCCGCGCGGCGGCTGCGGCATGACCCGCTTGCCATCGATGCGCTCGTCGACCAGCCGGAACACCGACCGCGGCTCCTGCGGAAGCACTGCCCTCGACACACCACGCGCCGGCGGCGTCACAGGCCGCTGCACACGCCGTCGCGACCGTGCCGCCGACGATGAAGCCGCGGGCTTCTCCCGCAGCAACGGTTGAGCGAAATCGAAGAGCAACTGCTCGAAGGGCATCGCGCCGATCTATCGGCGTTCGCCCGCGCGCCGCTCGACTCTGGCACGCTCACACACCTTCGGGAGCGATCGGTCGAACGGCGCACCCGACGAGCCTCGGTCGCC
>JBIIRG010000167.1:0-6727 GCA_044341665.1 Phycisphaerales bacterium | reverse complement strand
CGCGGCTGTTGTTGATCTGGACGATGAGCTTGTCGGTGACATCGATGGTCTTGGCCGCGTGCAGCACGCGCAGCTGCGAGATCTGCGACTGGGCCTGCGTCTCGAGCGGCGGCGCGTCCTTGGAGCGCTGCACCTGGAGCTCGATCTTCGAGTCGTCGACGACGATGAGCTCGTAGCGCTCGGCCTCGGCGAGCTTGGCGGCGCCCTCGCGCACCGAGCGGTAGACGGCCTGCCACTTGAGGCTCTTCTCGCGGTCGAGCTCGAGTTCCTTCATGACCTTCCACTGCTCGCTCTGCAGGCGCTTGAGCCGCAGCGCGTCGAGCTTGCGCTCCTTCTCGGGTCCCTCGGCCATCGCCTCGACTTCCTTGCCCATGGCCTCGAGCTCGCGCACGCGCGTCTGCGCCTCGTCTGCGATGCGGCCCTCGAGGTTGCGGATCTTCACGTCCCACTCGGCCGACTCGTTGAGGCGGTCGAAGACGGCCGCCATGTTCACGACGCCCACGGGGGTGGGCGCTGCGGCGAGGGTGTTGGGGCGGATGGCCTCGGCACTGCCCGCGAGGAACCCGATGCCGCCGATGGCGGCGCACAGGGCGAGGGCGACGAGCGTGGATGCGCGGGACGAAGGATGGTGATTCGGTCGGGTCATGGAAGTTCAGCCCTGGGCGCGAACGCCGGGCAGGGATTGTACGGACGGATGCGGGCTGCGGGCTGATTCCACGCGCCGCGGGCTGATTCCACGCGCTGCGGGCTGATTCCACGCGCTGCGGGCTGATTCCACGCGCCGCGGGCTGATTCCCGAGCCGCTCGCACGAAGTCCGGGCGATGCCTCAGCGAGGTCTCGCCAAACCCCGCGACGCCTTAGAACGGGATCTCCGCCGAGAAGCTGAACACCTGCGTCTCGTCGGTGTCCTCCTTCAGGGCGGGCAGCGCGAAGTCGAAGGCGAGCGGCGCAGGCCCGAACGCCGCGATGTAGAGGCGCACGCCGAAGCCGACCGACACGCGGTACTGGTCGAGGCTCACGTCCTCGGTCACCGTGCCCGAGTCGACGAACACCACTCCCGAGAAGGCGTCCTTGACGAACGGCTGCTCGAGCTGCGCGCCGAGGAAGAACAGCCAGTTGCCGCCGATCGGATCGTTGGGAGCGGGCAGGGTCGGGTCGAGGGCGCCGCGCGACTTGGGGCTGATCGTCCGGAACTCGAAGCCGCGGAAGTTGCGGCCGCCGAGGTAGAGCCGGTCGTAGGTGGGGGCGTCGTCGCCCAGGAGGTACGCGACGTCGTGGTTGATCTTGAGGGTGGTCCGATTGCCGAGGAGGTCCTCGTTCACCGTGAAGAACTGGGTGTAGCCCGCACGCAGGAGCGTGTACGACTCGCCGTCATCGAGAGGCGTGTACTGCGTGGCGCTGAACTCGGTGTTGGACCCGCGGCTCGGGCGCATCGGCTTGTCGACATCGGTGCGCTTCACGAACACACCCGAGGTCATGTAGGTGTTCGGACCGCGGTCCTCGTAGATCTCGATGGCCGCATCGGGATCGAAGTCGGTGAGCTCGACCCAGTTGTAGCCGCCGGTCACGCCGATGGTCCAGAAGTCGCCGAGGCGGCGCGAGAGCGTGAGCGGCACCGCGGCGCGCGTCTCGTCGTAGTCGGGATACAGGCGCGTGCGGTAGGAGGGCGACACCCGCAGCGAGTAGTCGGTCTCGAACAGATGCGGCTCGAGGAGGTCGAACGACAGGATCGTGACCTCGTTGCCAGGAGCCACCGCCATGGTGAACTGCTGCCCCGCACCGCGGAAGGCGCGGCCGGCGATCAGCTCGTCGAGGGTCTCCGGCGTGTCGGCGATGTCGAAGTTGCGCTGCGTGATGCTGAACTCGCCGAACACGCCCGAGTCGGTGCCGAGGCCGACGCCGAAGTTCACGCTGCCTGTGTTGCGCTCCTTGACCTCGACGAGGACGTCTCGCACCTCGCTGCGCACGATGTTCGCCCGCTCGGCCGCGGTGGCGGCGTCGGCGGCGGTCGGCTCCGGCGCATCGGCGGGAGGCTGCGGGCGCTCGGTGTCGAGCGCGTCCTGGTCCTCCGGTCGCGGCCGCTGCACGGTGATGCGCACGTCGTTGAAGAGCTGCGTGGCGCGGATGCGGTCCTGCGAGCGCTCGAGCTCGCGGCCGTCGAGCACGCGCCCGGGCTGCATGCGCACGAGCCGGCGCACGATCTTGTCCTTGGTCAGGAAGTTGCCCTGGATGTTCACGAGGCCCGCGACGGTGCGCGGTCCCTCGCGGATCGTGAGCACGAGATCGACCTCGGGCTGCTCGCCCACGCGCACGGTGCGGTCGGTGACGTCGACGTCGACGTGGCCGAGCAGCAGGTAGCTGTCGCGCACGCTCGCGATCGACTTGTCGATCTTGAGCCGCGAGTAGATGTCGCCGGGATGGATGTAGAGGAGGTCGTTGATCTGCTCGGCGGAGAAGACGGCCAGCGGCTTGGGCGCCTCGGCGCCGCGCCCCTCGACCACCACCGAGCGCAGGCGGTAGCGCCGCCCCTCCGAGACCACGAACACGACCTTCGCCTCGGTCGAGTCGGCCGAGATCTCGACGCGCCGGTCGACGCGCACGTCGACGAATCCGCGCTCCTTGTAGTACTTGTCGAGCGCCGCCACGTCGTCGATCAGCACGTCCTCGTCGAGCTCGCCCTTGGCGAAGAGCGGCACCGCCACGCGCGTGCGGATCTCGCCGCCGAGTTCCTTCGCGGTCAGCTGCTCGACGCCGGTGTACTCGATCTCCTTCACCTTGACGCGCGGTCCCTCGACGATGCGCAGGATGAGGATGCCCGTGTCCTTCAGGCGTGACTCGTCGACCGTGACCTCGGCGAGGTAGTGGCCGCGCTGCTTGTAGAGGTCCTTGATGCGCGCGACCGCCTGCTCGAGCAGGAAGTCGTCGCGCGGCCCGCCTGCGTAGAGCGGGATGGCCTTGCGCAGCTCCTGGTCGGAGATGAGCTTGTTGCCCACCACCTGCAGGTCCTTCACGATCGGCTGCTCGACGAACGTGTAGGTGAGCTCGACGGTGCCGTCGGCGAGCACGGTCGCCGACGCCTGAATGGTGCCGAACTGCCCGAGTCGGTACAGGGTCGCGACATCGTTCCGCACGGCCTTGGGATCGAAGGGCTGGCCCGCTGCAACGCGGGTGTTGTTGAGGACCTCGCGCTCGGTCACGCGCTCGAGGCCCTTGAAGACCAGCTTGGCGATGGGGCGGTCGGCGAGCGTCTCGTCGTCGATCAGGCGCTCGTTGGGAGAGACGCCCTGCGCGAGGGCCGCGCCGCAGGTGCCGGCTGCGAGCGCAGCACCGAGCAGCGTCGTTCCCGTCAGCAGCATCGCGCCGCGTCGGAGCGCGCGCGGCGCGTTGGCGTGAATGTGCGGAGCGCGGCGGTCGGTCGACATGCGGCGGCGCAGGATAGCGGTTCACGGGCTGTTCCGCGCCCTCGCGGCTCGCTCGCGGGCGCGATACCCTACGGGTCTATGACCACCGCCACCGAAGCCCTCAAGCGGACGCCGTTCCATGCCCTGCACCTCGAGCACAAGGCCAAGATGGTCGAGTTCGCGGGCTACGACATGCCGATCGCCTACGGGTCGATCATCGAGGAGCACAAGTGGTGCCGCGCGTCGGCGGGCTTCTTCGACGTCTCGCACATGGGCCGGCTCCGCTTCAGCGGCCGCCATGCGCGCAAGTTCCTTGACCACGTCTGCACCCGCCAGGTCTTCGGCATGCAGCCGGGCATGGTGCGCTACTCGCTCATCTGCAACGCCAACGGCGGCTGCCGCGACGACGTGCTCGTCTACTGCGTCGACGAGGACGAGTACCTCATGGTCTGCAACGCCTCGAACCGCCACAAGCTGCTCGGCCACTTCGCCGAGGTGAAGGGGCAGTTCGCGTTCAAGCTCGAGGATGAGACGGACTCGACGGCGATGGTTGCCATCCAGGGGCCCAAGGCCATGGATCTCATCTCGAAGATGTCGAGCACCATCCCCACTATGAAGCGCTACCGCTTCATGGTCAAGAACCTCGTGATCATCAAGCTCCTCGTGTCGCGCACGGGGTACACGGGCGAGGACGGCGTGGAGGTGATCCTGCC
Source organism: Phycisphaerales bacterium (assembly GCA_044341665.1). GTDB lineage: Bacteria > Planctomycetota > Phycisphaerae > Phycisphaerales > SM1A02 > QWPT01. The sequence continues at coordinate 2,612 of JBIIRG010000167.1, read as the reverse complement.
CGCGGGCATGGCCAAGCTCGCGCTCGGCATGGTGCTCAAGGACATGGGCGGCGACACCAGCGTCGTGAAGCCGGTCGGCCTTGGCGCGCGCGACACGCTGCGCATGGAGGCGGGCATGCCGCTGTATGGTCACGAGATCACCGAGGAGATCGACCCCGTGTCGGCCGGCCTCGAGTTCGCGATCAAGTTCGACAAGGGCATGACGGGCACCGCCGACGACGAGCGCACCGGTACGTTCATCGGGCAGGATGCGCTGCGCCGCATCAAGGCCGAGGGACCGAAGCGCCGGCTCGTCGGTCTCTTCGTCGAGGGTCGCCGCTCGCCGCGGCAGGGGATGCAGGTCCTCTCGGGCGGCCAGGTGGTGGGCGAACTCACGAGCGGCTGCCTCTCGCCGAGCCTCGACCGCGGCATCGCCATGGCGTACGTGCCGGCGTCGATGGCGGGCGAAGGCACGGCGTTCGAGATCGATCTCGCCGGCAAGGGCACGACGCCAGCGGTGGTGACGAAGCTGCCGTTCCTCAGCAATACGTGAGATGAGCGCTCGCAACTGGCAGGCGGCTGCGGCTCACGCCGCAGGTCGCCTGCCTTTGCTCGCTTTGGTGCCGGCCGCGGTGGTGATCCAAAACCACAACGCCCCGCGGGTGCGCGGGGCGTTGCGTCATCAATCTCCGCTTCCGGAGGCGTTCAGCCCGTCCGAGCGTCGCGGCGCTGGATGGGGATGTTGCGGGCGTTCGGCCGGGTCTCGCGGCCGTCGGGCTCGCCGCGCTCCTGCATCATCTGGCGCAGGAAGCGCAGGGGGCGCTCGTCGGTGATCTTCTGCTGCAGGCGGCGCAGCGCCTCGACCTCGATCTGGCGCACGCGCTCGCGCGTGAGGCCGACTTCGTGGCCGATCTGCTTGAGCGTGAGCGGCTCCTTGCCCTCGAGTCCGTAGCGCAGGCGGATGACGCGGGCGTCGCGCTCGTCGATCTCCTCGAGGAGCTGCAGCACGAGGCGGAACTCCTCGCGGCGCGTGACCGACTCCTCAGGCTTGCCGTGGCGATGGTCCTCGAAGAACTCGTGCAGCTCGATGCCCTCGCCGGCCTCGCCCGTGGGCGACTGGCTGGGAGCGTTGTAGGCGCGCACGGCGCGGCGCACGACATTGAGCTTGCGGAGGGGGATCTTGAGGTCGTCCGCGAGCTCCTGCGCCGACGGCTGGCGGCCCAGCTTCTCTTCGAGGCGGCGCGACGCTTCCTTCCAGCGCGCGATCAGGTCGACCATGTACGCCGGGATGTGGATCGGCTGCACCGCATTGATGAGGGTGCGCTTGATCGCCTGCTTGATCCACCACGACGCGTAGGTGGAGAAACGCGCGCCCTGGGCCGGATCGAATCCCTCGACGGCGCGGATGAGGCCGATGTTGCCTTCCTCGATCAGGTCGGCGAGCGACAGGCCACGGTTGACGTAGTTCTTGGAGATCGAGATCACGAGCCGCAGGTTGGCGCGGATCATCCGATCCTTGGCCGACGAGTCGTTGTCGTTGATGATCCGCCAGCCGAGATCCTTCTCCTCCTCCGCATTCAACAGAGGAACCTCGTTGATCTGCTTGAGGTAGAGATGGAGGTCTGACTGGAGTGACGAGCGACCCATTTGTACCTCGCGGGCGGAAGAGCGAACACAGGTGCTCCGCATCCGGCTGCAGCACTCAAGGCGCGAGCGAGTCCCCTTGTTCCGAGCGAGCCGGCGTGCCCACGACATGGCACGACGAGGTCCGGAGGCGCATCATGCGCTTCGAACCCTTTTGCTCCCTCGTACGCCCGACTTCCGTGTGGGCGGGACTCTCACTCGCCTCTGGTTGCAGTGCTCGTGCGCTGCAACCGTCTGCGAACTGACCTTCGGAACACAACCTCCGTCTGGTGGTCGGCATGGCCCCGCCGACGCTTGAAAGCATACACAGCCATCGCGGCTTGGCGAGGTGGGATCATCCCAAGTGGGCCGAACTTTCGGTTTGGATCAGTCGATGAAAGGGTTGAGAATCGGTGATGGAACTTGACCTGCATGCCATCCTGCGCGACTTCCCCTTCGAGCCTGGGCGGGTCAACGCACGGCTCGTGCGAGATGCAGCGGGGCGCGAGGTGCTTCAGGTGCGGGTCGAGCTCGGCGTGCTGCAGATGGAGTGCGCGGGTCGGCCGGACGGTCTGCCAAGTGCGATCGACACGCCCTGTGGGCCACTCGACGCGGTTGCGTGTGCCGCGGTGCGGCTCGAGCTCGGCCAGCTTCAGCAGCGTGCGGTGGCGTTCCTCGCGGTCGGTGACGCGGTGCGCGCGCTTGCGGACGCGCGGCGGATGCTCGAGGGCGTTGAACTCGTGTGCCGTTGCGGGCCATCGGCGGACCGCGAATGGGCGGAGAGCGGGCGGTTCTCGGTCCTCGTTCTGCGGACGCGATGCGCCGCGCGCGCCTTCATGGAACTCGGGCGGGCGCGCGATGCGGCCAGCACGATCGATGCCGGGCTGGGCGACCTTCGCGACGCAGCGGAGCGGATCGGGATCGGCGGCGCCTTCGATTCGCTCGGCGACGTGATCGGACTGCGGACGCTGCGCGACACGCTCGTGCCGCAGCTGCCGACCGCGCAGCGC
>JBIIRG010000166.1:0-6786 GCA_044341665.1 Phycisphaerales bacterium | reverse complement strand
TCGCGCCGCTCTATCCGACCAAGGCCGCGCTCGATCTCGACGACCTCAACTACCCGCGATCGTGGGAGCACGGCTGGGAGCCGGGCGAGGCTGCGACGAACGGTCACGCCGCGCCGGCTGCCAAGGCGCCGGCGAAGAGCAAGAAGGCTGCGACGACGGCGGCAAAGCCTGCGAAGGCGAAGGCCGTCGCTGGGACGCGCGGCGGCAAGTCGGCAGATACCTGGAACTGACGGCAGCTCCGAGCGAGGGCACCCGAACCATGCCAGCCTGCACCGTCCTTCTCCTCGCATGCACGCTCGGTCTCGCGCAGACCCAAGCGGCCGAGACGCCGCCTGCGGCCAAGCCAGCCGGCGCCATCCTGCACGTCGAGCCGCAGCAAGGACTGCCGCGCGAGAAGTTCTCGTTCCTCGGCGAGGAGTGGAGCTGCGAGCTCTGCCTCGATGACGCCTCGCGCGCCGCGGGCATGGGCGCGCGCACCGCGTTTCCTGCGGGAACGGCGATGGTGTTCGTCTATCCGAAGGCCTCGGTGCTCTCCTTCTGGATGAAGGACTGCCTGATCGACCTCGACATGGTGTTCGTCGACGTCGATGGCAAGATCACGGCGCTGCACGAGGCGAAGAAGGAGCCACTCCGCACGCAAGGCCAGTCGCTCGCGGCGTATGAGTCCGGGCTCAAGCGCTACTCGTCGAATCGCCGCGCGCAGTTCGTGATCGAGGTACCCGCCGGCACGATCGCGCGCCTGAAGCCGCAGCTCGGGCACAAGATCGACCTCGACTGGAAGTCGCTGGCGGCGCGCGCGAAGTGATCGACGGCGGAGCGGGAACGGATGCCACACGCGACCGAGCGATGACTCGTGACGCGACGCGCTGAACCTCTCAGGCGGTCGGCCGCGCGAGGTCAGGTGGCGCGCGCCGGCATGACGATGCCGCGGCACTCGCCGAAACCGATGCGCGGGCGGCCTGGCTTCTCGCAGTAGCCGCGCATGATGACCTCGTCGCCGTCCTGGAGGAACTTGCGTTCGGTGCCGTCGGCGAGGGAAATCGGCTCGGTCCCCCTCCACGTGCGCTCGAGCAGGCAGCCGCGCGAGTCCTTCGTCGGACCCGACACCGTGCCCGACGCGAGCAGATCGCCGATCTGCATGTTGCAGCCATTCGACGCGTGGTGCGCGAGCATCTGCGCGGGCGTCCAGAACATGTCGCGGAACGAGCCGCGCGACACAAGCGTGGGCGCGAGGCCCTGCTCGCGCATCTTCAGGCTCGCGATGTGCACTTCGAGCGTGATGTCGAGGTTCGATCCGTTCGGATCGTCGAGGTACGCGAGCGGCCGCGGGTCCTCCGCCGAGCGCGGCGGCCCCGGCACGCGGAACGGCTCAAGCGCCTCGCGGGTCACGACCCACGGCGACACCGTGGTCGCGAAGTTCTTGGCGAGGAACGGGCCGAGCGGCTGGTATTCCCATTTCTGGATATCGCGCGCCGACCAGTCGTTGACGAGGCAGAAGCCGAAGATGCGGCTCCACGCATCGGCCACGGGAATCGTCGAGCCGAGCTCGTTGCCGACTCCGACATAGAAGCCGACCTCGAGCTCGTAGTCCATGAGCTTCGACGGCCCGAACGACGGCGGACCATCGTCGCTCGACACCGTCTGGCCGGAGGGGCGCACGATCGGCGTACCCGACGGCACGATCGAGCTCGCGCGGCCGTGGTAGCCGATCGGCACGTGCTTCCAGTTCGGCAGCAGCGGATTGGTCGGGCGGAACATCGAGCCGACGTTGGTCGCGTGGTGGAGCGACGCGTAGAAGTCGGTGTAGTCGCCGACGACGAACGGCGCGTCCTCGGGCGGCACGGCGGCGTCCTGCAGCAGGCGCTCGAGCTTGGCGCGCGCGGGCGAGCCTTCGGCCAGCATGTAGGCGAGGTTCTGGCGCAGCATCGCCTGCTGCTCGGGCGAGAGCTCCGCGAGGCCGTTCAGCCACGGCATGTCGACGGCGCGCTGGAACTCGTCGTCCGACGCGAGCTTCTTCACGAAGAGCCCCGCCTCGAGCGCATCGCGCAGGACGAGCGCCTTGCTCCCGATGCGGACGGCGACGCCGCCATCGACGGTGCCGTAGGGGAGATTCTGGATGGGAAAGTCGCCGTCCGCGTGGTTGGCGCTCGCCACCCAGCTGCGGAGATTCGGATCCGACGGATCGAGCAGCACGTTCACGCTCACGACGCCACCTCCTCTGCAGCGGGCAGGAGCCCGAGCGCCCGCAGGTCGGCGAGCGGTTCCTCGAACGAGCACGAGCCGAAGCTGTGCGCGAAGCGCTCGCGCGCGACGGCGATCTCGTCGAACTTGAGCGAGCGCTTGCGCCAGACGAGCCCCATCGGGCCGAAGTCGAAGGCGTCGGCGCGCTCCTCGGTGAGGATCTCGATGAGCTCCTTCTCGCTCATCGCGTCGTCGTGCCAGAGCATGCAGCCCGCGACGAACACGTTGAGGAAGCCGAACTGCATGCAGCCGACGTCGGTCGCGAGATGGCGGCACGGGTGATGCAGCCCCGCGGTGGCCTTGAACGGCACCTCGGCCGCCCGGCACACCTTGAGGAATCGTGCCAGCTGGTCGGGCGTCGGGTGCGCGTCGGCGGTGAGGCCGCCCGTGCGGATCTTGGCCCCGGCGTCGAGCGAGGCCATGGTCGCGATCAGGCCGCGCGGGTCGCCGTCGGCGGGGATCTCGAAGTACGCGAAGATGTCGTCGGGCACATACTCGAGCGCCCGGTCGATCTCGTGCGGAGTCGTGGCCTTGGTCTCGACGGTGTCGATGAGCGCGCGGCCGTGGGCGCGGCTGAAGTCGCGGTCCTCCATGCGGGCATTGAAGCGCTCGATCCGCTCGAGGTCCTCGACGATCTGGCGGTCGGACGCGGGCGCGACCAGCACCGACAACGGCCAGGGCTCGTCGCCCTCTGCGTCGGCCGTCTTGGGCAGCAGCGGATCGGCGCAGTTCACGAACTCGGGAAAGCGCGTGACCGGCACGATGAGGCGCGAGAGCATCCAGCTGTCGGCGCCCTTGCGGTAGCGCGCGAAGTTCGACACGGTCGGCTGCATCTCGAGCTTGGCCGGCGGAAAGAGCCCGGCATAGTCGAGGACGGAATCAAGGAGAAGTCGAACGGCGTGCATGGAGGCTCCCGGGCGGGAATGGGCTCCCCGCGCGAAGGGTCGATTATGACCGATCCCGCGGGATCGTGGTCGCTTGGAAATTCGCGCGCAGAAAAGCAGTGGAAGCAGGTCGGCCCGATTCGCGGGATAAAGTGGTCGCCTCGATTCGCTTCCGACCTGCCGATCGCGATCGCCGCACCAAGTCTCGGTTGCGACAGAGCCCAGTACCTCCGCCATGACACGCGTTGCGTCCCGACATCTCCGGCTGCCCACCACGCTGCTTCGCACCTCGGCGATGCGCGCGCTGTGCCTGATCTCGGTCTGCGCGTGGGCGCTGGTCGCGGGCGCCGGATGCTCGCACGCCGACCGCATGCGGCCGGTTGCGGCCGCGTACCAGCGCGGCGCGTATCCCAAGGCGACCGAACTCCTCGAGCCCCTGCTCGCCGACCGCCGGACGAGCGCGAAGGACCGGTTGCTCTACGAACTCGAGGCAGGTGCCGTGTACGCGGCCGCGGGCGAGGCGCAGCGGTCGATGGACGCCCTCGGGTTCGCGGATGAGGAGATGTGGCGGTACCTCGACACCGAGCCCGACGTGCGCGTGTCGGAGCAGGCCGCGGCGATCCTCACGAACCAGACCGTCGTGACCTACCGCGGCACCACGTACGACCGCATCATGTGCTCGACCTACCAGGCGCTCAACCACCTCGCGCGGGGCGATCTCGAGGCCGCAGGGGTCTCGTTGCGGCGCGCCTACGAGTGGCAGCGCGACGCGCTCGACAAGCATGCGCGCGAGATCGAGACGCTCGAGCAGAAGGCGCGCGAAGCGGGCACCTCGCAGCGCTACGACACCGAGCGCGCCATGGCCGATCCGCGCATGAAGTCGGGCCTCGACTCGGCGTATGGCGCGATCCGCGACATGAAGGGCTACGCCGAGTTCGCCATCCCCTACACGACCTACCTGCAGTCGGTGCAGCAGATGATGACGGGCAGGCGCGACGCCGCAGCGCAGGCGACGGTGGGCTTCCGCAAGGTCGCCGGCATGCTCGGCGAGAGCGATCGCCGCTATGCGGAGGACGACGCGCGGCTCGCGGAGCAGGCATCGACGGGCGGCGCGCTCGAGCCGACCGTGTACGTGCTGGTCGAGTCGGGCATGGGTCCGTCGCTCGAGGAGTTCAAGATCAGCATCCCGCTCTTCATCCGGCAGGTGCCGTACGTGGGTGCTGCGTTTCCCGTGCTGCGCTTTCACGGCGGCGGGACGAGCGGGTTCACGGTGCGCGCGGGGGCGGCGAGCTATCCGTCGGCGCGGCTCACCGACATGGATGCCGTGGTCGCGGGCGACTTCAACCGACGGCTGCCTGCGATCATCGCCATCACGCTTGCGTCGAGCGGCGCCAAGGCCGTCGGCACCTACTTCCTGCAGGAGGCCGCCGGCGGCGGACGGAATCGGGACGGGGCCTGGGCGGTCGCGCTCGGCGGGATGATCTACCAGCTCGCCACCAACAGCGCCGACCTGCGCATCTGGACCACGCTTCCCAAGGAAGTCCTCTACGCGCGGCTGCCTGCGCCGTCCGACGGCCTCGTGTCGCTCGACCTCGGCGACGGGCAGAGGATCGGTCCCCTCGCTGTGGAATCGAGCGGCGTGACGCTCGTCCATGTGCGGCTTCCCGCCTCCGGCGCCACCCCCGCGGTGCGTACCATGCGGTTCCCCGCGCGATAGCGCGACCATCAGACCTCGAGAGAGAACCATGCGAATCCCGACCATGTCACTTCCACGACTCGACCGCGCTGCGCTCGCCTCGACCGTCCTCGCGCTCACGGGCGTGTTCGCCGCCGCAGGCTGCAGCACCGCGAACACCGCGCAGTCGGGCAGCGCCCGCTTCGGCTCCAACGTGCCGTTCGAGCGCATCGTCCGGAACGGCTGGCTCAACTACAAGGCCAACATCGTGGGCGTGCGCGAGAGCACCGTCAACGAGAACATCCGCAAGATCGCGGTCGACGTCTACAGCGACCAGGAGACGCTGCAGCGGTTCAGCTACCGCTTCGAGTGGTTCGATGCGAGCGGCGTGCCGCTGCCGAGCCCGACGAGCGCGTTCACGAGCGTCGCCATCCAGCCCAAGCAGACCGTCACGCTGACGTCGGTGGCGCCCTCGCCTGCCGCGACCGACTGGCGCGTGACCTTCCTCGACCAGAAGCACTGAGCGGCGACCGACGCCGCGTCGCAACCGATCCCCCGCCCTTCGACCACTTCATTCACGCCTCTTCCGCCCTTCCATGCGCCACTCCACCGCCATCCACTCCGCCACCCGCATCCCGACCGCAGTCTCCGCGCTGCTCGCAGCGTCCGCCCTCCTGCTCGGCAGCGGCTGCCAGAACGCCAAGTACGTCGATCCGAAGGGCAACGAGCTCGTCGTCAACGTCGACCGCATGAACATCCAGGACTGGAGCATGCTCTCAGACCAGGTCGTGCAGTCGATGGTCTCGTCGGGCACGCTCGCGCGGCTGCCCGCGCAGCCCGCGGGACTGCTGCTGAATCCCGTCGTCAACACGACGACCCAGCAGTTCGACACCGACGCGATCATGAAGAAGATCCGCATCGCGCTCATCAACACGGGACGCGTCGAGGTCATCATGGCCGACGACCTCTTCGGCGGCGCCGAGGACCGGATCGCGCGCGAGGCGCAGCGGCGCAAGGACCGCGCTGCGGGCATCGACACCGACGCCTCGAACAAGAACGTCCCCGACATCACGATCACCGCCAAGCTGCTCGAGGACCGTGCGCGCGCGGGCAGCACGCGACAGGTCGCCTACATCCTGCAGATGAGCCTGACGAACACCACCACCGGCCGATCGGTGTGGGAGGGCGAGGCGCAGATCGTCAAGCAGGGCGAGCGGGCCAGCGTCGGGTTCTGATCCCGCGCCGCCCAGACGTGCGTGGAGTTGCTGCCGTTCAACGCGCCGCCGCGGTCGGATCGATCGCGGCGGCGGTGTTTCCACGCGGCGCACGCGAAGCGCTCGCGGATGGCGGCGGTGGCTTCGGCTCCGATCCGGCCTCGCGCGGCTTGAACTCCTCGGGGAGCGGCTTGCCCGCGCGCTCGGCGATCCACTTGGCGAGCGGAAGCACCACGGGGTGGTCCTTGGCGAGCTCGACCATCATCTCGTAGCTCGGCCCCGCGTCCTTCGTGGCGGCGAGGGCGTCGAGCGCCTTGATCCACCGCTCGCGCAGCGCATCGCCGAGCGCCGCCTCCCACGAGCAGTACTCGGCCAGCGACTCGTTCTCGAGGATCACGGCGCCGAAGCACGACTCCTGCCGCTGCGAGGGCAGCGCCCACACCGCGTAGTACGGCGCGTTGTACGTCGTGTAGCGGTACTTGCCCTCGTAGAAGCCACCCTTGAACTCGACGCGCCTGCTGGCTTCGTTCCAGACCCCGTTGGTGAGGAACGGCCTTGCGCCCGTGTCGAGCACGACCTCGGCGCCGGTGACCTTGGGCTTCTCCATCACGCGGAAGCCGAAGGGGGTCGGGAACTCGAACTCCCACTTGCCCTGCCGGATCGACTCCTTGACCGCGGGCTTGATTGCCGGCGAATCGAGCACGATGTCGCGGTACTCGCGCGAGACCTTGAGCCAGATGAGGAACTCGAGCCCGAGCGGCACGAAGTCCTT